>JAGHUS010000008.1 GCA_018064685.1 Bacteroidales bacterium | reverse complement strand
CCCTGATGAGTCACGGTTCGAGCAAGAACCAGCAGATGGATGACCACTACTTCGGACAGTTTCCTACCCGTGTGCAGGCTTTCATGAAGGATCTTGAGATCCAGGGTCATCGCCTCGGCATTCCTATGAAGACTCGCCACAATGAGGTGGCTCCTAATCAGTTCGAGTTTGCTCCTATCTTCGGTGAAACCAACCTGGCAGTAGATCAGAACATGCTCATCATGGGCGTCATGAAGAAGGTGGCTCGTCGTCACGGCTTCCGCGTATTGCTCCATGAGAAGCCATTCGATGGCATCAACGGTTCGGGTAAGCACAACAACTGGTCACTCTCTACCGACACCGGCGTTCTGCTCCACGGTCCCGGCAAGACTCCTGTCGACAACCTCCGTTTCATCACCTTCATCGTCGAGACCTTGATGGCTGTATACAAGCACAACGGTCTGCTCAAGGCTTCTATCATCAGTGCCACCAATGCACACCGTCTTGGTGCCAACGAGGCTCCTCCAGCCATCGTCAGCTCATTCCTCGGTGCACAGCTTGCCGACGTGTTGGCTAAGCTCGAAGAGAGCGAGGACGAGGACATCTTCAACCTGGCTGGCAAGCAGGCTTTGATGCTCGACATTCCTCAGATTCCCGAGCTCCACATCGACAATACCGACCGTAACCGTACTTCGCCCTTCGCCTTCACTGGCAACCGCTTCGAGTTCCGTGCCGTAGGTAGCCAGGCCAACTGTGCCGCTGCCATGATCGTGCTCAACACTGCTGTGGCCGAGGCATTGGCAGACTTCAAGACTCGTGTCGACGCACTCATCGAGGGTGGTATGGACAAGATGAAGGCCATCGTAAAGGTTGTTCGCGAAGACATCAAGACCTGCAAGCCCATCCATTTCGACGGCAACGGTTACAGCGACGAGTGGAAGGAAGAGGCTAAGAAGCGTGGTCTGGACGTTGAGAGCAGCGCTCCCATCATGTTCGATCAGTACCTGGCTGAGTCTACCAAGGAGATGTTCCAGAAGATGAACGTCTTCCAGCCCGCCGAGCTCGAGGCACGTAATGAGATCAAGCTTGAGAACTACTACAAGAAGATTCAGATTGAGAGCCGCATCTTCGGCGACCTCTGCCTCAACCACATCCTGCCCGTAGCTCTCCGTTATCAGAGCGCCCTCATCGACAATGTCTTCAAGGTAAAGGAGACCTTCCCCGTTTCCACAGCTACACAGCTCAATGCCAACAACTTGAAGCTTATCGAGAAGATCAGCGAGCACTGTGCATTCATCACCGAGAACGTCGAGAACATGCGTCAGGCACGTAAGGCAGCCAATGCCATCGAGACAGAACGCGAGAAGGCTATCGCTTACCACGACAACGTGGCACCTCTGCTCGAAGAGATTCGCTACCACGTAGACCACCTCGAGTTGGTTGTCGACGACGAGCTCTGGCCTCTCCCCAAGTATCGCGAGATGCTCTTCATCCGCTAATAGAAAGTGCGAGGCTGAAAAGCCGAACAGCATACACTGCCAGTCATCCCTTTTTCGGGGTGGCTGGCTTTTTGCGTTAACTGCAACCGCTAAACTGCTAAAACTGCTTTGCTTTGAGGATTCTCGCACGAAGGCACGAAGTTCACGAAGAGAATTTCTTAAAGAGAGAGAAGAAAAACTTCGTGAACTTCGTGCCTTCGTGTGAAATTCCTCATAACCTCAATAGCAGTTTAGCCGTTGTGAATTTGCAGTAAATGTAGCCAGCTTTCGTTTTTTATGGCAGATTTTTCAATTAATAGGGTGAAAATGCTGTTTTTGGGAAAATAATTACTACATTTGTAGATGATAATAATTCGAGGTTCACAAGAAAGATTAACCAAAACTAAAATATGAAAAACAGTAAACTTTATCTTTACTTTATCTGTATGGTGTCTGCCATGGGCGGATTGCTGTTCGGGTATGACTGGGTTGTCATCGGAGGTGCCAAACCCTTTTACGAGCCGTTTTTCGGCATTGAGAGTGATCCCTTCATGCAAGGTGTGGCCATGACCACTGCCCTTGTAGGCTGCCTCATAGGTGCCATGGTGGCAGGAGTCTTGGCCGATAGGTTCGGCCGCAAACCCTTGCTCATCCTCTCTGCCGTGTTCTTTACGGTAAGTGCCTTGATGACAGGATATTTCAATGATTTTACCATGTTCAATGTGGCACGCTTCATTGGCGGAGTGGGCATTGGCGTAGCCAGTGCCTTGGCACCCATGTACATAGCCGAGGTGTCTCCTGCCCACATACGTGGCCGTATGGTCTGCCTTAATCAGATGACCATCGTCCTGGGTATTCTCTCTGCCCAGGTTGTCAACATGCTCATCGGTTCGGGCGTCGAGACGGAGTGGGGTAGAGAGTGGGGATGGCGATGGATGTTCTGGGCCGAGACAGTGCCTGCTGCCCTCTTCCTCTTCATGGCCTTCTTCATTCCCGAAAGTCCCGTTTATCTGGCTCTGAAATCGAATAAAACCTCGCAGATAAAGGAAGCAGAACAGGGAGGACTTAAGGTTCTTTTTGGTGGACATGGATACGGCAAGATACTGCTTTTGGGCATTGTCATTGCAGTCTTCCAGCAATGGTGTGGCACGAATGTTATCTTCAACTATGCCCAGGAAATCTTTGGCAGTGCGGGCTTTGATGTGGACGGAATGTTCATCGACATCGTCATCACCGGTGTGGCAAACGTCATCTTTACTTTCGTGGCACTCTACACCATCGAGAAGTGGGGACGTCGCACCCTCATCCTGCTCGGAGCCGGAGGTCTGGGCCTCATCTATCTTGTTCTCGGCACCTGCTACGCCATGGGTGTGACAGGCGTCCTGATGGTCTGCCTCGTTGTTGCAGCCATCTCGGTCTATGCCATGACGTTGGGCCCCGTCACGTGGACCTTGTTGGCCGAGATCTTCCCGCATCGTGTACGCGGTGTTGCCATGGCTATCTGCACCTTTGCTCTGTGGACAGGCTGCTGCACCCTCACCTTCTCCTTCCCCAGTATGAATGCAGCCCTTGGCAGTAGCGGCACATTCTGGATATACTCCCTCATCTGCCTTTTGGCGCTGATCTATCTGTGGCGCAATTGTCCCGAGACGAAGGGTAAGAGTCTGGAGGAACTGGAAGAAGAGTTGACCGGACGTAATTAGAACAAAGGCGTTGAAACTTCAATAAACAATAAATAATAGAAGATGATGAAAGTAAAAGCATGGCGCGAGAGTGTCGTCATCCCCACTTACGAGGTGGGCAAGGCAGAGAAGAACCCCATTTTTCTTGAGAAGCGAGTGTACCAGGGCTCATCGGGCGTGGTCTATCCCAACCCCGTCATCGAAAGTATTGCCGACGAGCCTGTCGACAAAGAATGGCACGCCGTTTGGCTCGAGAACGAATATATCAAGGTCATGATATTGCCCGAACTGGGCGGTCGCGTACAGATGGCCTATGACAAGATACGCCAGCGCCACTTCGTATATTATAATAATGTGATTAAACCCGCGTTGGTGGGACTGCTCGGTCCTTGGATTTCGGGCGGCATCGAGTTCAACTGGCCCCAACACCACCGTCCCTCCACCTATATGCCTGTCGACTGCACCATCGAGGAGAACGAGGATGGCAGCGTCACGGTGTGGGTGAGCGAGATGGAGAAGATGTTCCATCAAAAAGGTATGGCAGGCTTTACGCTCCGTCCCGGTTGTGCGTATCTCGAAATTAAGGGACAGCTCTATAACCGCACCGATGTGCCTCAGACTTTCCTTTGGTGGGCCAATCCCGCTGTCGAGGTCAACGATGCCTATCAGAGTGTCTTTCCACAAGACATCAATGCCGTCTTCGACCATGGCAAGCGTGCCGTCAGCTCTTTCCCCATCGCTACTGGCACCTACTACAAGATGGACTACTCCAGTGGCGTCGACATCTCTAACTACAAGAACATCTTTGTGCCTACCAGCTATATGGGCGTCAACTCCAAGTTCAACTTCGAGGGAGGCTATGAGAATGATACACAGGCAGGTATGCTGCATGTGGCCAGCAACCACTTCTCGCCTGGCAAGAAGCAGTGGACGTGGGGCAATGGCGATTTCGGTCGTGCCTGGGACCGCGCACTTACCGATCCCATCGAGGAGCGTTGGACGCCTTCGCCCCTCATACCGCAGCCCAAGGCACGCGGCTATCGTCCCTACATCGAACTCATGGCTGGTGTCTACACTGAGAATCAGCCCGACTTCACCTGGCTCATGCCTTACGAGGAGAAGCAGTTCGTGCAGTACTTCATGCCATACAGCGAGGTGGGATTGGTCAAGAATGCCAACAAGGACCTCGTGTTCAATGTCGATGGCACCAACCTTATCCTCTACGCCACCAATGCCCAGCACATACATCTCGTCATGAAGAGTGGCGATGCCGTTGTACACGATGCTTGGCATGACGTTTCGCCCATCGAGGTGCTACGCCTCACAGTAGACTCTCCCATCGATTCCGTTGTCATACTCAAGGAGCAGTATGGCAAGGAGCGTCCCGTACTGACCTGGCAACCCGAGCCCGACGATATCAAACCCATCCCCGATGCCGCCGAAGCCGCTTTGCTGCCTCGCGATGTCAAGACTACCGAGCAACTCTACCTCACCGGTCTGCACCTCGAGCAGTATCGTCATGCCACCTATGTGGCCGCCGATTATTACGAAGAGGCTCTTCGTCGCGACCCCGACGACCTGCGTTGCCTCAATGCCATGGGCTTGTGGTATCTGCGCCGAGGTCGGTTCGAGAAGGCTGAACCGTATCTGCGTAAGGCTGTGAAAATCATTATGAAGCGTAACCCCAACCCCTATGACGGAGAACCTCTCTACAACCTGGCTCTCTGCCTTAAGTACATGGGACAGATTGACGAGGCCTACCATTGGTTCTGGAAGGCAACGTGGAACAAGGCATGGGCCGATGCCGCTTATTTCGAGGCTGCCAAGATCAGTACCAGTCAAGGTCGCCTGGACGATGCCTTGGAGGAACTGCGACGCTGCCTCATCAGCAATGCGCACAACCAGAAAGCCCTTGCCCTCAAGGCCAGCGTGCTGCGACTGATGGGCCGCTTGGACGAGATGCAGCAGGTCTGCGAGGATGCACTTCGCACCGATCCCTTCAACTACGGTTGTCTCTTCGAACTCGGTCAGTTCGAGCGCCTTCAGACACTCATGCACCAGTGCCCCAACAACTATCACGAATTGGCCCTCGACTTCCTTGCCGCAGGTCTTGCCGACGAGGCACGAACCATTCTGCTCATGTCTGCCACCCAGCATGCCGCTACACCTATGACCTACTATTATCTGGGCGACTATGCTAAGGCCGAGTCAGCTTCTTCCGACTATTGTTTCCCCAACCGCCTTGACGACATCCTGGCACTCGAAGCCGCAAAAAAGGCTAATCCCAATGGGGCCAAGGCCTACTACTATCTGGGATGCCTCTACTACGACAAGCGTCAGTATGATGTGGCGGTAGAGAACTGGAAGCAGTCTGCTCAGATCGATCCCGACTTCCCCACCGTTTGGCGCAACCTGGCACTGGCATATTTCAACAAGCAGCACGATGTCCAGCAGGCTGTCGAGTGCATGGAGCGTGCCTTCCAACTCGACACCACCGATGCCCGCATCTATATGGAGCTCGACCAGCTCTACAAGCGTCTTGGACGCAGTCATGCCGAGCGATTGGCTCTCATGCAGCAGCATCTCGATATGGTCGAGACGCGCGATGACCTCCGACTCGAATATGCCACTTTGCTCAATCAGAATGGTCGTTACAGCGATGCTATGCACTTCATCGATGCTCACCGCTTCCATGTCTGGGAGGGAGGCGAAGGCAAGGTTCCCGCACAGTATCAGTTGGCGCGTACCGAACTGGCCAAGCTGGCTTTGGCCAAGGGCGAAAACGAGCAGGCCATACAGCTTCTCAACGAGTGTCTTGAATATCCCTGGCACTTGGGCGAAGGTAAGCTCTATGGGGCTCAGGAGAATGATATTCACTACTTCCTGGGTTGTGCCTATCAGGCTATGGGACAGCATGATAAGGCGTGTCAGTACTGGGAGCAAGCCACCCAGGGTCCACAAGAGCCCGCTGCCGCCATGTACTACAACGATGCTAAGCCAGAGAAGATATTCTATCAGGGATTGGCACTGCTGAAGTTGGGACGCGAGGCCGAAGCCCGCAGCCGCTTCCACCGTCTTGTGGGCTATGGCAAGCAACATATCTTCGACAATATTGTCATGGACTACTTCGCCGTCTCGTTGCCCGATCTTCAGATTTGGGAAGGCGACCTCAACCTCTCCAACCAGATTCATTGCAAGTTCATGCTTGCCTTGGGCTACTACGGACTGGGCGACACCACCCATGCCCTGCGCTACCTCTCTGAGGTCGAGGCTCTCGACATCAATCACCTCGGCATCTACGCCCTGCGCACACTTATATCGCACAACGAGTAATAATCGTTTCGTGATGTCTTATGGCATTTGGGGATTTCATTAATATCCCAGGCAAGTATTTTCGTGCAGATACAAATAAAGGTTCGCCCATCGCGAACCTTTATTTGTGTAGTGTGATGTCTATATGAGGTGAAAGTTAACTACTTGCTTGGTTCCATTTCTAAAGTCTATTAGTCTTCGCCAATCTCTATGCGCATAATTCTTGAATCTCTGTACGGCATTTGCTAGATTCATGCACCATGATTTGGTAATAAGATTACTATCCTATCCCAATAAGATTACTATCTTATCGCTATAAGATTACTATCTTATTGCTGTAAGATTACTATCATATTGCTGTAAGATTACTATCTTATTAGATATTCATGCAGCGTAAATTAAAAAATCATCATAGATGATTGGTGAAAAGCCTGCTGGAAAGTTTTGTTGAATGGCTAAAGTCGGACAATCGCCCGAAGAGAGGCAAGAGGTTTCAGGATAACAACAGTTCAAAAGAGTCGGTTGCAACCGATGGCAATCAGGAATCCGTATCGATCGCAGAAGAAACTGCAAACAATACCAATTCCGTTGCAGAAGTTGCCGACACCACTTCAAATCAGTCAGAAAAGACTACATCTGTACCAGAAGAAGCCGTTTCAACCTGTCAGAGTCCTGAGATTTCACCATCTTCTGAGGTAGTTTCGGATGCCGAGTTGGAGCAAAAAGGTTCAGATGATGAGTCCAAGGACACGCTGGCAGAACCTGCTTCAACATATGGCACCGATGTGGACAGTTTTAAGGACAGACAAGAGGAAATGACCATTGGCAATGACACCCTCGCTGATGAACACATATCTAATGATAGTGTTGAACAGCAGGGGACAGAGCCTACCATTCCTTCTTTCCCTTTCTTTAGTCTTGAACGACAGGAAACCACAGTTGGTAGTTGTGGTAAGACCGTCATTCACTTCTTCAAGAATATTGCTTACGAACACTTCCGTCCAGTTTGCAACACTGTGGAGAAGTTCAACGAACACCGAATTGACAGGTCTGTCAACTTCGAGTTTGCCACCTACGAAGAGGCTCTTCAGGCAGCAAAAGAGATTGACTCCTTCATGTCGCCAAGACCCTCAGAGAGTAACTAACGTGACCACTTCGGGCAAGCCCTAACTACCTTTTCAAACAATGCTTCATCCCTTAGTTCATACCAGCCTACGGCATTCTGCTTCTGGCATTTCTTCACAGTACTGTGACGCTCTGCGAGAGCAGTTTTGCCGTAAACTACCAAGCTCGCTTGGCTATATGGAGGACGGGGGGTACGGGAGCAAGTTTGTGTTCTGAAATGTTCAGAACTCGAGGCAGCCAGTTGGGCTTCCCGTTATGCGTGTCACCATAATAATCATGATTATATGGCAACACAGAAAAATAGTACCCCCGAAATACCCGAAGCCAGACGCGATATGAGCCCCA
>JAGHUS010000082.1 GCA_018064685.1 Bacteroidales bacterium | reverse complement strand
ATCTTTTTCAGGCTTCGGTTATACACTTGGTTCGACACACGTGGCACCTGCATCCCGTACTTCTTCAACACCTCCACCACTGGCGGCAATAGATGCGCCACAAACGCAACACCACTCTTCACGCGGTCAGCATTCGTCACCCATTTACCATCAACCTCCTTGTAGTCGTTTATGTCGAACTTCATCAGATCAGCGTAAGCCATACCCGTGAACATCTGCATCACGAACATATCCCGGACAATATCAAGGTGACTGCCACGCTGTACCTCCAGATTGATAATAGCGTACATTTCATCCTCGGTGAGGTACTCCACATTCTCCTTATCTCCACGCTTAAACTCGCCCTTCAAGTCCTCATACGGGTTCTCCTTTATCACCTTCACCTTCTTGGCAATATACAGCAACTTCTTCAGGTTCTTGTGGTAGTTATAAACACCTGCATCCCCCAACAGTTCCGGCTTCATTCCCATTTTCTCCTGGTTCTTAGTTAATGGCTTCTTCAACGTATGAAGCCATGAGTCCCACATCAGAATGCCATCCACCGTAACGTCCTGCCAACGTCTTAACTTCCCATACTCCCATAACTTATTCCTGAGAGTCTTATAGTGTTTCATCGTTCCATCAGCGAGCGTCGGCCTAATTATCTCAATTCTCTCATCCACCCAGTCAAGGAAGTCAGAACCTCCACCAGTGCCAACATCAAGCACCCTGCGCCTTATCTCAGCCACATCCACCGCCATTCCTTTGTCAATGCACTCGTTAATCTCATGCTCAACCTTCCTCCCGACAATATTCAGCCTCTCATTAAGCTCATTACTGTCAGGTCGGTCAACAACCACACCATGTTTATATTCCGCGCGTAACACACGCACACCCGTATTTATATAATATGGCTTCCTATTCACCGTCACCCTTATCTCAAGCGGTCCCGGTTGATTCTTCTTTGTCCGACCACGATGGTCGAACACAACAGCTGTTGTTATCATGTCATTTCATTTTTACTCCCTCATGGGGAAACATTCTTAACTTGTTTCCCCACATTCCCAACGACGTGGGAAACAATGGGGAAACTTTATAACTTTATTCCACTTCTTTCTCTATCTTTCCCCCAACTCCCAATTCCCATAACAATCAAAAAATCAGCGAATCCCTCGTTTTACCAAGGAATCCGCTGATTTAAGCCGTGATCCGCTTGGGGTTCTATTTACACATTATATATAATAGAAAATAGGGGAGTGGGGAAACATTTGGTTAGATTAGGGCGGTAATGGTGGCTATTATTAAAAGGAGTACCACCGTGAAGCATCCGGAGTTGTTTTGCTGGGCGGCTTGTTTTGCCCTGGCTTCTTCGAGTTGTTTGTTTACTGCTTCTAACTCGGCATACTCGTCGGGATGTCTGAGTTTCCAGCTTATGTTGCGGTATGTCTCGGCGAGCACGCCAACATACATGCCTTGATCTGCGTCCCATTCAAGTTCCTGTTCGATGAAGAGAACGTCATCGGGATTGATGGCATAACAGTGATAAGGAACTTGCTCACCGTCCTGATAGCGGTAGTGTTTGTATTCGAGAAGTTTGCGGAATAGCCGTCCGAGTCGGAGTTCTCCATCCTCTATAACTCCAGACCAATGACCACAAGTGTCGATAGCATAGTTGATGAGTTCTTCATCCCATTCGGGAATTTCACTGAGCAGAACTGCGCCCCGGCGTTCTGCCTTCTCGGCTATGATAGCGAGTGCGTTGATGAGTTTTTCTTCCATAGTTATCTTTTGATGTCTTCTGCGACAATACCATAGGTGGTGCGGTCGCTGTTGTTATTTTTGTTTAGTTTAATTGTTTCTTCGTAGAGCCTAAGGACATTATCAAACTGTGCCTGTGACTTGCTGACTATCGCGGTAGATTCAGCGAGGCGGTTATTGACTGACTCAAACATCTTATAGAGATTGGTGGAGATAGTCAGGAGTTCGTTGATGCGGAGGTCGAGATTTGCATTATTTAACGGTTGAGGGGAGGCAACGGGCGATGCTGTTGGCGTTGAAACGCCAGCATCGAGAGTGATCGGACCTTCACCGGTGAGTATAAACGCCGGGTTTATATCTCTGCATTTTGCTGATATTATATCTGCATCGAACGAGTTGCGTTTTATCCATGAACTCACATTCTGAGGTATGACCCCAATCATCTTTGCGAATTGCGCCTTATTGCCATTGGTGTAGTGCTGAATGATTTGCAGCAAAATATCTCTCTTTTCCATAGTTTTTGTAGTGTAAAATGTTAAACGATATTAAAAATAAGCAAAATGCAGATAAAAATCAGCATATTGTTTGTGTAATATCAGCAAAATGCTTATCTTTGCAAACACTAAAACATTAACACGTTTGCAAATATAACAAATAATTATTAATTATCAAAATTTAGGAGAAGAAAAATGATCTCAATTCAAGAAGCACAGATAGCGGCAAGGAATGAAGCCATTCTCGCTAATAAGGGTAAGCTGGAGCAGGAGGGTCTTGTGATCACAGCGGAGGAATACAATTCGCTGGGTAGTACCTACAAGCTCTATGTGCTCGCTCTGGCAACCAAACTGACGCATAATCAGTTGAAGAGTGTATTAAATGAGCTTAATGTAAGCCTGTAAAGTTCGCATAATTTGGACTTTGATTTTTGTTTAGTTTTATTAACCACAAAATTGTTTAATTGCAACCACGATGATGAAGATCGACAAGGAACTGCGATGTGAGATACTTGCAGAAGTACGTGAGGCGGTAACGCTTGCACTGGAAACTGCTGAGGAGAAGTGGTTAACTCCGAAGGAACTCATTGCGCAGTTCGGTTGTTTTAGCCAGGACTGGCTGAAGAACTACGGACACCTACTGCCCCGAACCAAGGCAGCATACAGCAACAGATGGTGCTACCCTATGCACAAGATTAACCGAATGCTGATGGATGGTAGTATCAAGAGATTAACCCTTTAACAAATGACAAGACAATGAAGAACGTAATCAAGATGATAGCAAGTGATAAGGAGGGCGTTGCTCTCGTAGTGATGGCTTTTGCTGTGATAGTGCCAATGGTGCTGATATGCGCTTGCATAGGGTAAGCCCGTAGGCGTTGAAATGCCGGGCTTGGCACAGAACCCACGAAAACACTGAAAATGTATATCAAGAATAATCATAAACGAATATGGAATTAGAAGGAAAAATCATTAAATGCGGAGAGGTGCGAAGTGGCACTTCTGAGCGCGGTAACTGGATGACGCAGGAGTTTGTGCTGGAGACCGAGCACAGGAACGGGTGGAAGACTCGCATGGTGTTTGAGGTGTTCGGACAGGACAGATTGCAGAGATTCGGCATACAGGAAGGTCAGTTTGTCAATGTGAGCTTTGAAATTGATGCTCGTGAGTATAACGGAAGATGGTATAACTCGGTGAGAGCATTCGACGTGCGACAGAGGACAACCAATGCCACTGCTCCAGGAACAGAGACCGTAAACCAGTCACAGGGCAGTGCTCCTGCTGGCGATCCGTTCGAAGGCGGCAATAACAACTGCCCATTCGGTGAGAGTATGAGCTAATAATGATTCTTCGCTGTGAAGCGGGGTTAGACAAGATTTTTAATCATATTTTCGTCCCTCGGCGGAGGGACATCCGGGGCAAACGGTTGCAAAGACCTTTGCATGATAAGTACAGACAAGGATGGTGAGAGTGGTAACACCTCGCAAATACTGAATAGGTGTGGGTAAACAGCCGCGGTCGTTCCTGCCACACTGAATGGCGTCTGGGCATCCTTGCTTCCATAAATTTGGCGAATATGGATGGAGGTAGCGGTAACGCCCTCATGGAAATACAAGACCACGTGGTAGCCGAAAGGCTTATAATATTCCACCTCTGCCACGTGTCATCTTAGGAGCCTGGGACATCCATATTGATGCAAGGTCAAAGCGTGAGGTCCGATTCCTCACTGCCCCACATACGACAAACTGCGAGGCATGCCTCTCTGCATAGAACAAGAAAAGATGAATAGTAACGCAAGTAACATAATCAACCAACTGCCGACGGCTGCTGACTATGCGCCCGTCCATGAGTTCCTGCCGGAAGATCAGTGGATGGACGTAGAGATAGAAGGTAGTCTGCTGAACCTCGACGATGAGCTGGAGACTCCAGAATACACCATTAACCTGAATGGTGCACGTATGGGACCAGTCACGGGTGTGCAGACCATTGCCGGACAATCGGGTCATGGTAAGACACAGCTCATGACGTTGCTCATGTCGGCATACATAGGTGCACAGATTGACGGCATCCGCTGTATATGGGAGAGAAAAGACCCACGGGCACTTTACGTTGATACCGAGATGGAGAAGGGCAACACTCAGCTTGTAGTGGCACGCATAGCACGCATCTGCAATACCGAGATAACTGCCCTCAAGTCACGTCTCACGGTGATGCGTCTGCGCGATGAAGAGAACCATGCAAATATATGGCGCAAGATACTCAAAGCGACATGGCAACTGAAACCAGACGTGCTCTTCCTCGACGGTATGATAGACATTATCGGCGACTTCAACGACAACAAGGAGGCCAACCTCATAATCCGCAAGGTAATGAAACTCGCCGACCATTATGAAATACCGATATGGGCGGTGATGCACCAGAACCCAGGCACCACAAAGATGGCAGGACACCAGGGCTCATTCCTTGAACGAAAGTCAACAGCAGTGATCAGTCCGGTGAAGGTGTGCGACGATGAGAAGAACGGTATCTATCATTTCGATATAAAGAACGGCAAGCAGAGAGGTGAGGACATAAGACCACTGTCATTCCACATGGAACGCTTCACTTTGCCAAACGGCGACACCAATGCTTATCCAGTCATCGGCAAGGATGCCAACGGTGAACCTACCAAGCAGGACACCTACCGACAGCTCGAAGCAGTCATGGCAGGACTCACGCTCTCGACACGCGACATGAGGCAGAAGGTGATGGACGCAATGCGACTCAATCAGGAGCAAGCAATGGAGTATATCAACCAAGCCGTGGAAGATGGCATACTCAACTGTGATGAGGAATGGACAAAAGACGGCTCAAAGCTGAAATCAAGGCACTACACATTCAACAGCGGATGTCCATTCTGAGCGTGAAACCTGTCGCAGTTGAGTGTGTGTGTAAGCACACCCCTATAAGGGTGTGCACACACACTCACACACACAACCACACAGCCGACAGCGCGAGCGGGTCGGCAAAAGAAAAAAGAACCAAAAAAGAAAGTTGCTGAATATGATAGATGAAATGACCATTAAAAAAATAAAGGACTCGGCGAGCATTCTTGACGTGATGCGGGAGTTCGAGGGAGAAGCATTGAAGAAGTGCGGCAACCTCACATGGACAATGCCATGCCCGTTGCACGGCGGCAGGTCACTGGGTCATTTCAAGGTCAACGAGCGCGACAACTATGCACACTGCTTCTCGTGTGGTGAGACGGTGGACGCTGTAGATTACCTCAAGAGAGTACACGGTATGAAGTTCACGGAAGCCATGCAGTATCTCGGTGCGAAGTACGGCATACCTGTAGAGGGCTCGGAAAAGTACCACCCTAAACCAGCCAAGCCATACATCGCTCCACCACCACTGCCTATCGCCTACATGCAGAACAGCTTCATTCACGAGTCAAAGGCAAACATCGGCAAGGACGTGCTGCTGACGTGGCTAAGATCGCTCAACTGGAACGATGAGCAGAGGGCACGCCTGGAACTGATGATAACGCTCTACGCCATCGGCACCTACATAGATGAGCGTTGGGGTACGATATACACGATGTTCTGGTACATCAACCACCTCGGCAAGATATGCACGGCAAAGCTGATGCGCTATAAGCCGGACGGTCACCGAAACAAGGATAAGTACTCAACAGACTGGCTTCACTCCAGACTCTCGATACAGAGAGGTGGCAAGTTCGATGAAGAGAAGTGGGCAATAGACAAGGTGGTGTATTTCGGCAACCATCTGACGCAAGCCTACCCGAATGCAACAATCAACATCGTGGAGAGTGAAAAGACCGCGCTGATCTGCTCGATATACTTAGGCAACATAAGCCAATGGCTGTGGATAGCATGCGGTGGCAAGAGCAACCTCACACGTGAGAAGATGCTGCCACTCATAGAGCAGGGTCGCACCATAATACTCTACCCAGACAAGGATGGCGTGGAAGAGTGGAAGAAGATGGCAAAGGACATAAAGTATGACAAGCTCCACGTCAACGAGAAGTTCATGCGTGACAACTGGCGTCCTGAAGATGGACCAAAGGCAGACATTGCCGACGTGCTCATTCGCCTAATGACTCCCAGCAAGAGTGACCTCGACACTATAAGTGAGATTTTCCCTGAGACCATAGGGATGATGATAGACAAACTCAACTTAGAGATAGAAAAATGACAACAAGACAAAACGAATTGAAGGTAGTCAACACGAAAGTGACCGAATGGTGCCACAAGCGACTCCAGAACATCTGCGCCAAGACCGGCATCACACTATACAACATGCTCGGGATGATGTGCGACACCATTGTGCGGTACATGGACGACAAGACCAACCTCTCACCAACGATGGAGCGTGCGATGAGCGTATTCGAGCACATGGAAGGCTGGAAGGATGCCTTCAACCTTGCCGATCCAGGCGAGACGTTCGAGGTTCAGGAAGCCATATACTTCGTCGGCAACGAGCAACACAAGGGCGTGCGTGCAGTCATGATAGACAAACCATTTATGGGAGTATGGAATCAGACAGTCAACGTGCAAAAGATATTCGAGAGTGTAGTGTGCAAGATGTTCCCGGAGAGATACAAGAAGCTGCGACTACTCGCTATCCAGTGGGGATGCAACTCACAGCTTGACGCGCTTGATAGACTTCTCGACAACGAACTGCAAGGCATGGACAACGCTGCTATTCGTGAGGAGTTTGAGGACTGCGACCGCTCCGACTATGGCACCAAGCCGACTGATCACCGATACAAGCGCAAGCATCACAAGAGCGTTGACACTATCAAGTTCAAGAAAGAGGATGTGCCAGACCTGCCCGAACTATTCCCGGAAGATGATCTGCCGTTTGATAACCGCAACGATGAGCCAAAGGACTTCAGACCTTTTGGGTCAGAATGGTGAAACCAAAATAAACCAATTTAATACATACAACTATGGAATTAAACGAATACCAAGAGAAGGCAATGAACACTTGCCTACCAGAGAGTAGCAACTTTGCTTACATGTTTCTCAACTTCCTCGGTGAGGTTGGCGAGATGACCGAGAAGGTAGCAGTACACGTGGATGATGCAGAGCTGAAAATGGTCTCTGACATACTCAGCTGCTACTCACACACCGCCAAGAATATACGCAAGGGAAACGACACATCTGCTGCCAGGAAGTATAAGACAGTGCTCGCCAAGGTAAGCACCATGACCGACGAGTCGAAGCTGGAACTGATGAAGGAGTATGGTGATATACTGTGGCAGTTGGCAGGTATGCACACGGTGCTCGGCATCAAGCTCGAAGATACAGCATGGCAAAACATTCTCAAGCTCGCTGATCGTGCCAAGCGTAACAAGATAGATGGTGATGGCGACAACCGATGAATGTTTCACGCGATGTTTCACGATTTTTCAGAAAATGTTTCACGCGTGAAACAATGCCCCCGGGAGCTTTTGAGGGAGGCGAGGGGCATTTTCTCCCAAATCCACTTCAGCCCCC
>JAGHUS010000199.1 GCA_018064685.1 Bacteroidales bacterium | reverse complement strand
AAAAAGATGAGTTCCTTCGCCAGATCTTCATCTGATGCGTTGGCATTATCGAGGCCTTTTGTTCGACAATCTATCTCTCGGAACTTGTCGATAATCTGTATTGTCTTCATCGCTGAGTAGTTGCGTATTCCGTCAACGTAGTCTCTTACCATCCATTCTTTCGACAAACCGAGATATGACATAATGGCAGAAGCATCTCTTGGAGCCGGAGCATAATGTGCAAGCATCAGGTTCTGGAAATAAGAAAAAAGCTGAGGTAATATTTGGAACAATCCCCCACTCTTCGGATTTCCCATAAGATGCGTTACAATGAGATTTACTTTGTACACATCTTTACGTACAATAGCGTTACGCAGCTCGAAGCCGTTGAACGCATTACTGATGCCGACACACTTCTCAACAAGTTGCGATGTAATGTTTTTCGGAGCGCCTGGCGGGAAGACTACGAGCATCTTATCTATCTCGGTGAAGAGTCTTTTCAGGTCGTTGCCCACGTGTTCTACGAGCATAAATGCCGACTTATTGTCGAGTGTGCCGCCTTTCTCCCTTACATACTGCTCGGCAAGAGGCCTAATCTCACTGTCACGCAGCAGCGGACTCTCAAAGAATACGCCCTTGGCAGCTACCTGAGCGTAGAATTTACGCTTCTTTTCGCTCACCTTTCCGCCGCTTTTCTTATCGCGAGGAATGTTGTGACAGATGACCAGAACAGTCGTAGGCACCACGTTTTCCACGTATTTCTCAATGAGATCATACTCGGCTGCCATCATAGCCTCACGCAGGATAACGACCTGTCGCTCAGCCATCATAGGGAAACGACGCGCCTGTTCGAGCACCTGACGCATGGAAGTGTCGGCACCATAGAACACAACCTGATTGAAGTCGCGTTCCTCTTCCCTGAGGGCGTTATTCTGTATGTACTCACATATCTGGTCAATGAAATAGGTCTCCTCGCCCATAAGCAGGTATATGGGCTTGAAGATGCCATTGCGAAGGTCTCGCATGACTGCGTCAAAAGCCGCCGTAGGCGACTGTTTTGTCATCATTGCCATAGTCTTAATCTCTGAAACGGCGTGTCAAATCACTGAATTCATCTATGCGTCTGTCGCGCAGGAAAGGCCACCAACGACGCACATTCTCACTGTGATCCATGTCGATGGTCACGATAGCACTCTCCTCTTCGTCGGCAGGAGCACGGTAGAGGAGTTCGCCCTGTGGTCCGGCAACGAATGAAGAACCCCAAAACTGTATGCCATTGGTCTGATTGCTTGGATCTGGTTCGTAGCCAACACGGTTTACTGCCACTACAGGAAGCCCGTTTGCCACGGCATGTCCACGCTGAACGGTGGTCCAGGCCTCGCGCTGTCGCTGCTGTTCCTGTGGGGTATCGGTGCTCTCATAGCCTATGGCTGTAGGATAGATGAGTATCTCCGCCCCTGCAAGAGCCATCAGACGTGCTCCCTCCGGGTACCACTGATCCCAGCAAACCTGCACGCCAAGGCGTCCTACAGAAGTCTGGATAGGTTGGAAACCGAGGTCGCCAGGGGTGAAATAGAACTTCTCGTAGTACGCAGGATCGTCAGGAATGTGCATCTTTCGATACTTTCCTACTATGGATCCGTCCTTTTCTATGACGACGGCGGTGTTGTGATAGAGTCCTGGAGCACGTCTTTCGAAGAGTGATGTCACGATGACAACGCCCAGTGCCTTAGCCAACTCACCAAAGAACTTGGTGGATGGACCAGGAATCGGTTCTGCCAAATCGAAGTTGTTGACCGACTCTATCTGACAGAAATAGAGTGAGTTGTGTAGTTCTTGCAGCACAATGAGCTCTGCACCACGACGTGCGAGATCAACGATACGTTCGGCAAGTCGTGTCATATTGTTCTCACGACTCGCGGTGTTGTGCTGCTGAATTATTCCTATTTTTAGTTCACGCATATACGTATATTTATGTATTGTGCTCCTGTTGCCGCCTTAAGGATTGTATTTGGAACCTTT
>JAGHUS010000093.1 GCA_018064685.1 Bacteroidales bacterium | reverse complement strand
CCGCAGACTTTCTCGAAGTCCTTACAGAGATTCTGTGCTGCCAGACGTACGGCGATATTCTCCTTTTCGCCGATGCAGATGGAAAAACTCTCACCCTTCTGGCAGAGTTTTATGCCTTCAGACTTGAATGATACAAACTGGTCAGCAGCCATCATCGTTAGCATTGATGACTGTAAGATGATAACTGAAAATAAGATTAGTAGTCGTTTCATTTTTTGTATTTTGTTTGTTATTATTTCCGTTTAGTTTGACCGATTTAGGCGTAATTTGTTTGTTTGCTATGCAAAAGTAATGTTTTTTTTCTTTATACATTATATATATAATAACACGGACTTTCGCAAATGTAACATGACAAAATAAAAAAGTGCCCTCAGGACACGCCAGAGGACACTATGTTACTGTATAAAAAATATTGCAAACAAAATTTGCTATAACGTTATTTGCTGTTTTTCTGTATTCTTTTATGTTTGTGTACACAATGGGCGTGACCCATATTGTGCGAAATTCTGTTGTTTTTACAGTGGTTACTTGGAGTTCAGACGAAGGAGGGTTATCTCCGGTGTGGCACCGAAACGGAATGGCATGGTGCCACCGAGTCCTATGTTGACGTAGAGATTGTGGATGCCTTCGGTGTAAAGACCGTCGTATTCCTTGTAAACGAAGCTGGCTGCGGAAAGTCCGAAGACGCGGAACTGACCGGAATGGGTGTGTCCCGACAGCGTTAGCGAACCCATATCGGACCCACGGCCCCACCCTAACTCCACAAACTCCGATGTTATCAACATCGTACTACCCCGAATGGGGGAGGGAGTTTGTGAGTAGGTAAGTTTTTTCAGTATTTCTCCGCGCCAGTGGGTTGGGTCGTGAGTGAGTATTATCGGGAACATGCCCTCGCTGCCAGCCATTGCCTTGGTGAGATTGCCACGCTGAATGACGCGATGCACGCCCATGCTCTGGTTCTCGCAACCTATGACAGCGACGGAATCAGATGATTCTTTCAGCACGATATGTTCGTTGAGGAGCATCTTCCATCCGAGATCGTTGCGGAGTATCTGCTGGAAGGCATGCACTTGTGCCCAGCGTTGTTTCTCTGTAAGGTCGCGACGGTATGGCAGATAGTCGTGATTGCCCATGATACAGACCACTCCCTGCTTCGCTTTTATGTTCTTCAGGATAGGGATGAAGGGTGTCAGTTCGTCGGAGGAGAGCGAGATAAGGTCGCCAGTGAAGCATACTAAGTCCGCATTGAGAGCGTTTATGCTGTCAACGATCTCCGTCATCTTCTCCTCATGGCCATCCCAACCATCGAGATGAAGGTCGGAGATGTGGACTATGCGGTAGCCATCAAACGATTTCGGCAAACCTTTGCACTCTATATCCACGGTCTTTGTCTCGAAGAAATAGCGTGCAAAGACGTTGCCGTAAAGGAACATAACCAACCAGATGCCGAGCATGCAGAGGGTAGCGATGCCGTAAGGACGGTAGGTTACGCGGAAATGCACTATCCACGACGCTATCTTTGCCAGTGCATACACTATGTGTGGGAGCAGTGATATGCCCACACTTATCATCAGGAAGGATATGATTACAATCTTATTCATATTCAGTTTGTAGGAAATTGTTTGCTTGCCACGTAAACAAGTGTCGAGACTAATCTGTGACAGGTGCTATGCGGAAGCAGAACTGCTTGGTGCCATTGAGCATAACGCGGTACTTAGGCAGTGCCTGACCGTTCTTGCTCCATGAGTCAACGCCGCCAACACCAGCGTGATCGCCGTCGATGTAGAGGTTGACGAATGGCGAAGGTGCGACATCCTGCTGGTGACGCTGTTCCTTGTCAAGGCCGTCATCCATAGCTTCAACGGTGTAACGGGTAGCCGAAGCCGCAAACGAACCTGCGGTAACGTTCTGGTAGTTGAGACCTGTAGCACCCTTGATAGGTGTGACGCAGATGCCACTGCCGGCACCGTTAGTCTGCTGCCACCAACGCATATCTGTCTTAGTTCCAGTCTCCTGTGGACGGATGTAAGGGAAATACTGCTCATCAACCGTCTGTGTATAGATGCCGATAGACTGCGAATCGTTGCGGTCGTTGTAGTTTTCCACTGTTCCGCGACCGTAATATGTGCTCTTGTTCATCTCCGAAGGCAACTGTGCCACCATACCGAAGCGAAGCATCTGCTGAGGCTTTTCGCCTGATGTTTGTGACAGACGCTCGGTAACATCGATGCTTCCGTCTGCATTTACTGTGTAAGTGAGTGAGAGAGTGTCCTTGAGTTCGGCGAGATAATATGTAGCCTTTGCCACAGCACCGCCATCATTGGTCTTCTCTATGTTGAAGGAAGCGACCTTAAGTTCAGGTGCATGCCATGCCCAGAGATCCTTGTTGATTCTTGCTCCCATATCATTATCGGTCACGGCACGCCAGAAGTTAGGCTTCATCTCGCCCATGATCTGCTTGCCGCCAATGTAATAGGCAGTCAACAGACCAGTAGCAGCCGAGAACTCAATCTTTGCATCACCTACAGTCACGACGTTCTTCTTCACCTTCACCTTACCCTTAGCAGCCTTCTTTGCCTGCGAAGCATCGGCAGCGAGAGGTGAAACAGCCGACTCCACTATGTCGTAGTCCTCGTTAATAGCCAATTGCTGATGTGCAACGGCGTAGCCTTTCTTCAGCAGAGGCTCATCATTCTTGAGGCGGTACTCCACGTTGAGGAAGTACTCCACGCCGTCGTTGCTGCTGATGTCAGCCGAAGAATAACCCAACTGCACTGTCTTAGTCTTGAGAGGAGCGATGTTGATATCGGTAACGACACCCTGCTTTACCACCTTTCCGTTAGCGGTAAGTGTCCATGCGAGGTCAACATAATCCAGCTGACGGAAGAAATTCTCGTTATATACGTTCACGAGACCCTGCTGGATATCTACATTCTCCGTCCAGATGTTCTGGTAATGGTACCCCACCTCGTATGCCTGAGGCGAAGGAGTGCGGTCAGGAAGCAGCAGACCATTGCAGTTGAAGTTGTTGTCCGAACCGTCATAGTTGTTGTAATCACCACCGTATGCGAAGATGGTAGTGCCGTCAGCCTGCTTCTTATAGAGTGCCTGATCGATGAAATCCCAGATGTAACCGCCCTGATACTTAGGATACTTGCGCACCAAAGCCCAGTAATCACGGAATCCACCCGACGAGTTACCCATGGCATGGCTGTACTCACACTGTATCAGAGGCTTGGTCTTTGATGGATCCTTGCTGTAACCCTCACAGTGATACTGCGAGAGGTACATCGGACAGAATATGTCGGTGTGGTCGTTTTCGCGAGCAGCCTCATACTGAACAGGTCGTGAAGGATCTGCAAGCTTTATCCATTCGTAGGCATTAGCGAAGTTAGGACCGTCGGTAGTCTCGTTGCCAAGGCTCCAGGTGATGATGGCAGGATGGTTGCGATAGGTCGTAACGTTGTGCTGGTTGCGCTCAAGAATATGCTTGGCGAAGAGCTCTCCCTTCACAGGCGAGTCCTTCCAATAGAGGAAACCGTGGCTCTCCTCGTTAGCTTCTGCCACCATGTAGATGCCATACTCGTCGCAGAGATCGTAGAAGATAGGGTCGTCTGGGTAGTGACATGTACGTACTGCATTGATATTGAACTCCTTCATGCGCTGTATGTCCTGTATCATACGGTCGCGGGACACAGCATAACCCGTCGAAGGATCGAGTTCATGGCGGTCAACACCCTTAAAATATACTGCCTTTCCGTTGACGAGCAGCTGTGCGTCCTTGATGCAGATGGTGCGGAATCCCACCCTTGTCACCGTCGAAGATGTAAGTGCTACGGCATTCTTGTCGCCTGCCGATGCTGCGGTAGCGGTGCTATTGCCGTCTGCCGATGGGGTAGGAGCGTAGGTGTTGGTCACTAATTTATATAAATAAGGTGTCTCGGCAGTCCACAGCTGAGGCTTATCCACGTCGATGGCAGCATGCTGTACCAGTGCTCGCGAGTTGGCATCGATGGTGCGTGAAGCCACAGTCTTACCGTCGGCATCTATCAGGAGATACTCTATGCGGCTGACCATAGGTCCCACCTCGGTCTCAATGTCGAGTGCCCAGGTAGCCTTTGGCAGCAGTTCTGCAGTGAAATTGGCAGGTGCAACAGGTGTCACACGTATGTCGCGCAAGCTCTTTCCCTGTTCGCGGGCGAAGAGATACGAGTCGCGTGCCACACCAGAAAGGCGCCAGAAGTCCTGGTCCTCGTTCCACGAACCATCGCACCAGCGCATCACCTGGAATGCTATCTGGTTCTTACCCACGTGGCAGAATGGTGTGATGTCAAACTCGGCAGCCACCTTTGAGTCCTCGGCATAGCCCGCAAACTGTCCGTTCACGTAGAGGAAGATGCACGAAGTGACGCTGCCGAAGTGAGCTATTACCTGCTTTCCGTCCCACGAATCGGGTATCGTTATGGTGCGGCGGTACGATCCTACGTGGTTATCCTTCGTAGGAACGGCAGGTGGTTGCTGGTTGAAATGCCCGCGCCATGCAAAACCTACGTTCACATATTCCGGGTCTCCGTAGCCGTTAACCTCCCAGATACCAGGCACATTCATGGTCTTCCACGCCGAGTCATCGTAGTCCATGCGGTAGAAATCCGTAGGACGCTGGTCGGCATTCTCCACCCAGTTGAACTTCCACGCACCGTGAAGTGAGAGGAAATTCTGCGACT
>JAGHUS010000177.1 GCA_018064685.1 Bacteroidales bacterium | reverse complement strand
TTGCAGAAGGGAGTGGACTGGCAGTTCACGACAGACGATGCCAGAATCAAGCTCAAGCATCTATATCCTATTGTCAACTTTTAGACTTTACAGACCACTAGCAGGAAGCGACATTACAGGATGCGACAAGCATGAAAGTGATATTGCATGAAATAGGCTTTTTCCATACTATTAGACTTATTAACAACCTGAATTTTTGGATTTTATGAAAAGAATTTATATATTGGCAATGATGGTTGCTGCTACATGCAGCACTTTTGCCCAGCAGCGCAGTGAAAGTCAATGTCTAGATATTGCGCGCAAGTTTTTGCAGCCAACGCAGAGTCTCCGTGCTAAGGTCATTACGGATAATGGTAACGGAAAAATGGCTGATGGGCTGACTCTGCTATGTTCTTCGCGCGAAATATTTGCCGATGCACAGACGCAGGCCAGCAACCTTTCTGCCACTCCCGCCACACGCCGCCGCATGGCAGCTATTGCGGCTTCTGGCGCACCGCAGTTCTATGTATACGGACACAATAACGGAGCGCCCGGCTTCGTTATCGTTTCTGCCAACGCTAATGCACATGAAGTGCTCGGTTACTCTACGACGGATAATTTCGACTTCCGCAACCTGCCCGATGCAGCACGCGAGATGCTCTCGATTTATGCCGAGCGTTCGCTTAACGGTGACCTCACTACAGAGAATCTTACTACAGCAAACCTTACCACAGCGAGCCTCACCACAGAGAGTCACACCACAGCGAGCCTCAATACAGCGAATTCTTCGCAGAATAGCACTATGCGCAAGGCACCTGCAACCGAGGTGAAGCCCCTGTTGGGAGGTATAGCCTTCAACCAGAGTGCGCCCTACAACAATCAGTGCCCTGTGTATAGCGGCCAACGATGTGCGGTAGGCTGTACGGGTGTTGCAATGTCGCAGATCATGGCCTATCACCAGTACCCCGCACGTATGAATACGTCCAAGGGTAACATATCCTATACCACCAATACGTTTAAGATCGGTGTCAACTGGAACGTCAGCAATGCCGTCTTCGACTGGGACAACCTTAATGACAGCTACTACAATGCTGCTCCCGTGTTGGATAGTGGACTGAGTTTCTCGAACGAAACCGACTTTACGTTCAGTGAGTTCTCGCTCACCGAATATGACGAGTACATCTCTGCAGAACATTTTTTGAACACAACCAGCACCACCTTCAATGGTAAGGCGCAGTTGCTGCTTGCCGACGAAGAAGGCTATGTGGTGGGCGCAGCGAGCGAACAGGAAACGATTGAAGACCTCGGGTCCAAGTACTACTACTATAGCTTTTACTTCCAACCCGTTATCGATCCTAACATCGCCGACGGTCAGTACTATGTGTATGTGGCCACAAAGCGCAACACAGCGTCACAATGGTCGGTAGCCTCGAAGCAGAGTGGTGGTGTACGCAACATACCACTCATCAAGCATGGCAACACCTTCACGCTCTTGGGCAAGGAGTTCCGCTGCGGATATACCGTGACGGAGGCCAAGGCCGTCAGCACCCTCTGTGCCTCTTGTGCCTATAGCATCAAGTGCGATTTCGGTCCCGGCAGCACAACCGGCACTTATATCAATGTGGCCAATGCATTCATTGACTATATGAACTACACCGACCGCATCATGAATGTGGCTCCTGTATACTTCTCGAAACAAGGTTGGCACGACTATATTCAGAATGAGTTGACCAGCAAGCGTCCCATCTATGTCAGTGGAAGTGCCAAGGACGAAAATATGGGTCATGCCTTCGTCATCGACGGTTACAGCTATCAGGGCGGCGTACCCTATTATCACGTCAACTGGGGATGGAACGGTATGAGCAACGGCAACTTCCTCATCGACTATATGAAGCCCTCTGAGGCAGGTACCGGCGGCTACGAGACGAACTATGGCGAGGAGGTATACATTCTCTGCAACGTGCGTCCCAAATATGCTACAAGCGAGTCAAACCAGTTGGCTTCAACCGAGGTGAAGCTGTACGGCGACAATGTCAATGTGGGCGATAACATTCTTATTTCAGCCTATAATCTATCCAACCGTTCGTTCACCCCCATCACGTCGACCAAGGTTTATGCCTATGTTGTAGATGCACATGGCCGCGAATACGAGTTGGGCCAGTGGATAAAATTCACCGACCTGCCCTCGCTCTACTACTATGACGAGTTCTCCAACTTCGTCTCTATTCCCCTCAGCATTCCCACTGGCGACTACACCCTCCGGCTACGCTCTCTGGACAATGGCTGCAGTGTGAAGACCACCGTATTGTGTCCCGCTTCACCCAAGCTTCACATCCTCAATCCCACACCCGTCGAGTCACTCTCTGCCGATGCTCAGCGCAGCAATGAGCGTTACGATCTGGGTGGACGCAAGGTCCAGAACAGTAAGCGTGGCATCGTGGTGGAAAAGGGTAGAAAGGTGTTGACGAAGTAGGTTGTCGGTTTTGCGGTTATACGGTTTTAGGGTTTTACGGTTATACGGAAATTAGGGGTATTCTTTTGGTTTATGACCTATATCTTGTATAATCCGTATGACCGGAAAAGGGCTTTCGATCTACCTAAAAACCGTATAACCGAACAAGTTGAGCTGCTTGCGATACTCTTGAATTAATAATGAAAAATGGGATCGGACAAATGTCGTTCGATCCCATTTTTTAATACAAGATACGAGGTTCTTTTTTGGCTGTTATAGCCTTTATTCCATATTGGCCATGCCACGCAGCATGTGTCGCAGTCCGCTCAGCATCTGCTCGCTTTCCTGTATGATGTTCAGGAACACCGTTGTCGATTCTATGTTCACGTTCTGCTTCTGCATCGAGTCGATGACCTGTTTGCGGTAGTCCGACAAGCGTTTCTGCAGCATCTCGGCCTCCTGTCGCAGACCTTGAATCTTGTATTCGTTCACTTGTGACGAGCCTATTGTTATCTCCGCCTTCTGGATTATCTCCACCACTTGTTTCTGGAAGGGCAGGAAGGCATAGTTCTGCTCCTTTGTCACTGGCGAGAAGTTGTTGCCGATGTGCTCACGGCATGGGTCGTTCACACGTTTCAGACAGTACAACATCTGCTCCACCGAGTTGTTGGCCAGGAAGTACCAAGTGTTCTTCTCCACCGCCACGATGGGTTCGATCTTTCGCAGGCCAATAATCTCGCGTCGTCGCTGTCGCTTCAGCTGCTTGCGTGCCGTCTCAATGCGGTGTGTGGCATGTCGCAGCTGTCGGTATTCCTCCTGGAAGAAAGCGTCGGTGATGCTCTGGAAACACTCACTCACAAACTTCAGCTGAGCCGCATTGCCCATGTTGATATGACTCTTCAGCAGCTGCCAGCGTTCGGCCTTGTCGTGCGATTTGCACAGCTGTCCGAACACAATGTCCATCTCGTTCTTGTTGCCCTTCATCTTGCTGTATTTCAGATTGCTACGCACAAGCAGCGTGATGGCCAGCACGATGGCTATGCCCATGGCTACGAACGAGCCCAGATACATACACGTAGACATGAGGTAGCAGATGATGAAGGCTGCTCCGGCCGTGATGAACCAGCCACCGATGACGCTCAGCACACCCGTGATGCGGAACACAGCACTCTCGCGACTCCAGGCACGGTCGGCCAGCGACGTACCCATGGCCACCATGAAGGTGACGTAGGTGGTAGACAGAGGCAGCTTCATGCTGGTGCCGAAGGCAACGAGCAGACCAGCCAGTACGAGGTTGAGGGCAGCACGGATGAGGTCGAACGAAGCACCGTCGGCCAGTATGGCAGCGTCGGCATTGAAGCGCGAGTCAATCCACTTGGCCCATCGTTTCGGAGTGATGTTTGATATGCCGTTCGCCATCTTCTGAGCATTGCGCACCAGTATGCGAGCCGCACCGCTCGAGCCGAACATCTCGTCGCCCTCGTCCTGACGGCTCAGGTCCACGCTCGTCTTCACCACGTTCTTGGCCTTCTTCGAGAACACCAGCGAGAGCACCATCACCACGCCTGCCAGCACCAGGAATAGGGTAGGGGTGTGAGCCGTCTCCATCAGCGACTTCATCGTGAAGGCCGATGCGTCGCCCGTGCCGTTGGCCACATAGTCGTTGTAGGCATCCAGTCCCGTCAAGGGCACACCCACAAAGTTCACCAGGTCGTTGCCCGCAAAGGCCATGGCCAGGGCGAAGGTGCCAAGCAGCACTACGAACTTCAGTACGGGCAGCTTCAGTGCGCTCAGCCCCGTCATGATGAGCGAGAAGACTCCCGCCCCACAACCCAGTATGAGCCAGGTGTTTTCATTGATCATCTCTTTCACCTCGGACGTCATGAGCGTAGAGTTCTTCAGTCCGTTGATGAGCAGGAACCAGATGATACTCGTCACCGCAATGCCGGCAAAGATGCCAATCTTGAGCGACGATGTGAAGAGGTTGTGCGAGCGGGAGTTCTGTATGTTTTCGATGCTTGTCGTCGTGCCGTTCACACGATAGGTGAAGCTGAATATCATTCGTGCCACCCATTGCACCAGCGTTCCCAGCACGAAGGCGATGGCCACGCTGAGGAAGATGCCCAGTATGACGCTCAGCGCCTTCTCGGTGTTGAGCAGATCGCCCAGTGTCAGCGTGGCTCCGTCGGCATCCGTGCTGCCGTTCATGATCTTGATGATGGCAATGGCAAAGGCACCGCCCAGGAGTTCGAACACCATGCTGACGGTGGTAGACGTAGGCATGCCCAGAGTGTTGAAGATGTCGAGCAGCACCACATCCGTCACCATCACAGCCAGAAAGACGCACATCACGTCGTAGAACGAGAAGTACTCGGGCGTCATGATGCCATGGCGTGCCACGTCCATCATACCGTTGCTCATGGCGGCTCCGGCAAAGACGCCGATGGCAGCTATCAGCACGATGGTTTTGTACTTTGCCACCTTGGCTCCGATGGCCGAATTGAGGAAGTTCACTGCGTCGTTGCTCACTCCTACAACAAGGTCGAAGACGGCAAGGACGATGAGGAATATCACTATTCCGAGGAAGATTGTGTTCATTGTTTATGCGGTTTTGCGGTTATAAGGGGATTTCTTTTTTGGGTCTTACGGTTATAATGAGATTTGGTTTACAGGTTTTTACGGTCTTTGTAGTATTATCAGGATTTCATGGACCTTTTGTTTTTCTCACTTCTTGTTCCCATTCTAACTCCTCCCCATTATGGGGGAGGTGCCGCCTTGGCGGCGGAGAGGGTCTTCTATTTAGTAAGGTAAAGCAACAGTCCTACAAACATGAGAATAACCACCAAGCGGAACAGATTGTAATACCGCTGAATCTTTACTGCTTTTTCTTTGTCCATAATATCTTTGTCCATAATATATATTGTTTTTAATTCGCTGCAAAGGTCGTGAATGCGTGTTACAGAGAGTTTACAACCATGTTTCATTAGTGTTATCGAAGGTATTATAACAATATCGTAACGCCATTGTAACACGTTTGTAACATATCCTTAATATCTTTGCAACATCTTCAACACCCTGTTGCTCATA
Organism: Bacteroidales bacterium; assembly: GCA_018064685.1. GTDB lineage: Bacteria > Bacteroidota > Bacteroidia > Bacteroidales > Bacteroidaceae > Physcousia. The sequence continues at coordinate 4,946 of JAGHUS010000177.1, read as the reverse complement.
GGTTTCGTCCGTCAGATCGAGAAGTTCGTCTGCCGCATCCTGCCTCTCAAGGAGGAGCAGGAGGAGTACGGACTGAAGTACATCACGGGTGGTCTCTTCTCTACTGCCGAGCTCTCCATCCTTCAGACTTATATTCAGCCAAATTGAAGAAGACCCGTTCTTGGCCATCACTCCAAATGCCGAAAGACTTTTTTTCATCCTAAATTTTGTTTCTTTGTAAATAATCATTAACTTTGCGGCCTCTAAGTAACGTTTAACAAAAATGAATTTATGAAAAAGTATCTCTATTCAGCCATGGTGGCAGCAAGTCTGCTCACCCTCTCGGCTTGCGGCAGCGATGACGAGACTCCCGCAGGCAAGCCCAGTACTACCGAGACTCAAGTCATCGGCACCAAGAATGTGTTTCCCGAGGGTCTGCCCAGCGTATCTTCTGACTATAAGGAGATTGTCGTTGACGACAAGGGCCGAGTAACCAAGATTGTCGACGAAGACGGCGAGTCTATCCTTTTCGAGTATCTCGATGCTACACGTGCGCCCCAGCAGTTCGACGTCATCATCACCATTATGGAGGACGGCCAGGTAGACAGCAAGCTGAAGTGCGTGCTCAACAAGGACGGCTTCGTTGCCAGTGTCGTGCAGGAATACGGCGATCCTGAAGACGATGATGATACATGGACATTCGAATATGTCGACAAATATATGACCAAGATGACACGCTCGGAAGGCGATAACGAGGTTACTACCATCACCTACAACGCCGATCACGACATCACCGATGTTACTGTTGTCGATGACGATAACGATCGTTCTGACATCAAGATTCGCTATACCGGCAGCGATGTCAAGACTGCTCTTCCCAACAAGGGCTGCATCATGCTTCACGACGACACATTCGACATTGACCTCGACGAGATGCGCTGGGCCTATATCGCAGGACTTCTGGGCAAGGCCACAACCCATCTTCCCCTTTCCTATATCTGCACACACCCCAATTCCTCATCCGTTTATACATATTCCTTCAAGTGGACGCTGAACAGCGATAATATGCCTGTCAAGATGGAGGGATACGATGTGCATGGAAACTTGGATTACACCATGACCTGGAAATGGTAATAGCGTAGAGTAGTTAACGGGGATTATTCAATCTATTTACTATTTACTGAAATCCCCGTTAACTACTCTAAACTCTACACTCTACACTCTAAATTCTCTGCCAGTTCGTTGATGATGCCGTCGGCCAGTCCCACGGTGGGCACGATGATGTTCTCGGCCTTTGCCACGTCGGCCACCATCAGAAACAGTTCGGCAGCAGGCACTATCACGTCGGCACGATCCTCGCGCATGTCATACTGTTCCATGCGCTTCTCTACACTCAGTGCCGACAGGCTGCTGTGCAACTTGCGCAATGAGCCAACCGCCAGCCGGTCTATCTTCCTCTCGCGTTTGGGGGTGAGTCGATACAGCTTGTTGATGTTTCCGCCCGACCCCACAATCTGTATGTTGTCAAATCCGTGACAGAAGTCGCCCACAGCCTTCCGCATCTCCTCCCATGCCGTCTGCGATACGTTGCCCGATAGCAGTCGCAGCGTGCCGATGTTGAATGAACGGCTGTCGATGAGCTGTCCCTCGCACACCAGCGACAGTTCGGTGCTGCCGCCGCCCACGTCCATGTATAGCAGGTTGCCCATCATGGCTTTGTTGCAGTCGCGCAGTATGCGTGCCTCCTCGTCGCCGGTTATGATGTCAACGTCTATCTTTATCTCCTTGCCTATGTGGCGAAGAATCCTCTTGCCATTCTTCGCATCGCGAAAGGCCGCCGTGGCACACGCACGATAGTCCTGCACGTTGTATAGTATCAGCAGTTGGCGCATCACCTTCATGGTGCGCAGCAGCTGCACCTCCTTCTTGTCGCTTATCTTTCCTATGCTGAACACGTCGATGCCCAGTCGCAGCGGGATGCGCAGAAACTGCAACTTCTTCATGCGCCAGGCACACATCCCGTCGCTTGTTTTCACCCTTTCAACCTGCTTTATCAGTATGCGTGCTGCATTCGAGCCAATGTCGATGGCAGCCAGATTAAATCTCTCATCCGTTACCTCTTTTTTCATCTTTCAAAATTTTAAGTCATTTCTATAATGTTCATACAGCGCCTCTTGGCTTCTGAACATCAGGTCGTTATCTTGGTTTCCCGCTATGAGTCGTCCCTGCTTCGTGTCGTTCAGTCCGTAGTCCACTATGGTCAGCAGTTCCTGCTGCACCTCAGCGTCATACACCGGCGTCACCACCTCAATGCGCTGGTCCAGATTGCGTGGCATCCAGTCGGCCGAGCCGATGAAGTAGAGCGGATCTCCGCCGTTGGCAAAGATGAAGATGCGTGAGTGTTCCAGATAGCGGTCTATGATGCCCACTATCTTCAGCCTTCCGTCATAGTCCTCGTTGTCCACCAGCGAGCAGTTACCCCTCACCACAGCCTCCACCTTCACGCCAGCCTCCACGGCCTCGTATATCTTCTGCACCATCATAGGCTCCGTTATGTGGTTCACCTTCATCTTTATCCATGCCGGCTTGCCCGCCAGCTTGTTCTTTATCTCTTTGTCTATCAGTGCTATGAATCGTCCCTTCATCTCGTTGGGCGACACCAGCAGCTGCTTGAACTTGGTGGGCGAGTAGGGCTTGTCTATGAAGCGGAATACACGTTCCACATCCTGCACTATGTTGCGGTTGGCCGTCATCAGCACCACGTCGGTATAGCGCGAGGCATTACCCTCGTGGAAGTTACCCGTCGACACCACGGCAATGTCCAGTCCCGTCTTGAATCCTATGTGCGTAATCTTGCTGTGCACCTTCAGTCCCTCCACTCCAAACACCACCTCGATGCCCGCCTCCTGCATCTTCTTCGACCAGCTGATGTTGCTAGCCTCGTCAAATCGTGCCAGCAGCTCTATGATCACCGTCACCTTCTTGCCGTTCAGTGCAGCACATATCAGTGCGTTCACCACCTTCGAGTCCTTGGCCAGTCGGTACAGCGTTGTCTTCACGCTCTTCACCTTCGGGTCGATGGCTGCCTCGTTCAGCAGACGTATGTATCCGTCGAAGCTGTGGTATGGCACATGCAGCATGCGGTCCTTCTCGCGCACAGCCTTGAAGATGCTCTCGGCATTGTGCAACTCACTGTTTATGATGGGCTTCCATTTGGGGTAGGCTAGACCGGCGCACCCACAATCGGGAAACGACATGAAGTCGCGATGGTTCTGGTATCTGCCGCCTGCCACCGCCGTGTCCAGCCTGTCGCCTTCGGCCAGCAGCGACTTTATTCTGCGCAGGGCGCCGTTGGGCATACTGGCGTCATAGACGATGCGCACAGGGCATCCCATCCTTCTCGATTTCACCCCCTTCTGTATCTTCTGCATGAAACCCTCGCGCAGATCGTTGTCGATGTCCATCTCGGCATCGCGCGTAAACTTGAACGTCCAGGCCTTGAACTCATCATACTGCACACCCGGGAACACCAGTGGCAGGCACACCCTCACCACATCGTCCAGGTACATCACATTCGTTCCCTCCTTTACCTCATCGTCATCGTTAACCACAAACCACCTCCCCGCACTGTTTACGGGCAGTGGGAATAAGGCATAGCGCGCCTTGGCCCCCACCTTCTTCATCCTCGCAATCATGTAGATGTTGTCGTCCGCCTCCTTGTCAAAGTCGTGCAGATTCTCAAACCATACGGGCGATATTCTGCCTATCAACCTCTCTCTGTAGAAGCGCCTCACACATTCTATCTGCCTGTCATTCAGCTCGTCATCGCGCAGCACCCTAATGCCCTTCTCTGCCAGAGCCATGTTCATGTCCTCCACGGCCTTGGCATATTCCTGTGCATATTTGGCATTCAGCCTGTTTATCAGTCTCAGCTGTTTCTCAGCATTCTCCGCCGCCACCCTCAACTCCTCCGGTGCATGGCTGTCCGCCAGTGCCGCCACACGTCCCAGACTGGCCATCCTCACCCTGAAGAACTCGTCCAGGTTGTTCGAGTATATGCCCAGAAACGACAAGCGCTCCAGCACCGGCACATCCTCACGTCTGGCCTCCTCCAGAATGCGGTGGTTGAAGAGCATCCACGATATGTCGCGCTCCACATAGTTTTTTTTCGTTAGTTTCACCATTGCTTTTCCTTTTGTACCTTTTCGCTTATTTTTATAATAAAATATCAACAAAGCTTGTTGCTTACGCTGGAAATCTCTTTTTTTAGAAATATTTCCTTTACTAATATTTCCCCGATAGGGCCTAATATTTCCCCGACAGGGCTAAGATTTCTTGCCGATAGGCAACATGCGAAACTTGTATATATTATTCCCTTGTTTTTTTTAGGTTTTTTTATTGGTTGATATTTCTTCTTTCACACACTAGTCATCATCGTCGTCCTCCTCCCATTCGTCATCGATATCCCATTCATTTACGTCGTCCGAGTCGCCAGAGATGTTTCTGGGCATCTCGATGACGTCGGCATCTTCCATCAGTAGGGTGCAAATAACCTTCTTCATAAAATCAGCGTCATCCCGAGGCTATGGTTCTCTCTCGGAATGACGCTGCAAAGGTACGGTCAGCTTATTTCAAAGATGTTGCATCCATGTTTTGTTTATGTTACAACTCCTTTTGTAACAGAATCTTAATGTAGTCTCATGAATTCCTCCTTTACCTGTGACAGAAAGAAGCCATCCCTCCATCTCCCGGAAGAACCAAAAAAACTTTTAAAACATGGCTTACCATGTTATGCCTCTTCGTGCTTGGGGGGGGTAATGCGTGGGCACAAGAGATTGACTCGGAAGAACCTGCAGAAGGTGAATTTATCATTGCCTTTTTATTTGTACCCCATGACAAGATTTGAAAACCACATGCACTGCTTGCACTAGCCTTGTATTGTGCAGAATTATATTGCGTTACAAGGT
>JAGHUS010000181.1 GCA_018064685.1 Bacteroidales bacterium | reverse complement strand
TTTTATCTCAGCGATTAACTTTTTAACTTTCAACTTATTCAACAACTCTACACTCTAAACACTTAACTCTCAACTAAGTTGAGCTTGCGAAACTTATATTATTATTATAACGAACGTGCGCGCGATTTATTGCCTTCTTTCGCCAATAATCAGAAACACTTCGTCTTTTATTTCATCGGGCAGATTGACATAGCGAAGCTGAAGACTGCGAACCCAGCCTGCCACCTCGTCATCGCGCATGGTGTAGAGGATGTCGCGAAACTCATCACACTCCTCCTCGCTGTACTCATCGCCCTGACGACCGCGAAAACGATCCAGTTCCTCATCATTGTAGTATTCCACATTCTTGCTGATGGCTGCCAACAGACTGTCCTTCTCGCACACCTCATGCTGTCCGCAACACTCCATGTCCACCGGATTAACCTCTGGTTCCAGCTCCTCTATCTCCCCATTCTCCAACCGCTTTTCCTGCTTCTTGTTATGCAGCCAAGTGACAAAGGCGGCTATCGCACCTAGCACGAGCAAAGCCACAACGACAATTACTGCCAAGGTGCCTGCGGCAATGTCGAGCACCATGACGGGAATAGGATGTATTGAATATAGCAACATAGGTTGGGAGATTGGAAGGTTACGCGATTGGGAGGTCAAAGTCTTCCCAGAACTTGGGGTACGACTTGCTTACCACTTGCGGATTATTGATGACTATCTCGCCCAACACCTGGCAACAGGGAGCAAAGGCCATAGCCATACGATGGTCCTCGTAGGTATCGATGGAGGCATCTGCTGCCACCTCGCAACGTTCGCCGTCCCAGAACAGCACGCTGTCATTCTCCTCGCCCACCACAAAGCCTAGCTTGCCCAGCTCCGTGCGAAGGGCGGCAATGCGGTCTGTCTCCTTGATTTTCAAGCTCTGCAAACCCGTGATGCGGAATGGCACACCCAGCATGCAGCATGTCACCACAACGGTCTGTGCCAGGTCGGGCACACGCAGCATGTCAATATCCAGGCGTTCTGCCACCTTGCCGGTATGGCGCAACACAAAACCGTCTGTCTGCTGTCCGCTCTTCTCGTCACAAGGCACAGACGCACCCTCGCCAGCCGATGGCGATGACACGGGAAGTGCCTCAACACCCAACTGCTCGAAGATGTCCTTCACGCCCTGGTCGCCCTGCAGACTCTGCACAAAGAGTCCTGGCAGACGGATCTCGCTTCCGGGTGTCAGAGCCACCATCTCGAACCAATAGGACGAAGCACTCCAGTCATTCTCTATATAATATGGTACTGCCTTGTAGCCCGTCGGTTCGACACGAATGGTATTGCCCTCGAACCTGGCCTCTGCACCAAAGGTACGCATAATGCCCAGAGTCATGTCGATGTACGGACGACTCACGATGCCTCCCTCGAGATGCAACGTCAAGCCTTCCTGCAAGATAGGACCCACCATGAGCATGGCGCTGATATACTGACTGCTCACATTGCCCGCCAGCGTCACCTCGCCTCCTTTCAGCGTCTTGCCGGTGATGCGAAGGGGTGGGTACCCCTCCTCGTTGACATACTCGATGTCGGCGCCCAGCACGCGCAGGGCATCGACCAGAATGGCAATAGGACGGTGCTGCATGCGTTCCGTACCGGTGATGATACGATCCTGCACTGCTCCATTCTGCACAACAGGAGTGACACTGAGATAGGCCGTCAGGAAACGCATAGCCGTACCGGCAGCCATGATGTCAATCACCTCCTTGCCCTCGCTGTTCCGCGTATTATTTCCCGTCAGAGCACGCACCATGACACGTGTATCATCACAGTCCGACACATTCTGCGGCACGACTCCCGCTCCGCTCAGGGCATTGATGATAAGAGCACGATTGCTGATGCTTTTACTAGCCGGCAAGTGTATCTCAGAAGCCCGAAAAAGGCGTTTTTTTAGGTTTAGAGACGTCATAAACACTATTTTTAACGATTTTCGGTACAAAAGTACAAAAAAAATTTGGTCGTTCCAAAAAAAACACCTAACTTTGCACTCGCAAACAAGGAACGGGATGTAGCGCAGTTGGTAGCGCACACGTCTGGGGGGCGCGAGGTCGCAAGTTCGAGTCTTGTCATCCCGACCTAGAAAAGAGCAGAACTTCGGTTCTGCTTTTTTCTTTTTCTGCCGGGATTCCACTCTCACAAATGCGACCGTCGCAAGTT
>JAGHUS010000053.1 GCA_018064685.1 Bacteroidales bacterium | reverse complement strand
GTGCAAGTAGTGCATGTGGTTTTCAAACACTTTATAGGTGTGGAGGATCTGATGAACGAACTCACGCCACATATTGTACAGATCACGGTGAGATACGTGGTTTTCGATTCTTGTCATGATGGGCTGTGCCGATAGTATTTCATCGCGCAAGAAAACATTCTCTTTTTTTATGTCTGTGAATAATCCAGAATAAATAATAGTATTTTGTGCCTAATTGTATTTTGTTTCCAATCCCTTTGTATCTGGTCTTTGTTTATGAAGAAGACAATGGCGTACTTTACGGAGCGCGAATCAAAGCTATCAAAAGGTTTGTTCTCTTTTGAGCCATTGTTCTACAACGAACGTATGCTGAAGAAGCTAAGGCAGACTGGTATGACAATGATAGTTGGTACGTCACAGATGGAGCGCGTCAAGGGATTACTTGATAAACTGCCACAGGAAGAAACACTTCTCGTCTATTCATCATGGGATGGTTATTACAAAGATCCTGAGCAGATAAAGGTCAATCCGAAGTACAAGCAGTTCCGCGAAATGTTCCACAATGTAGTGGACATACACACCTCTGGTCATGCTGACCGCCAGACAATTGAGAAAGTAATCAAAACCGTTAAACCAAGAGAAGTTATCTGCATACACAAGGAAGCGGATGCAACACTATAACAACTTTAATATATGAAATATTCTGATTTTAGCGAAGCTGAATATGGAAGGTTGACTGTCAATGCTTTCTAGCACAAAATGAATTGGTGGTTTGCAAGATATAGTTTATTGTGAGCAGTCTTTAAATAATGTTAAAAATGCGATTAATATTTGGTATATCTAATATAAACATGTAATTTTGCAGCATAAAATTAGATAAAACAAATATTAAGGTGTATGAATTACGAGGAAATAAGCGATGAGGAAATGCTGCAAAGAGTAGGAGCAAAATTGAAGGAGATTCGTTTGGAGCAAAATGTAAAGCAGAAGGAACTGTCAGAAAAAGCTGGCCTCTCGATGTTTTCCATCAGTCAGATGGAGACGGGGCACAACACTTCTATGCAGAGCATCATCCAGGTGCTCAGAGCACTGGAAAGGATGGACTTGCTTGATGCTTTTATAAATAATAATAAGGTAGAGGATAATCCCTTGGCTGAACGACAGAGGGTGTCGCGAACGGCTCCATTTCAGCAGAAGAAACCTATATATTATTTGTTGAACGAGGGGGATGACGATTACATGATGGCGGCAGAATCTGAGGAGGATTATGGGTATGGAAAGAATAAAAAAGGTACCCGCAAATATTAAATCAAGACGACAATGAAAACCTATCTCAAGTCATATTTCGGTTATGATGCGTTTCGTCCTTTGCAAGAAGAAATCATCACGCACATCCTACAGAAGAAGGACTGCCTTGTGCTGATGCCAACGGGTGGTGGCAAGAGTATCTGTTTCCAGATTCCGGCTCTGATGATGGATGGAACGGCCATTGTTGTCTCGCCTCTCATCTCATTGATGAAGGATCAGGTAGAGGCTCTGCGCGCCAACGGCATTGCGGCAGCAGCATTGAACAGCAATTACTCGGAAGCGGAGAATCGCGTCATTCGCGAGCAAGTGCTTCAAGGCAAACTCAAGCTGCTCTATATCTCACCAGAGAAGTTACTGCTAGAGAAAGACTATCTTTTGAAGCAGACGAAGGTCAGCCTTTTTGCCATAGACGAGGCACATTGTATCTCGCAATGGGGGCACGACTTCCGTCCGGAATATACCCAGTTGGGGCAGTTGCGTGAGGAGTTTCCCGATGTGCCTATTGCCGCCTTCACCGCCACAGCCGATAAGATTACGAAGAACGACATCATTGAGCAGATGCGCCTTCAAGCTGATGAGACGGGAGAGGCCAAGGTCTTTGTCAGCAGTTTCGACCGTCCTAACTTGTCGCTCGACGTAAGAAGAGGTTATGCAGCCAAGGACAAGCTTAGGTTCCTTTTGACTTTGATAGCCCGTCATCCCAACGAATCTGGCATCATTTATTGCTTGAGTAGGAAAACCACCGAGAAGGTGGCCGATGATCTTCGTTCAAAAGGCATCAATGCCCGAGCCTATCATGCTGGCATGAGCCCACAAGAGAGGGACAGCGTGCAGGAGGACTTCGCGGGCGACCGCATACAGGTGGTGTGTGCCACGATAGCCTTCGGTATGGGTATCGACAAGAGCAACGTGCGCTTTGTCGTGCACTATAATCTGCCGAAGTCCATCGAGAACTATTACCAGGAGATTGGCCGCGGTGGTCGCGATGGATTGCCTTGTGAGACAGTACTCTTTTATAATGTGGGCGACATCATCACTCTTCGCAATTTTGCTGATGAGAGCGGACAGAGGGACATCAACAACGAGAAGCTTGACCGTATGCAGGAGTATGCCGAGAGCCAGGTGTGCAGAAGACGCATCTTGCTCAACTATTTCGGCGAAGAGATGGACCACGACTGCAGCAACTGCGACGTCTGCAAGAATCCTCCCCAACGCTTCGATGGCACCATCAACGTCCAGAAGGCGCTATCAGCCATCAGCAGAACGAACGAGTCGGCAGGTTTCCACATGACCATCGACATACTGCGAGGCATGAAGACGCTGGAGGTGGTGGACAAAGGATATTACAATTTGAAGACCTTTGGCGTAGGGCATGACATCTCCATGCGCGACTGGCAAGAATACCTCTTGCAGATGCTGCAACTTGGATACATCGAGATTGACTATAAAGACAATTCTCACCTGAAGGTCACCCAGCAGGGTAAGGACGTACTGTATGGTAAGAAGAAGGCGGAACTGGTTGTCATCCAGCGCGAAGACTTCTCTGTGAAGGCTCGCAAACAAAAGATTCGCGAAATGGCAATGGCTGATATACTGACAACCAACGGACCGGAAGATATGGTACTGTTCGAGACGCTTCGACAGCTGCGCATGAAGGTAGCTGGAGAGTTGGGCGTGCCACCCTACGTGGTGTTCAGCGATCGTACTTTGCACGAGCTCGCCACGGCCAAACCAGAAACCGTAACAGCTATCAGCAATGTTTCGGGCATCGGTACGCACAAGCGGGAGCAGTTCGGCGTGACGTTTGTAAAGGCAATACGCGAGTACAAAGGTCTTTCGACTGACGAGAACGAAGCCTGGAGCAAGGTGGAGGTTGTCACCTTCGACAGTTTCCCCCCGAAGGCGGGTGCTGACATCTTCCCATCAACTATGCCCGCCCCCGAAAAGAAGCCCAGGGCTCCTCGCGACTATGTCACCATCCAAGGTGTAGAGTACAAGATAGACCTCGACATACTGGAGTGCATGAAATGGCGTGCGGCTTGCGACAGCGTGAACAAGGATTGCTACTACAACTTCCGGCATGATTCTACAGTGCCGATGACAAAATACGTTTCCCTCTCCACCCCTAACCGAGAGAAGGTAGTGAAGCGCTTTGCCGAGATCGTCGCTGAGGCCTATAAGGTAACGGTTTCTGCTGATTGTCAGACGGTGACGATACCTCAGCGCATTGAATATGACGCCAATGGCAATGAGGTCCAGACCCTCAAGTGCGACTCCTTTGAAGACGGCCTTAAGCAGTTCCGAGCCTTCGTTGATGCCAATCATCACTATCCGTTCCCCGGTGGCGATGCGTACGAGTGTTCTCTCCGCAGATGGTATCAGGAGGTTGGTCATGGCATGATAGAGATGACCGACACTCAGCGTTCAGCCTTCGAGGCAATGGCAGAGCTCTACAAGGACGTGCCAAAGAGCAGAAAGCAAGTTTCAGAAACGACTGTTTCTAATTGAGTGAAGATGAATTAACAAGTTCTTTAGTGATGATTAAATAAAACAGAAATTACTGCTCTTATAATAAAACAAGAAGCCGACAAGCTGGTTGTACCAATCTGCTTGTGGGCTTTCTTAGTTTATAGTTTTCAATTATTGTTGTCCGGTAAAAATGGTTCGTCCGAAAAGATGGAGTAATAAAGTGGTTGAATACATAAGTTTGAAACCAAAAATAGCACAAAAATGGCACAAA
>JAGHUS010000156.1 GCA_018064685.1 Bacteroidales bacterium | reverse complement strand
GAATAAGTTGAAAGTTAAAAAGTTAATCGCTGAGATAAAACTATATAAACTCTAAACTCTAAAACTACTCTAAACACTACACTCTAAACTCTAAACTAATATCAAATATTTGTCATGACAACAATACGAACCGCAACACCTGCCGACGCCGAAGCATTGCTCAGCATCTATGCACCCTATATCGAACAGACAGCCATCACCTTCGAGTATGATGTGCCATCGGTCGACGAGTTCCGTTCCAGGATTGAACACACACTGCCGAAATACCCCTATCTGGTAGCCGAGCAGAACGGAGATATTGTGGGCTACGCCTATGCGGGAGTTTTCAAGGCACGTGCCGCCTACGACCACTGCGTCGAGACATCTATCTACGTCAGCATGGACTGCCAGCGGCAAGGCATCGGACGAATGCTATACGACGCACTCGAGCAGAAGCTGAAGGCGCAGGGCATACTGAACGTCAATGCATGCATTTCGTGGATTGACGAACCCAACGAATACCTCACCCACCAAAGCCCAGACTTCCACACACGTCTAGGCTACAAAAAGGCAGCACACTTCCATCTATGCGGATATAAGTTCGGACAATGGTTCGACATGATATGGATGGAAAAAATGATTGGACCGCACAACTAGGCAGTCCAATCATTAACTATATTGGTTCTTCTTCAATTTGGCAGAAAGTATCCAATCTGCAACATCTACTACGATTCTTTGCCATTCACCACCGTTCCATCTACCTGGCCGTCGGCAGTATACCACTTACCATTAAACACGTCGCCATTCTTGAACGTACCCTCGAAGTAGCTGCCGTCGGACAGGGTGTATCGACCTTCGGTACGATAACCGCCCTTGAACGTACCCACAAACTTATCGCCCGAATCATACGTCATCGTGGCCGTTCCTGTATTATCCTCGCAGATGCCATGAACAAACTCACCCTCGTAGGTGGCTGCAGGGATGCCATTATAAGCATCAAAACTGGCCGTTCCCTTGCCCATTGGCAGACTGTCGGGCAGTGCTATTACACCTGTATAGGTATATCTACGCATATTTTCCGGTCCTTTATTCACCTTCACTTCCAGGTTCTCCGCTCTCATCTCAACGGGTAGTGCACTCACAGAGTCTATTCCTAGTGTCAACGAGTCAGTTCCATTCGCCCCCGCCTGACTCTTGCAGCTACGGAATGCCACAATGCCACCACCCACGCAGGCCAATGCCACTACACCGATGATGACATTCTTTATCATACCTTTACCGTTGTCAGAGGTTGGTTTCGGCTTCGTGTCCTCAGTGACAGGCTTCGGCTTGCGTTTCAGCACAGTATCATCATCCGTCTTGGGCTTAGCGGGTGTAGTTGCGGGCTTCTTCTCGTCGTGCACCTCCAGCAGGAACTGCTTGACGTCGGCCACGCTCTGCGGACGCATCTTGCGATTGGGCTTCATCAGCCAGAATATCAGTTCTGCCGTCTTCTTGCTCAGTCCATTGGGCAGTTTCAGTGCAGCCTTGGCATCCTCGTCGATGTCGGATGGCGATGGTGGCTGCTGCAGGGTGAGCAGGTTGTACATGGTGGCACCCAGCGAGTAGAGGTCGGTCCAAGCACCGAACTTCTCCATGTTCTGCTCCATCTGTTCCGACGAGGCATAGCCTGGCGTATAGGCCATAGCCGAGGAGGTGGACATGCTGTTGCCGTCGGCGTTGCGCAACTGCTTGCTGGCGCCGAAGTCGATAAGCTGCACATTGCCTGTAGCATCGATCATGATATTGGCGGGCTTGAGGTCGAGATGCCAGATGCCCTGGTTGTGTACGCACTCCAGCGCATCGAGCACCTGCGGCAGGATGAGCATGAGTTCCGTCTCGCTCATTGGCGTCTTGGTACGTTTCAGTCGTGTGGCCAGACTCTCACCTTCGACGAAGTCCATCACATAGTACGACGTACCGTTCTCGTCGAAGAGATCCTGCACCTTCACGATGTGAGCGTTTGTCAACTTGCGCAGTCGGCGAGCCTCCTTGCGGAACTTCTCCTGCTGAGCCGCAAACGTTTGCTTGTTCTCCGTCAGGCTCACTGAGATGTCCTGACTATCGTTGCTACGTCCGCACACACCCTTTATGAAGAGTTCCTTGATGGCTACCTTCTCGTCGAAAGCCATATTGGTGGCCATATAGGTATTGCCGAAACCGCCCGAAGCCAGATACTGGTCGATGCGGTACTTGCCGTTGTCGAGCGTCGTGCCCACCTTCAGCATCCCCTCACGCTGTATATCGTTATTCTCCATTACGATTTATTAAATTTCAGTTTATAAGTCCTAAGAGTACAGAACAGACCTGAATCTATCACTTGTTATGAATAAAGTATGCTGTCACCCTATCTATCACCCTATCGCCACACCGTCGATGTTGCGCGTCTCGCTCGAGAAGTTCATGCCAATGCGAACAATGTGTTGTCCATCCATCTCGAAGGGGAGCGTGTAGTGTTTGTCCTGTATCTGCTGAAGTGCTTCCTCAGCCGTACCGTTGAGCTTGAACTCCAGTACGTAGCAATAGTCCTTGGTAAGAATGACCATATCGATGCGCCCCTCGCTGGTGTGATACTCGGTGCGGGTGTAGATGCCCATGAGGCGTGCGATGATGAAAAGGACGTTCTGGTAGTGGTTCTCCAGGTCCTTGACCAGTTCGTAAGGTGTACCGGCAAAGAAAGACCTGAGACGTTTGATGAACTGCTCGGTGCGACCGGCTCGCACGTCCTTGACAAACTGCGTGATTTCGAATGCCGAACTCGACTTAGGAATGTTGGTATAGAATGGAACAAGGAACTTCATGAACCCTTCCTCTACCTCCTTGTTGGGGAATCCCAACTTATACAACCCGAACTCCTTGTCATAGCCCTTTATGGTGAGGTAACCGCTCTGATAGATGACGGGAATAGGATCGGTACTGCCGCCGTCGGTGGAGTTCAGCACATCGGCATCGGTCTCAACCTCTGCCATCGACTCGAGGTTGTAGTCGTGCATTTGCAGCAGAGTAACAAGGTAGGTGGGTGTGCCTGTCTCGAACCAATAGCTGCCGAACTTTTGTTTGACGAGCGTTTGCAAAAGGCTGAAGGGGTTATACATACCGGGGGCGCTCTCCTCAAAATGATATCCATCGTAGCGCTCCTTGAGCAGAGCATAGCATTCGTCCTCCGTCATGCCGTTGGCGGCTGCCAGTTCTTGCACTCCCTCTTTGAAGTAATGATGTATCTCTTCTTCGCTAATGCCACATATATTATAATAGCGAGCGTCTAACGAGAGATCGACCAGATGGTTCAGGTCGCTGAACACGCTCACCTTGCCAAACTTCGTCACACCAGTAAGCAAGGCAAACTGAATGCTGCCGTCCATCGTTTTCAATGCACCATAGAAGCCCTTCAGTGTATTGCGGAACGCGTCCTGCAGCTCGGGCTTTCCGATGGCTTGCAGCATGGGCTTGTCATATTCGTCGATGAGAATGACCACACGCTGACCGGTCTGTTCATAGGCTTTACGGATAAGGTTGCAGAAGCGCAGACCGAAGTAATCGTTGTCTTTCACGATCTCGTATTTCGCTTCTTCTCTGCTCAGGAAGTCATCCAGGACCCCATCAAGGCTCTCCTTCGAGTCATACTTCTGCGAGTTCAAGTCAAGATGCAGCACAGGATGTGCCTCCCAGCTCTCCTCGTCCGTGTCAATGGCAAGACCTTTGAACAGCTCACGCTTACCCTCGAAATAGGCTCGGATGGTGGAGAGCAAAAGCGACTTGCCGAATCGTCGTGGACGACTCAGGAAATAGTATTTTCCCTCCTCAATAAGCTTCCTGATGATACCGGTCTTATCCACATAGATGTAACCATCCTTGCGCAGTCCCTCAAAGTCCTGTATGCCTATTGGATATTTTACGTTCGTTGCCATATTGCACTTCTTTTCTGCATTTTGCTGCAAAGATAAGAAATTTATTTCTTATTGGCAATAAAATGAACGGAATAAGCAAGTAATCATAATTTTTATAATCAAAAAACACTCAACCTGTACAAATGGAACGTCTATCTAATTTTTATGCGCAGATGACTTCCTTACAAAAAAAAGGGTAAAATCTAACAGCACTAACAGCACTCTATCAGCATACCATTTCAGCACTGTTTAAGCGTTAATTATCAAATACTTGCGATTTAACGTTGAATTACCGAGAATTGGAACGTGAATTGGACGAAAATACTTCGTTACGTTCAGAGAAAAAAGGTATTCACGTCCAATTTATGGTTTCATTTACGGATATTTACGTAAAGGCAATGATATACCAGTTGGCATAAACGATGTTATTGAAACAAAAATAATCCCCCATTTTGGCTCCATGTGTACAGGTCTAATTGTTTTTCACCTGCACTCTTCCACTAATACGGTCTATCACACTGTAACACTGTATGTTCTGTTAGTGGAAGACCCCCTTTTCACATCCACTAGTCTTCCACTA
>JAGHUS010000159.1 GCA_018064685.1 Bacteroidales bacterium | reverse complement strand
TATTAGTTTAGAGTTTAGAGTGTAGTGTTTAGAGTAGTTTTAGAGTTTAGAGTTTATATAGTTTTATCTCAGCGATTAACTTTTTAACTTTCAACTTATTCAACAACTCTACACTCTAAACACTTAACTCTCAACTAAGTTGAGCGAAACTTATATTATTAATTAGCAATTATGTGTCGTTTATTTATATAAATAATGTATAAACCGCAGCTCCAAGCAGAGCTGGTATGAGTCTGATAAGCATGCCGTGGTCATTATTTTGATTTATACGCGTTCACCACCTCGATGTAGCGAGGCATGAAGTCGTGCATGGTGGGGTAGAGGTCGCGATGCTGCTCGCGTTCCCCGAGTGCATCTATCACATCGTGAATCATATAGAAGCGCTTGTCCTCGTAGTCTATCTTGGTGAGAAGCTTGATGTAGGCATCGTTGAGCAACGCCACCTTGTCTGGGGCTGCCTCCAATTGTTCGTCGCTGACCTTGAGCACCTTCAACCAGCGCTTGGTGTTCTCGGTGAAATCGAAAGGATGCGTCATAAGGTATCGCATGACACTTGCCTCTACGAAAGTCTCGTTCAGCACATACTGCGCATTGCCATAGGCCTCATCGGTATAATGCTTGGCGTTGGGTGCGAAGAAGGCTTCCATCTTCTCGCTCAACTGCGACCAGAATTCCTCGTTGAGAGGGTTGCAGTAGGAGTGGTTGCACTCGTGAATGATGATGGGCAGGGTGCTGTATGTGTCGTAGTAGATATCTCCCTGTTTGCTGCGATTGCAGCACCCCATCAAGGCATTGATAATCTCCACACCGTCCTTGCGCTTCTGATGAATGGCATAGTTGGCAGGCCCAACGAGGATGTTGGTGTAGATGTGAAACGTACTGTTCTCGCGAGGTCCGAAAAAGCTGTCGTACCAACTGAAATCCACCTGTTCGATGACGCGCTGCATGGCAGTTTCGCATTCGGCATAGAGTGCCTTGTGCCGTACGAAGAAGTCGTGGAAATGGCTGACGTTGTAGAAGTTCTGTAGAAGCTTGATGAACTGCTTCTCGTCCTCGCGACTGATGCGGTCATAGTAGTCGTCGAAGTCTGGCACCAGATCCTTGTCGTACTTTATCTTGCCATTCTTGATATGCAAGCGAAGCGCCACATGCATGGGGAAATGCCAGTTGAAACCGTTATTGAGAAGCTTCTTGCGGATGAATGGGACGATGGGATGCTCCCTGTAAGGGGCAAATGTGCTGTCCACCTCTGCCAGATAGTCATCCACACCCACGTCCTCTGCATCCCAGTCATAGCCATTGACAAGTGCCAGATGCGACACGATGCTGACGAGCTCTATCTCTTCGGGATTCTCTGCCTTCACTTTTGTCTGTGCATTGGCTGACAACGCAAACACGAAGGTCAGGCAATAGAATACAATCTTTATAAACCTTTTCATATACTCTTTTTCTGTTGTTCTTTTCATTGCGAGTGCAAAGGTAAAGCAAAAAAAAATGTCCGACTTGTAAAAATCGGACATTCATCTATTTTGCAGCATGATAAGAGCGGTAAACAGTCAATCCTCCTCGTTTTCGAACCGTCTCGAGCGAGGCGATGTACTCTGTCGGCGAAATACCTACGATATTGTGAAACTCATGATTGAAATGGCTGTGGTCAGTATAACCATTCATATACAGCACCTTGTCAAGGTTTTCCTGACCGGAGAACATGATTTTGTTTGTGGCATTGCGGAATCGCATGATGCGCTGCACCTGTTTGGGGGTCATACCTACATTGTCAACAAACACTCGGCGGAACTGCCGTTCGCTGAGACATGCCACCGACGCCATTTCATCGACTCGCATCTCCGGGTTGGACGCCATCGTCTCAAAGACTTTCTGGAGTCGGTCCATATAGTGAGTACCCTGCGTTCTTACGAGTCTTCGCAGAATGAACTCTTCTATCATGCCAATGCCCTCGTCAGTGCTGTCTGCGTCAAGTACATGACGTTTCAGCGTTCTGAACTCCATACTCTCCAGATTCTCAAAATCGATGTTGTCGAAAGACAACTCCGTGCAAGGCATGTCCATGATGATGCCTGCCGCATACGGACGGAAGAATACCGTGATCAGCTCAACGTCGTCATTGGAACACACACGCAATGCCCTGTCGTAGAATCCCGTAACCGAAGCCTTTATGCTCTCTTGCGAAATGCCATCCACGTCGAAAGACTTCTTGCGCTGGAACATCCAATGCAGACAGCCATCAGGCATGATGATGTTAGACATGCTGAAGTTAGCAGTCTTCAACACCCAGTAGTGATGCACAAACGGTTGCAGCGCTACGGATGGCAATATGATTTCCGCACTTACCACAATGTTAAGTTCTTATCGGCAAGTTTTTAGTTGTAAAATCGTACAAAAGTACTGCTTTTTGCCGATACCGGCAAGAAATAACCACCAAAAAGAAGCTTATCACCCGTTTTTCCTCACATCATAATATGTGATAAGGCTGCCCTAAATGTTCTGTCAGTGAAATCACAGAAGCCTGTTCGTGCATTTAATTGTCCTCGTTTCTCAACGTCTGGATGGTCTTCAACACCTCGCCACGAACTGCATCTGTGGCTCCGTTTCCAAAATAGCGAATTACACCTTGTTTGTCCAGGACAATGAAGAAAGGGAACCCTTCGCCATCCAGGTATTTGCAGAAATAATTGTCGTCATAAAGATGAATCCAGGTAAAATTCCTTTCCTTGACGATGCGCGATACGATTTCTTTCTTTTCAAAGTCTACAGAAAGGAAGGTTACGTCAGGAAGCTCCTCTTTCCATTGTGAGAGGATCGGAAATTCCTTCAGGCATGGGCCGCAACTGCTGAACCACAGATTGATGACGACAATCTTGTCCTTCAGACGCTCCTTGTTCCATACCGTTTCCTCAAGATCCAAGAGTTGGAAGTCGCCAGGCAAGGACTCTCCCACTTTTAGTGTGCGTGGACGGTCAAGATTCAGCGCGGAGGCCATTTGCATTTTATGGATTTCTTCCGATGCCATCTTATTGTACAAGAACTCTTCTCTATTCTTTACACGCTTGTCTGGAATCCGATATACCATGGCTTCTTCTGGTATTTTTGCTCCTTTTTCGGGGACTATATCCCAAACGAGATTCCCTTCAAGGTCGCGAAGAGAGCTTAATTGGTTGGACTTTACAAGTTTGAAAATAGACTTTTCTGGTGGTGGGGTTCTAAAGAACATACCGTCAACATGATATGCAGGCAGTTCCATGCGGTGGCATGAAGAAGCCAATACTAAGACGAAAAGCAGGAAAGCTACGTTCCTTGAGGCAATACATTTCATGTTGTTTCTGATATATAGTTGCACAAAGTTACGAAAGATAAGCGTGATAACAAAAAAAATAATAAAAAATGCCATGTAAAAGGTTAAAGAAACTGATTTCGTGAAGATCTTTATAAAAAAACATTGTATTTTTGTGAACGATTAGCAAACTCATGTGTATGCAATAGTGAGAGCGCCTCAAGCAATTCATAATTCATAATGTATAATTCACAATTCACAATTAGCTGTGCGGTCCTAAACGACTAGTTCACCCAAACGACTAATCCTAAACGAAAATTCAGAAAAGAAAGAAAATTTTCTCCATTTTTTTAATTTTCGTCACCCTTAAACGACCAAACGACTAATTTCCTAAACGACTAATCAACAATGAAAAGGACAATCATTATAGCCATTGCGCTTATTTGCTGCACACTGGGGTTTGCACAAAACAACATTACCGAAGCATCGTATCCCGAAGGCAACGACGCACTTATGAGTACTATCTACCGCAACGTACGTTACCCGAAGGAATGTATGGAACAGGACATCCAGGGCACGGTTGTGGCGAAGGTACAAATACGGAAGGACGGAAGTATCGGCAAGGTGACTATCGTCAGTTCGCCCCACGAACTCATGTCGGATGAGGTGGTGAAGAGCGTGAAGATGCTGGCGAAATGGACACCCGCCACAAAGAACGGCAAGAAGGTGGACAGTGAGGTGGAGCTGCCCGTTACGTTCCGGCTGAGTTCAGAACCCACAAAGAAGGAGCTGGCTCCCGTGCAATGTGCCGAGAGAGCAGAGACCATCGTGTCGTTCGTGGAGAACGGTTACCCGAACGAGCCAGAGTGGTATGGCGCTCAGGCACTGGCCTGGCAGAAGAAGGTGGACGAGAACCCGAAGGACCAGTGGGCATGGCGCAACCTCTTCCGCGCCACCTATTATTATGAACAGTTTGCAGATGCCTTTGGCGACGACCAGGACAAGTCCGGGACGGCCGACGTCATACGCAAGATGGAGGCTACGCTGCCCGACAGCTATGTACTCAACCTCTGCAAGGGGCGCTTCTGCCTGACCACCGACTCAGCTGCCAGACGTGGCGACAACATCTTCCGTGCCATCGAACTGATGCCCGAGGATGCCAACGCTGAGGATGTCGACTACCTGGCTTGCCGCTTGTGGGTAACCGACCCGGAGAACCCTCAGCTGCCTGAGCTGAACAAGCGCACCTACGAGAGTGGCCACTACCCCGATCGCATCCTTCGCTACAACTGGAACATGCTGAACAGCATGCAGCAAGGTGCCATCTACTTCGCCAATGGCGACGCCAACACCGCACCCATGAAGATGATGCAGGATGCCCTTGGCGAACGGACGGATGTGACCGTCATCCCGTTGTCGTTCCTCTATGTCGAGAAGTTCCGCGACGCGCTGTACAAACGTCTGGGCATTGAGCCAATGGTGGTTGACTGGAACAACTACTACCAGCGTGGCAACGACTGGAGCAAGCAGTTCTATGCCGATATGATGATGTACCTCATCCGCCAGAGCAAGCGACCCGCGTATTTCTCAACCGATGTACTGTCGCATGCCGACCTCAACAAGGACAGCATCTACAACGAGGGGATCCTGCTGAAGTGGAGCGACCATCAGTACGACAACTTCGGTGTGGCGATGAAAAACGTGAAGGAGGTCTACCACCTCGACTATCTGGCTGAGCCCGACCTGCATCCCAACAAGTGGAAGACGAGCAACATGCTCGACATAAACCATGTAACTCTGCTCGCCGAACTCGTACCTAAGCTTTGGAAGAGAGGCGACAAGAGCGAGGCAAATCGCTTGTACAACATCTTGGAGAAGTGCCTGGAGCGATACCCTGAAAACGATATGCACAAGGAGTTTCTGCAAGAATCCATGCAGAACGTGAAGAAAAGTATGACAAACGGCGAGGCGAAATGATAATTTCACTTTTCAAATCCACAGGTTCGCTCACCGACGAACAGTTGATGGAGCGTGTCTCCGGCAAGGACGACGAAAGGGCTTACGATGAGCTCTATCGTCGTCATGCCCGTCGCCTCATGGGCTTCTTCCTCCGCCAACTGAACCATGACGAAGCTCTTGCAGCCGACCTCACGCAAGACACCTTCCTCCGCGTCTGGGCCAACCGCAATAATTTTGTTGCAGAAAAAAACTCTACATTTTATTCCTTGGAAGGAGCCCCTATAAGAGAAAGAAGCTCCCTCCCTAAAGGGAGGGCGGGGGGAGAGTCTTCCTTTTCCCCCTGGCTCTTCCGCATCGCCTACAACCTCTGCAAGAACCGCTATCGCCACCTCGCCTACGAACAAGCCTACGAGCAGGAAGTCAAGCACACCGAGCAGGAGGCTGAGGACAACACCTTCGACATGCAGATAGACCGTGAGACCTTCGACCGCATCCTGCAAGCCGAACTCACCAAGCTGCCACCCGACCAGCGCCTCCTCTTCTCCCTCCGCTTCGAGGAAGACCTCAGCGTGCCGCAGATAGCCTCTATCATCGGCATCCCCGAAGGCACCGTCAAGTCTCGCTTGCACCGTCTAACCAAAAGACTTAGACAATTCATAATTCACAATTCATAATTCATAATTAGGCTGGCGCAATGCCCTCACCCAGCTTAGAGTCCTCCCCTCGGGGAGTTAGAGGGGCCGAAAACTATGGCAAACTTTGAAGATATACTCCACGAATCCGCACAGCGAACAGCAAAAAAAGAGAACGCACAACTGCACGTTCCCCACAATCCCATGGCTACTCGCCGCACTTACTGGGGCTGGATTGCCGCACCCGTGGCCGCCGTCATCGGCGTCATCTTTGGGCTGTCATTACCCCTTTTGATGGGAAACAACGCACCCGAAGTGCAGTACGTCTACGCTACCGACACCATCCGCCTCGACAATCCCGTCCACGACACCCTCTACCTCACCCAAACCGTTGAGAAGGAAAAGGTTATTGAGAAGGTTAAGTATGTGGATCGTCCTGCGACAAAAAACACCTCCCACAACCACTCCGCCTCCAACGCGGTAGCACCCTCTCTCCTCGGGGAGGGCGGGGGAGAGACGTCTCTCCCCACCTGCACCTCCATCCAATGCGACGGCATCAACTACTCGATGCTAGTATCGAACTGAGGTGTAGCAATTGCTGAGTTTCCTAATGTTTTATGGCTAAAAACGTAGTGCACTAACATTTTGTCACACCAAAGTTTGGCATTTATGAAAATAATGTGTATTTTTGCATGCGAAAAACTTCGCAACGAAAAACTTCGCATAGTATAATCTACTCATTATGAATTAGTAATGAAACGTGTAATCACAAACCTCATCCTTGTTATCTGTACAGTAAGTGGAAGGGAGCAATCCATAACCTGCCAGATAAAAGGAACGACCACCGATACCAAAACAACAAAATTATACCTTGTAGAAAGTGGTGCAGACATCCGAACGCAAGGCAATGTTATTAGCATTTCTGTCATAGATGGGAAATTTAGCTACACCCTGAAAACTGACGACATGTGTTACTATGAGCTAATCGCAGACAATCAGTATGAAGAAGGTAGTTGGACGCCTGCCTATTTCATCTCTGAAAACCAGAAAGTGCACATCACCATGGGTGGAAATAAGGATAAGGCAATAACAAAAGGCACTGGCAAGGAAACCAAGATGATACAACAGCTCAACGATGAATTGGATGCTGTCTACAACCCTTTGTTTAATGCAGCCGATGCTAGGAGGGACTCGCTGGATGCGATCCTCCAAAAAGAGGTAGAGGGTTTGGATGCTGACGCGAGGCGCGCCTACATAGATGATTTGTTGTCCGATGACAGTAAGAATCCACATGCAGCCATCCGTAAGCAACTGGAAGAGGATTACGAGGCTTTGTATATGAAGTGGCGCATTGCCACCGTGATGTGGTTGGAAAAACACCCATGCATCTATGGTCTGTTCGAAATGAAAAATTCACTCTCCTCGCACAGAGCACAAACAGCCCCATCCACTCCTTACCACATTAGTTCATATAAGAATACTTATAGCAAAAAGTATGAAGGCCATCCTTACCACAAGAGTATCCAGGATGCCCTGAAATCGTTGGACCTCGTTCCTGGCAACAAATACATCGACTACGAGGTCACCCATCCGGATGGCAAACAAGTGGCCCTGTCTTCTCTCTTTACAGGCAAGGTCATCTACATCGACCTCTGGGCATCATGGTGCGGCCCATGCCGGAAGCATGCCAAGGCACTCATCCCCATTTTCGAAAAATACAAAGACAAAGGGTTCCAGGTGATAGGCATTGCACGTGAATCTGCCGAAGAAGACATGGCTAAAGCCCTTGCAAAAGACGGATATCCCTGGATCAGTCTTCTTGAATTGAACGACAAGAATCAGGTCTGGCTCAAGAATGGCATCAGCAATGCCGGTGGGGGCGGCTTCCTCATTGACGAGCATGGAACGATACTTTCCGTCTATCCAGAAGCAGAGGAAACTGAGCGCATCCTCGAGAAAATACTTGTAGAATAAATATCACTTGTGGAAATCATGTGAGAGATCGCCCGTCTTCCAGGAACCTCAGCTCTGCCTCCAGCATCTCCAGTTTGTACATGGGCACACCGGCTTGGCGTGCTATCTGCAGCGGACGGGTGTAGATGTACTGAATCTCCATGGGACGGTGGAAGTCGAAGTCCAGTTTCATAGAGGGCGAGTAGGGTGTCATGTTGTCGGTCATGTCTATCATCTTGTCCACGAACGCCTCGTCCACTCCCGCTACGCCCAACTGCTTGGCTGTGCGTACTATCTCCATCATCTGCTCTCGGATGAGCTGGCGTGTAGAGGGGTGCTTCAGCAAGATGTCGGTCTGAGTGTTCAGCGCCACGGTCATGCCGTTGAAAGGCATGTTCCACACCGCCTTCTTCCAACGAGCCTCGTGGTATTCCACCTGTGCAGCTGGTATGCCCGCTTGGGTGAACTGCTCGGCAATCAGTTGCAGTCGCTTTTCGTCTTTGCACGAGTAGTTGGCCAGGTTTATCTGTCCGTAGCATTGGTGGTTGATGTGTCCGGCTCCTACCTTGGCTGTGCAGATGAAGGCCAGTCCCGCTACCAGTTGCAGATGGGGCAACTGGCGCTGCACGTCCTCTTCCACCCCAATGCCGTTCTGTATCAGGATGACGATGGTATGTTCGTCTGCCACGCTCTGCAACAGAGTGGGCAGAAGATGGTTGTTGGTGGTCTTGAGGCAAACCAGCACCACATCGCTCAGCGGCATCATGGCTGCATCGTTATAGACTTGTGGCGAGGGTAGCATGAAATCGCCATTCACCGAGTCCACGCGCAATCCATGTTCCCTCACATACTCATAGTCGCTATGCAGCAGAAAATGCACATCGTGTCCTGCCTGTGCCAGTCTGCCGCCATAATAGCCGCCTATTCCTCCTGTTCCTATTATCGAATAAGTCATAAACTCGCAGTTCTTCTGCTATGCCGCCACTCCATACTCGTAGATGGAGTCGCTGGCAAGATCTATCTCATCGTTCCAATAGACACAGGTGCGACTGCTGTCCAACTGCACTTGATGGAACAATCCATAAACCTCTTTAAGTGCTCGGAAGGTTGGCAGCGTTTCAATGTCTTCCTTTACGTCGTAGATCACTTTGTGACCGTCATCGAACTCAACAGCAAGAAGGAAGTCATCCATTGCAGCGAGGGTTTTGATGCGTGGTATCATAATGGTGGAAGTTTAGTTATTATTTGTTTGTCCCACATTTCTTGAAGTTCGTCCTTATGTTGCTCGAGCCACTCTGTAACGAGTTCTTGGGCCTTTTGGGGAAGGTCGCCTTCGAACATTTCAAACGTACGGATGTTGAACAAACCAACATATTCATTATATATTGCATGGATGTGCGAAGGTTCATGTTCTTTTGGCTTGAAGAACATTTTTATCACAATTCCATAAAATCTAACTATTTCAGGCATCTTCACATTCTATTTTCTGCAAAAGTACGAATTAATTTTCAATAATGTGCAGGAATTGCTGAAAATGTGCAAGATTTAACGTTTTTGTATGGGAGCGGCGAGTTAAGGAGCTTTCTTCTTGTAAATGCTGAACGTGTCGTAGAGCATGGCATCTGGGGTGGTGCGCTCGAAGAAGATGCGGTGCTGCACCTGGGTGCTGTCCACGGCCACACGGACGTCACGCACGGCATAGCCACGGATGACGTTCTGCTTCCATTCCTCCGAACGGTCGTAGGTCTGGTACTCCACGTCGGGGGTGCGGATGTCGTCGACTACGAGGTGGAAGGCTACGCGCTTGCCATTGCGGGGATGCGTGGGACGGAGATGCACACGCAACGTCACGGAGTCGGTGCCGAGGGGTGTGGTGAAGACGTAGGGTTTCTTGCCGTCGAACACGGTGTTGAAGTCCAGGACTTCCCATTCGGAGGAGTCGGGATATTGGGGCAGCATGTCGGGCGTCACACGCTGGAAGACGGGCAGACGGCGGGGCGAGGCGTCCATGATGCCGTCCCACTTGCCACCGGCACACACCTTATTATATATATAGGTGAGCGACTGAATGCTGTCGAAGGCCGCCTCGCAACGGTCAGGACAGAGGAACTTGAAATTCATCTGTGCGGCAGCCTGTACGGGATATTTGACCAGTTGGAAGAAGGCATCTTTTCGGTCGGCGGGCATCGACTGGTAGAGTGTCTCTACCTTGTCCGATATGTTTTGGTAATCCTTCACGCGTTCCGCTATCCTCGCCTTGGTCCAGTCGCCCAGGATGGGGCGTACCGTGTTCCAGTAGGCTTTGTCGCTCTCCTCCACTCGCGTGCCAGCCATGTGCTCGGGCTTCATCTCTTCGGACAGTCGGAAGTAGCTGTACATCACGTCCATAATCTCCTCTTCGTGCTCCATACCGAACTCTCTGCGCACGAAGTATCGCAGGAAGGGGATGTGCCTCATCACAGGGCTGTCGCCAAACATCCGTCCCGTTGGCTCCAGATGGGAGAATTCGTAACTGCGACCATCCCATGCCAGTTGCATGAAGAGTTCTATCTGGTATTCCGACGGTTTGATGTCGCCCACGTTCAGAATCCACATCTTGCGTATGCCACGCCCGTATGCCTCGCCCATCTCCCGTTCGAGCAACTTGGGTGAGAGGGAGTTGAGCCATAGGTAGTCGTGCGGCCGGCCCCAGTAGCTGACGTGGTAATACACACCATTGCCTCCCTCGCGACTTCGCTCTGTGGAGTCGGGGAAGTGTCGTATGTAGCCGTAGTTGTCGTCTGTCCACATCAGTGTCACGTCGTCGGGCACACGGAGGCCAGCCTTGTAGATATCAAGCACTTCTTTGTAGGGCACGAACACCTGTGGCACGTTCGTTCCTTTCGGATGCGTGTCGGCAAGCATCGTGCGCTGGTCGTCAATCACTTGTTGCAGGTACTTGACCTTTTCGTCCATCGTCCTGACACCCTGCATCGAACCATCGTGCACGCCTCTCATGCCCAGTGTGTAGACAATCTCCTGATCCTTCACCTCGTTGAGGCGCTTCTGCCAAAAGTCCTTCACAGCCTGACTGTTGCTGACGTAGTTATAATCACCCTCACCGCTTATCGCCCACTCAGCCGCAGGCGATGTGGCCATCGGTTCGCAGTGCGAGCCGCCAATGTAGATGCCGTATCGTGCCGCCATCTCGCGGTTGCCCTCGATGGTGAAGAAAGGTTGCGAACACTCGTGCATGGCAGGCCAGTAGTAGTTGGCACGGAGGCGAAGCATGAGTTGGAAGATACGCTCGTTCACCTTCGGTCCGATGGCTCCCTTGATGCGCCCCTCCTTGATGGTCCACGCCTCGGGCTCCTGTCGGGTAGCCCAGGGATTGAGTCCCCAGTCCTCGTCGTTGATGAAGATGCCACGGTAGGCCACGGCTGGGCTCTGCTGCTCGTCCGTTCCCTCCTTTAGTCGGAACTCCTCAAGCTGTCGTGGTGTGCAGTCGGCCCAGTATTCCCACGGGCTCACACCCATCTTGCGCGATAGTTCCAGCAGTCCGTATGCCAGTCCGTGCTCGTCGGCTCCTGCAATGTGCAGTTTGCCATCCCTCACCGTGATGCGGAATCCCTCTCGTGGCAACGCCTTGTCCACAGTCAGCACGATGTCAGCCTTGCCCGCCGACTTGACGGTCTTCACCTCGCCGCCGAGCACCTTGCCCACATCCTCTCCGAACATCGCCAGTGCCGTCTGTGCCACGGGTCTTTCCGTCTTGGGCATAAAGACCCTCACTCGAGCTCCCGAGTGTATCACAAAATCCTTAGCCATAGTTGCCTGCTGTGCCGAAAGCATCATGGGCAGACACACAATAAAGAATAACAGGGAGAGTGTGCGTTTCTTCATTTTCTTCTTGAGATTTGGTTTTGTGGCACTTGTGGCTTTCGTGCGAGAGAAATTAAACATCAACAAAGAAAAACCCTTCAAAAAACCGGTTTTTTTATTATGTTTTTATTGGTTGATATTTCTACTTCACATAATTCCCACGCTTTTTTCGATGGCAAAGGTAGGGGTTTTGCCCGAAATCTGCAAGAAAAATACTTCACAAATAATTCACAATTGACATTTGTAGTTCACAAATAATTCACAAACGCCACTTAATACGCTGTTCATGCGATAGTTCCAAAGATTGCACGAAAGCATCCCGGTTTTATTGGAAACCAAAAATAGCACAAAAATAGCAAAGAATATAATAGAGACCAAAAATACATTTGTTTGAGGCTGGAATACCGAAAATGTGATTAATTCTTCTTTTTTCAACTTAACTTTTGTAATTTTGCTACGCTTATACTGTAGAAACCGACAAGAATGACACAGCAAGAGTTTGAACAGATAGCCCCAGAAATGAGGGATGAGATGCTCCGCATCGGGCGCGACTTCTTCGGCAACGAGATGGACGCCGACGATGTGGCGCAGGAGGGTCTGCTCGTGCTGTGGAAGATGCGGGAACGCATGGAACCCGACCGCCGGCATACAGGACTGGCCATTCGCGTGGCGAAGCATTGCTGCATGGATCTGGTGCGGAAGCGAAAGCGGCACGAGAACGAGAGTCTGCCCAGCGAGGGCGACACGTTACGCTACGAGAAGAACCTGTCGGCCACACCGCAAGAGGAGCTGGAGGCCAGCGAACTGAAGAATGCAGTAGATATGGCAATAAGTCACCTGAACCCTAGCGAACGACGGCTCTTCGAGATGAGACAACTGGACGGCCTTTCGAATGATGAGATTGCCCAACAAACGAACATCCCTAAACCATCGGTGAAGAGCATGGTGTCTACCGCGAGAAAGAAAGTGTTTGAAGAACTTAAAAGAAGAATGAGACAATGACCTACAACGAAACAGAACAACTCATAGAGCGCTATCTGGCAGGCGAGACAACGCCCGAGGAGGAACGCCAGTTGGCACTGGAGGTGTCGCGACCCGATGCTCCCGAGGATTGGAAGATCATTGCCGAGATGCTGGGTACGCTGACCACAGATGAGGCCCTTTACGACCAGATGATGGAGTCAAGGCGTCCAGTCATGAAGGCTAAGACCAGGCGGGTGTACTTGAAATGGGTATGGACGGCAGCTGCCTGCCTCGTGGCCATAGCCATCACCGTACCGCTGGTGTGGAGCCGTCAGAGTACACCCGATGTGGTTGCGTACGTCTACGGGCAGAAGGTGACGGACGAGGACGTGGTGATGGAGATGATGGCGAGCACGATGGCGGATGTGCTGGGCAACGGATCGGATGTCGTAGCACAAGACTTGGAGGATATTTTCGGAAACTGAACACCTTTTGGCGACGGCCAAAACGGAGACAATAGAAACAAACTATAAAAGAATATGAAAAGACTATGTTTACTGATCGGCTTGCTCACGATGCCGCTACTCGTGGCCGTGGCACAGAAGAACCTGCATGTCAACGCCATCTTCGAGGGTAAGATCATACCCAAGAACCGTATGGTGGAGACACTGGCCAAGGGCGAATCACTGGAGCAATACAGGCTGTCGTACTTCCGCAGCGTGAAGATGAACGTCACGGATATGGAATACACGTCGATATACGAACTGGTGACGAAGGACGTGGGCATGGAGACGCTGGCCGAGGATATGGAGTACGGTCGCGACAACGACAAGGCTTCGTATTTCATCCTGCATCTGCCCAAGCAACAGAAACTAGAGCGCTACCTCTGTTATCAGTGCTATGAGGCTTCGCGTGGAGGCAAAAACATCACGCTGGTCTACATCGAAGGCAAGGCCAGCATGAAGGAACTGAAGAAAATGTTTAAAAAGAAGTAAATACACAACCATTATGAAAATGAATATGTTGCGTGCAGCACTTTGCACCTTGCTGATGATGGCACAGCTGTCTGCCACGATGGCACAAAAAATCACCGTGACGAAGAAGACCACGATAGAGATAAATACCGAAAAGGGCGATTCGGCTAACTACGTGGAGGAGCGCCATCCTGGCGGCTTCGATTTCAGTCTCGGTTTTCTACAGACGAAATTCGGTAAGGGTGAGGGGGATACGGAGAGACATTCTCCCTACACACTCGAGGTATTGGGAAGTGTGGGCGTAGGCTTCACCACCACGTTGGGGCGACCAACCGGCATGAGCACCAATATGGGGCAGAGCATTGAGGTGGACTGGAGCAATGTCGTCGCCTTGGGCTACGAGTTCAATCGTCACAACAAGATGACGCTCGGTTTTGGCATGATGTGGCGCAACTGGCGCATGACGGACAGAAACCAGTTTGTGCAGTCGGCCAACGGACAGATCACCCTGCAGCCCTATCCCGCCGATGCCAATCCACGCTTCTCGCGCTTGCATTCCTTTATGCTCACTATGCCCCTGACCTATATCTACAAGTGGAAACATGGTTGGAGAGTAGCGGTTGGTCCTGAACTCTGCTTCAAGTCGCCCAAGGACAAGTATAACACCATCAAGACGCGCTACGAACTGGATGGCGAGAAGTACAAAGACATCACGAAGGGTGTGCATTTCAGTCCCGTCACCGTCAACCTCACCGCTAGTGCCATGTACAAGTATGTGGGTATCTACGCCCGCTATTCGCCCATGAACGTCCTCGACACCGATTTCGGTCCCTCGTTCCAAAGCTTCACCGTGGGTCTGCGCTTTGGGTGGTAGGGTATATGTGGATCAGGGGGGCAGACCCCATGATCCATGGTATAGAAATACCGGACTCTCCCCCCCCGCCCTCCCTGGAGGGAGGGAAAGGCATTGCTGCTGAAAATCCCCTCTCTGTCGGTTTGCCGACAGAGAGGGACTGTGTGTCTGTCTTTTTTATCACTTTTTCTCATATTCTTTGTTCGTTTCCATGCTTTTTTTGTAATTTTGCTTGAAATATAACAAGGTATAAATATAAAACAAAGAACTATGAAGCGAATCTTT
>JAGHUS010000031.1 GCA_018064685.1 Bacteroidales bacterium | reverse complement strand
ATTCATAATCTTAGATTAATTGACAATTGACAATTACTCTATGAATAATGCAGGCTAACATCGTGCAGCACAATTGCCCGACTCGCCTGGCGGCATTTTTTCATTTCCCCGGCACTTTCTGTACGGTACACGCACGGTGTACCCTGCGGTACATGCACGGTGTACCCTGCGGTACATGCACGGTGTACCTTGCGGTACATGCTGCATGTACCGCATAAAAGGTGCAAGGGAGATCTTGAAATGTACGCACAGAGATGCAGAAACATCGTGCATGTGTAAAGCAAGAATACCCCCACATTTAGTGCAAGATTAGTGCAGGACTAGTGCAAGACTAGTGCAAGACTCATGCACCTTGTAACGCAATATAATTCTGCACAATACAAGGCTAGTGCAAGCAGTGCATGTGGTTTCAAATCTTGTCATGGGGTACAAATAAAAAGGCAATGATAGCTCTAAACTAATCAACTTGGAACATGAAGTCGTAGAGTGTGCAGAGCGACTTGCCACGGGTGGGACTGTCGAAGAGGAAGTACAGGGCCTGCTTGCCTCGCAGCTTGGGCAGCGTGACGGGGATGCGTGCCTCGGTGGCTTGTGGCGCAGCCGATGCCTTCAGTGCGTACTGGCCTATCTCCACGCCGCCCTCCATCTGGGTGGGAGCGCCGAGCATGATGCGAAGGGTACCGTTGCTGTCGGTGGGAAGGTAACGCAGAAGCAGCGACAAGGATGACGATGACTTCGAGCGTGCCTCCTTCAGCGCCTTGGTCAACTTGTCGATATTGAAGTACTTATAACCCACCACCGAACCGGCTGTGTTGTTGATGACGGGGCACATACCCAAGCCGCCGTGGAACAGTTGTCCGCGAGTGGGCTGCGGATAGCTGCCCGAGAAACCGTGGTGAGGCCACTCGTGTGTGGCGGGTTCGGGACCCGTGTAGTAGCATGCCCATCCGGCAGCTGTGCGGTGCAAGGGGTTGAGACCGGAAATCTGGAATCCCTCGCTCGTATATTCAGCCTCGCTGATGCTGACCTTTCCGCCCTTGCCCTTCTGCACCTTGACGGTGATGGGCGCTGCCATGGCCTGACGCGAGTACTCGTCCAGTCCGCACTGGCGGTGATAGACCACCCACCACTGGTTGCCCACCTTGACGATGCTGCCGTGGGTGTTGCCGTCGGCCGTAGCGGTGACGATGGTCTTGCCCGTCACGGGGTCGGTCTTGCGGGCGCGACCGTCGATGATGGTTCCACCATAGGTGAAGGGACCCATGGGCGAGTCGCTGTAGGCGTAGGCCAGGGTGTAGTTGCTGGTGGGCAGACCGAACTCGCCATCCTCGGTGAAGCGGCTGTAGATGAAGACGTACTTATCCTCGATCTTACGCATGGACGATGCCTCGAAGAAGCGGAACACACCAGGCTGCTTATAGTGCGACACCATATCGGTAACAACCTGTGTGCCAGGCTTTACGGTGGCCATGGTGACGGGATCGAGCTCGGCGCAGAACGACTGTTCGAAGCCCCAGTAGCCATACACGCGTCCGTCGTCGTCGATGAAGACGGCAGGGTCGAAACGCAGCACGCCGTCGGTCTCCTGGGCATTGGTCTTGCTCCAGTTCACCACTTCGAAGGGGCCGTCGGGACGTTTCGACTTGGCCACCAGTCCTTGTCGCCCTCCGTTCTGCACGTTGGGATACAGGTAGTAGGTCTTGGTGCCGTCGGACTCGGTGCGCACCGTCACGTCGGGAGCATAGAGCAGATCGCCCTTGCCGTCGGCCGAGAGCAGATGCCCGTCACGGTCGCGCTTATTCTCGAAGATGACACCGTCGTAGCGCCACTGGGTGAGGTCGCTGACGGGAGCCGACCACACGACCTGCTCCAGTCCGCAGTAGGCGTCGATGAGCGAGTCGTGCGAACCGTAGACATACACACGCATCTCGCCCGGCTTGTCGGGATCCTCGAAGACATAGGGTTCGCCATCGGGGATGTATTCCCACAGAGGCAGGAAGGGGTTTTGGGCACGCAGGCCAAGAGTGGCGGCACAGCTCACAAGAAGGGCAAAGAGTTTTTTCATTATGTTTCAGATAATCAAATTTGTTCTGTTAACGGTCAGACAAGTGACTTTTATTATCACTCACCCGAGATGTTGTTTTGGCTGGGCAAAGATACAAAAAAAACGATTATGGAGTATTTTTATGGCACTTATATTTTGCCGTTCGGCAATGAATTAGTATTTTTGTAGCATGAAACAGAGTACGAAGGCTAAGTTGCGCGGATTCTATGTCAAGGTGATGGACATCCTGCGCAGCACACCATTTGCAAAAACACACCTCGAACCGGGAGAGAAGAAGAGCTACAGCCACGCACTGGAACTGACACAACCGTTCAAACCCAGCGCCACGCTCGAGAGCAAGAAGCATAACCTGCGCGAAGCTGCCAGCCGCATCAACACCGTGGTGGTGCGGCCGGGCGAGATATTCTCGTTCTGGCACATCGTGGGCAACCCGAACAACCGAAAGCGATTTCAAGAGGGACGCAGCATACACGCCGGCGTGCTGAGCATCGACGTGGGCGGCGGACTGTGTCAGGCTTCGGGCATCATACACCATCTGGCCCTGCAGGCCGGACTGGATGTGGTGGAGCGCTTCAACCACTCGGTGGACCTCTATAACGACGAGACGCGCTTCGCACCGCTGGGCACCGACGCCACGGTGTTCTACGGCTTCAAGGACCTGAGACTGCGCAACACACTGCGTTCGCCCATCGTATTCCAACTCATGGTCGAGGAGAACCTGATACGCGCACAACTGCGCACCACTCGTCCCATACTGCCCAAGAAGCTGGACTACAACATCGAGGTGGACGAAGAGGGTAACAAACATGTCGAGGTGCTGGACGAAGAACGGACAGTCATCTCCACCTCGCACTACAAGAGTCTAAATTCTAGTGAATAGTGAAAAGTGAAAAGTGAAAAGTGAATAATACCTAATACTGATAATTATTTAATACGTTGGATGAGACACACATCGTGCTGTCAATTTTAGTATTAAAAGTATTAAAAAGATTAAGCATTATTCACTTTTCACTAATCATCAACGACTAAACGACCAGCTAATGCTACACCCCTACCCCAAGATATACCACACGTACCTCTGGCTCGTGGATCTGATAAGAAGGCATAACGGACTGACCTTGGAACAGATAAACGAGAAATGGCTGGAAAGCGAACTGAGCGGGGGTGTGACCTTCCACCGCAACACCTTCCGCCGATACGTCGACGCCATAGATGAGATGCTGGGCATACGCATAGAGCCCAGTTCGAAGGGACGCAACTGCCGCTACAGCATCTCGAAAAGACACACCGAACACGAGCGGGCACTGAACGGATGGATGCTGAGCACACTGAGCATCGCCAACATCGTAAAGGAACGTAAGTCACTGCAGAAACGCATCATGCTGGAGGAGGCTCCCGAGGGCAACCACCTGCTGATGGAGATAACACAGGCCATGCAGCGCAACGTGCTGCTGCACATAACGTATCAGAAGTTTGTGGACGACGAACCGTACGAGGCTGACGTCGAACCCTATTGCATCAAACTCTTCCACCAGCGTTGGTATCTGCTGGCTCATCGCCTGGGGCGCGACTACCTGGCCATCTATGCCTTCGACCGTATGCTGTCGGCCACAGCCACCACCACACAGTTCGAGTTTCCCAGAGATTTCAACAGCGAAGAGCATTTTGCACATCTGTACGGCGTGTTTCAAGGCCGCAAGGGCGAGGAGCACAAACGCATCACACTGCGCACCTACAACGGCGAGTGGAACTACCTGCGCACACTGCCACTGCACCACACGCAGTGCGAACTGCCCGCCCCATCGAGAGAGCCGCAGTACATCGACTTCACCGTCGAGCTGCACCCCACCTTCGACTTCCTGCTCGAAATCCTCTCGCACGGCAGCAACATCGAGATACTGAAGCCCGCTGCCGTACGAGAAGAGATGGAAAGGATGATCACAGACATGGCTGCGAGATACGGCGTGAAGGCAGAGAGACGCGGGTGAGACGCTCGCCTTCACACGACCGCTCTACTGAAGCTGTACGGATGTGAAGTTCGTCTTCTTGAAGCGATTCGGTGCAAAGCGAACGGATGTAAATCCGCTGTTACGGCGCTTCTCGTCAAGTTTATTTTTCACTACTTGAAAGACCAGGTGGTCGCAATGCTTCAACTCCTTGCCAACCTCCAGCACCGGTTCCATTTTCTGTTTCCACTCACTAAAGTGCATCAGTTTCCCGCCACCTACCTTCAGCTCCTTTCCTGCCGGAGCCACCACGTGTTCCAGTGCATGCGTTGCCGCCTTAGCTTTGCGCAGAGCCTTGCCGCACAGCGCACAAAGACCGATTACCGCGACACACAGAATCTGTTTCACAGAACTTGCAATCTTCTTCATAATTCTCATTTTTAGGGTTATTAATACTCGTTCCGAGGTACGCTCCCCGCACCTCTTATTATATATAGAGTATTCTGAAGAAGAAATCTATCAGTTGGAAGAAAAGACCCCACACTTGAATAATTGCTTATAATGAGCAATGAATAACTAAAGTTCCCACCCTTGAACAATAATGTAATTAATGGGCAATTAATAATTAACAATGAGTAATGAGTAATGAGCAACAATATGCGTCCTCGAACATATCACTGCGCCAGCCTCTCATTAATCGCATTATACATTGTTCATTATTGACTTCGTCGAGCTCTTCGACCTTCATTATTCATTGCTCATTTTAAGTAATTTACTGGCAAATGCCAAAAGGTGGGAAACTTTAAT
>JAGHUS010000071.1 GCA_018064685.1 Bacteroidales bacterium | reverse complement strand
CCTTCACCGGCTCCGAATACATCGCCGAGGATTATACCACCGAGAATAGTCACGTTGGTATTTCCTTCCACAGAACCAAGTGCTCCACCACCATATATATTGCCGGTGTATGTCCAATCGGGATTGGGAGTAGCGAAATCATCAGGCATTCTTGGGTCGATGACTACGTTGGTGTTGCCATAGACCTTGGCGATATCTATGTAATCGTTCTTACTTGTAGCAGCAACACCCTTGCCACCGCCATAGATTCCATCAGTTATATTTCCACCATAGATGTTCACATGAGTGTTTCCAAACACCTGTGCTACTTTCAGGAATCCTTCCTTTTTACCATATGTGCCATCTTCGTAGTAATTGGCTGCACCTAATCCTCCACCATATATTCCGCCGGAGATTGTTCCGCCATACACATTAATGTTGGTATCGCCATAAAAACTTCCAGCTCCCGCTGGAGCATATTGGGCTTTAACATAACTGTCGTAGCCACGACTACCACCGCAGAGACCGCCTTTGATAGTACCTCCATAGATATTCATGGTGAACACCGTCTCTTTCAAATCCACATTTCCGTTAAATGAAGATTTGATGGTTGCCATTGTTTTGTTTTTGTCGTACGAACCAAAGGTAAACTGATTATTGGCATTGACATATGGAATGGCATAGTCAGGAGTATGGTAGGTATCATTACCCAATCCACAGAAGGCTGCAGCCGAGGCAAACACACCCTTTTCAATAGTACCACCTCGCATGTTCAGGGTTGCCTGACCATAGAAATACGCTGTACCGTTCGTGCCTGTCGACTGAGTACGTCCCTGGGTTCCTACATAGAGGTTCTGGATCGTTACGTCATCGCTATCAAGATTGATGATTGATCTGCCAGCGAATGTTCCTTGAGGAATCTTCCAACCCTCAATGCTGGCGATATTATTTCCCTGTGCTCCTGCAACGAGAGTACCTATAGAGCCCCTCTTGATATCAAACTGCAGATCGGCACACACGATACCTTGTGAAGAACCTCCCATCAGAATACCAAAGTCATCAGCAAAGCCCTGGGTATTATCGTTACCATTCTGGATATCCACGTTGATATGGGCTAAAATCGGTTGCTCTGGGGTACCTTGAATGTAGTTGGTTGGAACAACCGACGAACTAGTACCTTGGGTTCGGGAAACAGCCACACGACCATAACGACCGGACTTAAAGGTAACTGTCATCGCTGAATCTCCAGGCATTTTGTATATCACATCAGAAGGACGCAGATTACCATTAGGTTGGTCAAAAGACAACTGAATATGCAAGGCAGGAGCATTACGACCATCAATCATACCAAACTGTGTATCCAACTTGGCAAAACCCATCATCACAAGTCCTTCATCAAACAAAGTACTGTGCAGTCTCAAACTCATACGATCCTGTGCACCTCCATCACCCTGTATGCGCAGGTTCCTGAAACGAACGTCGGCTCCTATATTATTAGTTGTGCCGCTTATCTTGGCTTGACCACCACTCTTAATCTGGGTAATAGTAGCTTTGTCGGAAGCATCCCATGGCCAAAAGCCAGTAATAGTAGCAGGAGTACCTTGCTTGTTTGCCTTATCCTTAGTGTCACCCTCCTTGTAGTTGATCTGCATGTCCCCCACAATCACGATGATATTATGCTCCCAGTCGTAGTTGCGATTACCCGAGTTGGTGAGCTTCTTGTAGGCATTAGCCCATGTACCGACAGGTGTGTCCTTGCTATCACCATTGCCAGAAGCTCCGCTTTTGAGATACACCACATTATACTGCTTGCCGTTTTGCGTTTCCACACCAGCCCACACGCTCCCCGTCTCCATCAGCAGGATGAGGAGGAATGTTATTATTCTGAATATGTTTGTATTTCGTATTTCCATCTTTCACAAGTCCCCCTTAAGGGGGATTTAGAGGGTCTTTTTATTCTATCGTCAAACGACCGTTGTCGTGATCACTGAGGGTTCCGAGACTGTCGGGGCGGAGTGTGACATTGAGGTCATAGTAGTTGCCGGCACTGAGTGTTGCGATGCTTGAACCGGGCTTGCCCAGCGAGAATGTGTTCCTGGCAGTCACATCCGCCTTGACCAGATGTTCGGGGGTTACGCCATGCTTGTCGTAGATGTCGAAGGTACTCCTGAAGGTATATGTGGCAGCTTCGGGATTGACGTAGGTGTAACCGATAAGCTGACGCTCTGTACTCAGCACGTTATCCACCAGTGTGCAGGGGGTACCGTTCAACTGCATGGACTTTATCTTCACGAGACGTATGGCATCATACTTATCCACCACCTTGAATGCAAAGCGCAGAAGCACCTGCGTATGGCGAAGGGTGAGGAGGAGATGGTTGCCTTTGATGCAATCTTTGTCTGCCGTACCGGTCAGCAGGTCGCCAGTACCTGTTCCGGTATCTATGGCTGCTGTCGCGGTGAAGGTAAGGTTGTCTCGCTGTATGTCCTTATCCTTATAGATTGCAGACGGGGTATATTGCCAGTAGCTGTTGTGTGTACTGCACTGATTAGCTCCTTTGGTGAGGACAAAAGAGTTGCCATCGCTGCATACCACATTGATGGTGGCGGGGTAATCGTCGGCATCTATGATGATGTCGCTGGTGCCATCGGCAAGTATGTCGGTAGTGGTAAGTGCACGTGTAACCGATGCCGCATAGCGTGTAGTCTCACTACCGTTCTGCCATACAGCACGTACACAGGCATGCACTTCCCTTGCTGTCTGCCCTTCTTCATCAGAACAAGACACCACCACGAAAGCGGCCATCAATATCAATATGTAAAATCTCAAATAACTGTACATTTTAAATTGTACATTACAAATGGTAAATGGTAAATGGTCAAATGGTAAATGGTAAATGGTCAAATGGTAAATGTACTCACTTCCACCAATTATGCCACTCTTCATCCTGGCTACCGCCATAGTGCCACGGCTGTATCTTCACATCGTAGAGGTCCACATTCTTGCTCACGCCGCTTATCTTGAAGATATAGTTGTAACCATGGTTTGCCAGCCAGCGCATGTAGTGCTCAGGGATGGTTACCGTCCTGTCCTCTCCATCAAGCCTCAGCGTAAGGAGAAAGTCCGGATTCTTGTCTCCCATAGGCAGAGAGTAGTAATGGTTGCTGTCAGCATCGGGAATCCTGGCATAGACCGCTTTGTCAATCTTGTCGCCGGCACCCTTTGTCAGCGTCACGTCATTGAAAGACAGATAGTTGCTGACAGACGCAGGATTACTCTGCGATACACTGACAGTCTCTCGCGACACACCGCTCAACGGATAGTTTACCGTCACAACGCCCGCATTCCATATCTTGCTCACCTTGCCTGCCTGACCGTTATCCTTTGGTGCAAGAACGATGTCGGTCACGCTTATCTCTTCTCCATCTGCCAGAGGCTGTTCGGAGTAGAACATGACAGACACCTTCGACACTGGATGCAGGAACTCCAGTCCGACAGTCTTGTAGTAGT
The DNA here is from genome assembly GCA_018064685.1 of Bacteroidales bacterium. Classification (GTDB taxonomy): domain Bacteria; phylum Bacteroidota; class Bacteroidia; order Bacteroidales; family Bacteroidaceae; genus Physcousia. Next base: position 4,074 of record JAGHUS010000071.1, on the reverse strand, counting down.
CTGTCTCCGTGACAAGTTTGAGTTCGGAGAAGAGAGGCAGGGAGGCGGATAGTTCCTTCTGCAACGATACAGGGATGGTGACGGTCGTACCTTCTACCGTTGATACCACACCATTGCCTCCTGTGTATCCCCAGAATCTGTATTCTGACGCATTGCTGTCCCAATATACCTGTGGCTGACTGGCTGTGACATAGCTATATGTGCCGCTGCTGTATGTCACGTTATATCTTGGTATGACATACTGCTGTCCCTGCGGAACCGTCTTGTATCCACAGACCACAAAGTTATGTTCCAGTCCATTGCCTCCGGCACGTGTCGTTTCCGTCACTTCCCTTGTGACGGGCGCAAACACAATAGGCACCTCCTCCTTGTCGAGGACATCAGTGCCGCATGCTGTAAGCAGTGTCAGTAACAGTAATGTATATAATAGTACGCGAGTGCGCATGTATTCTTTTTCTTTCTTTTCTTTGTGCCCACCGGGGCGATTATTTCTCTATGGATACCAAGCGGGGAGTCGAACCCCGCCTGGCTGTATAGACCCCCTCCCCGCCTCCCCGTGGGGGAGGAGCAAGAGGATAGTGTCTCAATATACAAACGTGATTAGTTGTTTGATGGCTCGTTAACGGTTACAACCTTGAATGCAACCTTAGAAGCATTTGTGCTATCCTTGTAAGATACGCGGATGACATACTTACCAGCGCCCTTGTTTGCGGTGAAGCTGTAGCGACCGTCAGTAGCAGGAATGAGTGTTTCGTAATCGTTGTCATCAATCAAGGTGCCAGCGTTACTGCCGTCAACATCAGTGTTGCTGGTGTGTGCAACCTCAACACCAGGATTTGTGCAGTTTGTTACAGAAACATAGATCACGTCACCAACCTTATATACAGGAGTAATCTGTACGGTAGAACCCTCAGCCCATGTAGTGATGTTAACCTCCTGCTCGCCATCGATAGTAGTGATGGTCTCCTGCTCGTTGGTCTCGAAGTCGATAACCTGAGCTGTGAAGGTGATAGGATGCAGGTCGTTGTCGGTGATACGGAAGTAGTAGGTGTAAGCGTGGTTAGCCTTCCACTGTGCATAGTTAGCAGGAACGGTCACGAATGATGTACGGTTGATAGTCTCATGCTTCGACACCAGACGATAGTCTATCTTCAGGTTGATATCCTTTGATGCACCATTCACTGGCATTGCCCATGTCCATGCCTTCTCTGCCTGGTCGAATGTAGCATCTACGATGTTGCGACCAAGCTTTACGTCCGCACACTTGGTACCAAGGGCGAAGGTAGAAGCTGTAGTAGGTGTACCGATAACGGTGGTTGTTGCAGTCTCAGTATCTACAGAATAAGCTGCACCTGTAAAGAATCCATTGGTGTTGAACAGTGTGGCTGCCTTGGTTGCTACTGCATCGTTGGCATCTGATGGATAGAAGTTGTCGATGATAACATCATAGCCTGGGATGGCATTGAAGAATGCCACACGAACCTTTGCTGCTGCATTTCGGAAACTGAACGTGACAGGCGAGGTGAAGTTCTCCTTCTGGACAGTGATGCCTGGAGCAACATACACCTTCTGCAGTGCGTCAAGTGAAACATTCTGCGACGTAGTACCGATGGTTATGCCATCTGCTATGTTTGCAATGCCAGGAGCTACGACTACGTCTGGATTGTTTGCATCGCTGAATGTAAGGAACTGGTACGCTGTGGCATTTGGGTCCCAGTAACGGGTCTCCTCGGTAGCCGAAGAGTAGTTCCATGCGTTGCTTGCAAATTTTACAGGAGTACCATTGAACACTGTCTCGGAAGTGCTGTTGATCAACTTCACACCATAGACGGTGAACTCATTGCTCAGAAGAGTGGCTGCAGCCGATCCCGTTGCACGGGTTGTCACACAACGTGCTCCGCTGAACTCCACTGGATACTTGACAGCTTCTACTGTGCCTTCCTCAGGAGCAATCTCCGAGGTACAAGAAGCCAACATTGCTGCCGTAGCAGCTACGTAAAATAGTTTCTTCATAAAAGTTAAGATTTAAAATTGTTATTTATCGTTTACTTATATTCTCGTTTCGTTATATCTCCAAATAGAAATTCTCCTCGTCAAACTCCTTCACCACCGCATCGAAGCCGGAGCCTCCGGGACGCAGCGGAACAGGGATGGTGTCCATGTCGAGGTCTATCGTTATCACACCGCCTCGATAGCGGCGCCTTATCTGGTCGGTCACATCAAACACCATCGTGGTGTCCATGCCGTTGTAGAACATCAGGTTGACATCCATGTAGTGCTTCACGCGATCCTTCACGTCGGAGGCTTTCGCCACACGGCTGGAGTTCTGGTTGGCTATGCCGAACGTCAGGCAGCGACCGCCTGCTATATCGACTTTCTCTCCGGTCTGCTTTATCACGCAGTCCTTCTTGAAGCGCACGTTGTAGTACACGGAGACCACATCCTTGTTGGCTATGCCGCTGTTGAGCGTCACTCCGCGCGCCATGCCCGTGAGGTTGGCATCGCCCACGGCATTGGTCACCTTGCCATTGTTGTGGTGGAGCCTCACCTGCGTGAGGTAGATATACGTCACGGGCAACAGCTGCATCTTCATCTTCTTGTAGTACGTACGGTTGACGGGGTCGTAGTGATCGTAGTCGGCAAGGTCGTCGGTGATGTGTATGTTGCGCTCGTATGCTGAGAAGAGTTCGTCGGGCTGGTTGAAGGACCTGTCATATACGGGTGCCTGATAGCGGCTCGCCATCATGGAGGCATTGGTATATACCATGACGGAGTCGAGCGTGGATTCGTCGAACACGATACTCTGCACCACGTCGTCGTCAAGATGATTATAGACGAGCACGTCGTAGAAGCCGTAGTTGTATCGGGTGCGGAACGTTTTCTCGCCTACCACGTATTGCTGTTCCGTAGTGTGCGGCTGGTCAGGCCATCCGCCGAGGTAGTATCTTCTGAGATTGTATGCCTTTGGTTCGCTATAGCCCAGCGGACCCATCGCCTGCTCGTCTTCATAGTCCCAGCCGTAGCTCCACTCGGCATGCCAGTCGTAGTCGAGGTCGTACTCCCACATCACGTCGAGGTCTATCTGTACGTCGGGTACGTCAAACTCCACATGGTTGTCGCGGTGAAGGTGCAGGTCGGGATCGCGCACGCAACCGATGGCAAGGAGGACGAGAATGACTACGACCCCACCCCGGCCCTCCCGAGGGAGGGAGAACCTGGACAGGAAACTGAAAAATCTCAGGTTCATAGGCTGCCTCCTTTCTCCCAAGCCTTGAAGGTGGCTCCAGCCCGACGATGACTCGTCGGGAACGGTAACAGGTAGAGCAGGTCGTAGCTGAGGGTTATGCCTACGCGTGTCGGACCTATCCACGTGAGCTTGTACTCACGTTCCTTGAAGAGGTCTGCATCGCCCTTGTAGTCGTAGTAGTAGAGTCCGTCCTTCACGTTCTCTACCGGACAGCCATAGACGTATGGGTCATATTTTGTCCAGAACAATCCGAAATGTGCCGAGAACTCCAGTCGCCAGCGCTCACTCTTGCCGAGTGGTGCTACGTAACCGATACCCAGTCCGCCACCGGCTCCTTCGCCCATCCAACCCGACGATGACTCGTCGGGAACGGTAACAGGTAGAGCAGGTCGTGCCAGATTGCTCTCCTTCCTCTCGCTCCATCCTATGCCATAGATGGCGGCATTGGCATAGGCTGAGAGATACATGCCCTTGAAGGCGGCTCCTTTGCCTACGCCTCGCTTGCGGACATCGCCCGAACGGAAGTAGTAACGTGTCTCCACAGTGTAGTTGCGCAGCTGGAAATACCTGTGGTCGGTGACGTCGCCTTTCCACCACTGGCAGTCAAACATGGCTCCGTACGTAAAGTGTCCGTGAAGGGGATAGTACTCGATGGCTACATTCGGGATAGGACAGAATCCATTGAAGCCGAATGGTATGTAGGCAAAGTCGAGGACAAGGTTGGTCTTCACCGACAGTAGTTCGCGGCGACGTATGCGGTCGGGTGCCTGCAGTACTCCTGAAGAGGTGGTGGCGGTGCCTGCGGTCTTCATCGTCTGCAGACGTTT
>JAGHUS010000018.1 GCA_018064685.1 Bacteroidales bacterium | reverse complement strand
TCAGTCGTATTCTCTCCGGCAACACCAATTTCTCTTTCAAGAGTATTGCGGAGATTGAACGTAAACTAGGTATATCGTGCATGGAAGCAGCTATGGCTTAAACAGGAATACAAACTGTGGGCAGTTTAAGGATTGAATATATTGAAAATCAAAATAAATTTAAATTGCGAAATAAAGGACAATTAAAAACTAATGGAAACTTGAAAAATATGAAACAGAAATTCCTACCACTCCTGCTATTCACCACACTTCTGTCGGTGAGTTGCAACACAACAAATGACATCGTTGACCCTCCCGTCAGCACGGAGAAACTCCTGCTGCTGGGTAATGTAATCACCATGGACACCGCCACGCCCCGAGCCGAGGCCATTGTGGTGGAGAATGGACTGATTTCCTTCGTGGGATCTCAGGCTGAGGCCCGCAAGATGTGCGATGCCAAGACCATAGTGAAGGACTATGGCACGGCAAGTATCTACCCTGGATTCACCGAGGGACATACGCATGGTTCTCTGGCTGCGTCACGCTTTATGCAAGCCGACCTCTCAGAACTCAGTGATGAGGTAGAAACGGTGATGGCAGACTACGTCGAAGCCATGAAGGAGTACATGCAGGAACATCCGGGACTGTCTATCTATAAAGGATCAGGATGGTTAGTAAAGGATAAGGAGCCTAATGCTGCGATGCTCGATGCTATATGCCCCGATGTCCCAATGGTGCTTAACTCTGAGGACGGCCATTCCATGTGGCTGAACACCGCGGCAATGAAGCACTTCGGCTTTGACAAAGAGGCAGTGAAGATACACGGTGAAGACTGCATCCGCGTGGATAGCGAAGGCAATCCTACGGGCTACATCTCAGAGAAGCCTGCCATCGATTTGCTTGACAAGATAGCACCAGACAAGAAAGAGTGTAAGGAAGGTCTCCTAATGTGGCAGGAAAAGGCGTTCAGCCAAGGCATCACCGCTGTTACCGAAGCCGCAGTGGGTCTGAGTAATCCTCTCGCCGAAAAGGTTTACCAGGAACTTTGCGACGAAGGAGTGTGGAAACTCCGTACCTACGCCGTCAAGATAATAGACGAGACCGTACCCGATGAGAAACTTGACTCGGCACTGAACCGTGTGCTTGCATTACGCAACAAATACAACGGTGAGTACTACAAAATCACAGGCACAAAGGTCTTCATGGATGGTGTCATCGAGGCACACACCGGATGGTTGGAAGAGGAATACTCTGACGATCCAGGTTACTACGGACTGAAGCGTTGTCCCGACCCGAATCGTGTTGCACGAATCGTAGCTTTCAACAACAAGAACGGCATGAACGTGCATTTCCACTCCATCGGTGACGCCGCAACAAATACTGCTATCAAGGGCATAGTACAGGCTCAGGCAGAGACTGGCATCAAGGACGGACGCAATGCCATAGCCCATCTGCAGATCGTCAAGCCAGAAGTATTCAAGAAGATGGCAGACAACAACATTATCCCCATCGTAGCTCCGCTGTGGTTACCTAAATATCCTGATGAATATCCTATTTTTTGCAGATACATTGGCGATAGAGCAGATACGGAGTACCCAATCAAGTCGTTCTATGATGCAGGATGCCTGGTCAACTTCCACTCCGACTATCCTGCCTCAAACTCTTTCAGCATGGCTCAGACCATATACATAGCTATTACGAGAACCTCCAAGGAGTATGGCCCAGAGACTCTCCACAACCCAGCGGAGTGCATCACACGCCAGCAGGCACTCGAAGCAATGACCATCAATGTGCCTTACCAGTGGCATGAAGAGAATCGTATGGGCAGTATCACAGTAGGCAAGTTAGCCAACTTCGCCATCTACGACACCGACTTCACCAAGGCAGAACCAGATGCCATCTGGGATGCTCAGGTCAAGGCAACATACGTTGATGGCAAAGTGGTTTACGGCAAATAGGATATTAGCATACATATAATATAATAATGAAAAGAAACTTTTTACAGCTTGCTGCCGTGGCGTTGGCATTTGCTCTTGGCGGATGTAGTGATGACAATACAATAGTCAGCCCAAACGGCAATCAGACGATCAATCCTATTGATAATCCGATTGCCAAGTGCCACAACGGGCGGTTTGTGGGTGCTGTTGAGGACAATGGCGTACTCTCGTTCAAAGGAATCCCATACGCAAAGGCTCCGGTGAACGAACTGCGCTGGAAGGCACCGCTGCCAGCGGAGGCTTCGAACGATACCATCCAGGCAAAGGACTTCGGAAACTCAGCCATCCAGCCCTACTCTCCTACCGAGACGGCAAGTTCACGCACACGCAGCGAGGACTGTCTGACCCTGAACGTGTGGACTAAGGACCTGACCACAAAGAATAAGCCTGTGATGATATGGATCCACGGTGGCTCGTATATAAGTGGCGGCACCAGTGATCCGCTCAGTGAGGGCAAATTTCTCGTGGCTGGTAATCCCGACATCGTACTGGTCACAATCAACTACCGCCTCGGACTGATGGGCTTCATTGACTTCAGCCATGTACCAGGAGGCACGGATTTCCCTGATGCACCGTACCTCGGCATACTCGATCAGCAGATGGCTATGCGCTGGGTACAGCAGAATATCGAGGCTTTCGGCGGTGATCCTAAGAACGTGACCATCTTCGGTGAGTCGGCAGGTGGAGGCAGCGTATGCTGTCATCTTGTTGCCAAGGGCAGCGAGGGACTCTTCCAGCATGCCATTGCAATGTCCGGCGCCCTGAACCTCACCTTCTCTCAGAAGGACTTCGACAAGTACGACATGGCAGAGGCGCTGCTACGACTCAGCGGTTGCTACACCATGGACGAACTGATGGCAATCCCGGAGGAACGGATTCTGGAACTCATTGAGATGGAAACCGGACGCTTCGGCATTGAGGGCGGTTCTATACTCAGTCATCTCAACAACCATCCTATGCGCGATGACGAGCGTAGCATCATCCCAACCGATCCGTTCAAGGCTCTGGCTGAAGGCGCATCCAAGGATGTTGATGTCATCATCGGCTCTACCTCCGAGGAGATGAAATACTGGGCATATCTCTACACCTACCTTGGCGAGGATGGCTTGCAGCTCTTCTGCGACCGTTTCCTGAGTGGCAAGGAAGAGGAGGCGCGCCAGGCTCTTGGCGAAGGCGGTGGAGTAATCGATAAGTTCATTGAGACCGCTGTCTGCGAGCAGGATGAGGTATCGGCAAAGTATCCGAAGATATGGGAGCGCACCGAGTTGCAGACAGAAATGTTCTTCCGCATGGCAAACATTATCATGGCTCGCAACCATGTAGCAGCCGGAGGCAGTGGAAAGACCTATATGTATTATTTCGGCAAGGGATTAGAAAATCCGGATATAAAATGGCTAGGCGCATGTCACTCATGTGAGCTGACCTACGCATTCAACATCGAGAACTTCGAGAAGTTAGGTCCGTTAGACCCTGTACTCACCAAGAACTTCAGCACTGCATTCACCAACTTCGCACGCACCGGCAATCCAAGCCTGACGGGCATCGTGTGGACACCCTACACCCCAGAGGGCGTAAACACAATGGTCATCGGCAATGACTGCAGCATGAAGATGCAGGAGACTCCACGCATGAATCAGGTGGATTTGCTGCTACCTTACTACTTGAAGTTCTATTTCAACAAGTAAATCTGCTTGACATTCGCACATTCAGGACTAAATAAGATCACCAAAAGAACGGAAAAACAAACCTATAGTACAGTTATGAAAAAGATTTTTTTACAGATTGCTGCCGTGGCATTGGCATGAGGAGAATCGCATGGGTAGTATCACCCCTGGCAAGTTAGCGAACTTCGCCATCTACGACACCGACTTCACCAAGGCAGAACCCGATGCCATCTGGGATGCTCAGGTCAAGGCAACATACCCAAAAATCATTGTTGCCAGTATGACAACGAGGTATGAAGCATGCTTGGATGTCAAAGGCGAGTATATTGCAGGTAAATCAACCTCTATAATTTTAGGAGAAACAAAATATCTGTATAAACTTACTGCGATAATCAACAGCAAACTTGCCTCATACTGGTTAAATGTCGTATTTAACTCGCTTAAAATGTCTGGAGGAGCAATAAACATAGGTAGAAATGCGGCGCTTGTCATAGAATGACGCTACGTTTCACAAATCAATTACGGTAGTTTTTGCGGTTCGTGCTCTTCGTGCTTTCGTGTGAGAAAACCCGTATAACTTGCGACGGTCGCGTTTGTGAGAGTGGAATCCCGGCAGAAAAAGAAAAAAGCAGAACCGAAGTTCTGCTCTTTTCTAGGTCGGGATGACAAGACTCGACTGCTTTAGCTTGATGA
>JAGHUS010000141.1 GCA_018064685.1 Bacteroidales bacterium | reverse complement strand
TGCAGAAGGGAGTGGACTGGCAGTTCACGACAGACGATGCCAGAATCAAGCTAAAGCATCTATATCCTATTGTCAACTTTTAGACTTTACAGACCACTAGGTTGAGTTTTTAGATAACTGTAAACTTTTAGGGATACGGATAACGTACTCGAGCAATTATATGATAAAATAAATAAAGAATAAGATATGTCAACAAACAAAAGTAACTGCTTCCCCCTAAAGGGGGACGGGAGGGGGTCTTCTCTCTTTGACAAAATCTGGGACGCCCATGTGATTCAGAACGTGGAGGATGGTCCCACTCAGTTATACATCGACCGATTGTTTGCCCACGAGGTGACGAGCCCGCAGGCATTCGATACGTTGAGAGACAAGAATATCAAGGTGTTCCGCCCCGACCATGTGGTGGCTATGCCCGACCATAACACACCCAGCGACCAGCAGCTGCGCATCGATGACCCCGTCGGCAAGAAGCAGGTGGAGACACTGGCTAAGAACTGCCAGGAGTTCGGCATCAAGCACTTCGCTATGGGTACGAAGGACAATGGTATCATCCATGTGGTGGGTCCCGAGAAGGCGTTGAGTCTGCCCGGCATGACCATCGTGTGTGGCGACTCGCACACCTCGACACACGGTGCCGTAGGCGCTATCGCCATGGGTATCGGTACGAGCGAGGTGGCTCAGGTGCTGGCCAGCCAGTGCATCCTGCAGTCGAAGCCCAAGACGATGCGCATCAACATCGAGGGTGAGCTGCCCGCAGGCACCACTGCCAAGGATGTGGCTCTCTACATCATGGCACAGATGACGACCAGCGGCGCTACGGGCTATGCTGTGGAGTATGCCGGTAGCACCATCCGCAATATGTCTATGGAGGGACGTCTGACACTGTCCAACCTGTCGATCGAGATGGGTAGCCGTGCCGGTATCATCGCTCCCGACGAGATTACCTTTGCCTACCTCAAGGATCGCGAATACGCACCCAAGGGTGAGGCTTGGGACAAGGCTGTTGAATACTGGAAGACCTTGAAGAGCGACGATGACGCCGTCTTCGACAAGGAGGTGACCTATCGTGCCGAGGACATTGCTCCCCGCATCACCTTCGGTACCAATCCCGGTGCCGGCATTGCCATCGATGGCACCATCCCCACGATGGAGAGCGTGTCGGAGCAGGAGGCCGTGCAGCTGAAGGCTATGCTTGACTACATGCAGTTTGAGCCCGGTCAGAAGCTCGAGGGAACGCCCGTTGACTACTGCTTCCTGGGTGCCTGCACCAATGGCCGTATCGAGGACTTCCGTGCCTTTGCCTCTGTAGTGAAGGGCAAGAAGAAGGCCGACAACGTGGTGGCCTGGTTGGTTCCTGGCAGCTGGCTTGTTCGTCAGCAGATCATTGACGAGGGTATCGACAAGATATTGGAAGAGGCAGGTTTCGAACTGCGTCTGCCCAGCTGCTCAGCCTGTCTGGCCATGAACCCCGACAAGGTGCCCGCAGGCAAGCTTGCCATCTCTACCTCAAATCGTAACTTCGTAGGTCGCCAGGGTCCCGGTGCACGCACCATCCTGGCTAGCCCCTTGACGGTGGCTGCGAGTGCCATCACGGGTGTGATTACGGATCCGAGAAAGACCCTCTCCGCAGTCCTCTCACAGAATGGGGAGGAGGCCAGCGCAGTGGAAGTGCGTAAGGTCGTAGATAATCCCTCACTGTGTCCTATGTGTGCTTATGGTGAGTCGAATGAGACCGCTCTCCCCGCAGAGGGGGAGGTGTCTGCCAACGGCGGACAGAGAGGGTCTGTATTTGATAAGATCCAGTCGACCTGCATTCCCATCGCTATCGACAACAATAATACCGACAATATCATCCCCGCCCGCTATCTGGCCTTCACCACGCGCGATCCTAAGTTCTATGGCGACGCCTTCATGCACGACCTGCGCTATGATGCCAACGATCAGCCTATTGCAGACTTCGTGATGAATAAGCCTGAGTTTGCGGAGGCTCCCCGTCAGGGTGTTCACGAGATTATCGTGGGTGGTAAGAACTGGGGTTCGGGTTCGAGCCGTGAGCATGCTGCCTGGGCCATCGCCGGTTATGGCGTGCGTGTGGTCATCAGCAGTTCGTTTGCCGACATCCACCGCAACAACCTGCTCAACTGCTTCGTGCTGCCTGTTATAGTGAGCGAGGCCTTCCAGCAGGAGCTGTTCAAGACCATCGACGAGAATCCCCAGGCCGAGGTGCTGGTAGACGTGCCCAACCAGACCGTCACCAACCTCACCACGGGCAACAGCGAGCACTTCGACATCAACTCGTACAAGAAGTACTGCCTGATGAATGCCTACGACGACATCGACTTCCTGCTCTCGAACAAGGACAAGATTGAACAGTGGGAGGCTAAGTAATTCAACTTTCGCTTGTAATGATCAGATTGATTATCAAGTCGCTTGCGCGAAAAATCTTGGCGGCTGAAGCCGGAAATCTTGTTGCTTACGCTGGAAATCTCTTTTTTAGAAATATTTCCTTTATTAAGATTTCCCCGATAGGGCCTAATATTTCCCCGATAGGGCTAAGATTTCTTGCCGATAGGCAACATACGAAACTTGAATAAGTAATAAGCTTGGCGACAATAAGATATAAGGGATGGGCAATCGGCTGTGTGCTGATTGCCCATTCTGCTTGCTAGGGCAAAGAGTGCGTGAGGCTTGGTTATATGCATCGCTCAACTCGTGTCTATTTTTCCTAGCGAAATTGCAGTCATCGTTCTTTGCTGATGAAGAACTGTCATGAAAAGATTGAATAATGTGGCAAATCGTTTGTTTTCTAGATAAAAATGTGTAACTTTGCAGCCCTAATGTATATATATAGATAAGGTAAGAAGAGATGAATGGCAGGCATATAGAAATAATGGACACCACCCTGAGGGATGGCGAACAGACGAGCGGCGTGGCGTTCAGCGCGTCGGAGAAGTTGTCCATTGCCCGCAAGTTGATTGAAGAAGTAGGCGTAGATCGCCTTGAGATAGCCTCTGCACGTGTGAGCAAAGGCGAATTTGAATGTGTACAGGCTGTGTGCGAATGGGCACAGAGCGTGGACAAGCTGGATAGGATAGAGGTGCTGGGTTTCTGCGATGACGGAGCCAGCATCGACTGGATAAAGCGTGCCGGAGGCAAGGTGATAAACCTGCTGACTAAGGGCTCGGAGAAGCATTGCCGCGGACAGTTGGGCAAAGAGCCTGAGGAACACTGGCAAGGTGTGCGTAATAACGTGCTCATGGCCCACGAGGCAGGACTTGGGGTGAACATCTATCTCGAGGACTGGTCGAACGGTATCGCCGACAATGCAGACTATGTCTTCGGCATGGTTGATGCATTGCAGGACTTGGCACAGGACGGCTACGTGCAGCGCATCATGCTGCCCGATACGCTGGGCATCCTTGCTCCGCGACAGACACGTCAGATGGTGACGAAGATGGTAGAGCGCTATCCGCAGCTCCACTTTGACTTTCATGCACATAACGACTATGACCTGGCGGTGGCCAATGTGCTGGCTGCCGTCGAGACGGGAGTGAAGGGTATTCATACAACCGTCAACGGACTTGGCGAGCGTGCAGGAAATGCTTCACTCTCGAGTGTCATTGCTGTGCTGAACGACATGACGGACGAGGTGTCTTTGGGAATTGAAGAGAAGTCCATCAACCAGATATCGCGCATGGTGGAGAGCTACAGCGGAATAGCCACCGCATCGAACGCTCCCATTATCGGCGAGAATGTCTTTACACAGACTGCTGGCGTGCATGCCGATGGCGACAAGAAGGGTAAGCTGTATGTCAACCCCCTGCTGCCGGAACGATTTGGACGCAGTAGAGAATATGCCCTGGGTAAGATGTCGGGCAAGGCCAACATCGAGCAGAACCTGAAACTGCTGGGCATACACCTGAGTGACTACGACATGCGACGTGTGACGAAGCGCATCAATGAGATGGGCGACAAGAAGGAGCATGTGACGCTTGACGACCTGCCCTATATCATTGCCGATGTGCTGCATCACGAAGTGATATCTGATCGCATCAAACTTGTTTCCTACATGGTGTCGACAGCGTATGGTCTTCATCCTCAGGCCTGTGTGAAATTGGATGTTGACGGCAACGAGTACGAGGAGTCGGCTACCGGTGATGGTATGTATGATGCCTTCGTCCGTGCCGTGCGCCACATCTATCGCAACAAACTTGGTCGCACATTCCCCTGGCTTACCAATTATGTAGTGACCATCCCCCCAGGCGGACGCACCGATGCGTTGGTGCAGACGGCCATATCGTGGGAGTATGAGGGTAAGGTGTATCGAACACGTGGCTTGGATGCCGACCAGACGGAGGCAGCCATAAAGGCTACAATCAAGATGCTGAACCTCTTGGAGGGATAGGCTGATAATGAGTCAACAAGACAACAAGTCAACAAGACAACAAGTCAACAAGACAACGAGTCAACGAGACAACGAGTCAACAAAGATACAGGATTGCATGTCAATGATACATGTTTTAGGTTAGAATCACCGAAAATAATACTGCTATGTGTAAAGTAATGACAGATTTATCAAAGAGTTTAATACTGGCATGCGCTGTGCTGCTTTGCTCTGCCAAGGCAATGGCTCAGCCACTTGTTCATCCAAAACTGCAGGATAGCATTGTATCTGCCGACGGCAATGTGATGGTTAAGCTGATAGACAGAAAGCAGAACTATAGTGGAGAGAAGGGGACGTTTGATTCGGACATCAACAGCCCAAAGTCGGTGAACATACATCCTAACGGCAAGAAATACTACGTGAATTCGCTGGAGGGATGCTCGACAATTGCTTATGACTTCACAAACCGAGAGAAGATAAAGGTAATCCGTCATGTGTTTGATGAACAGCGTGATGCGGCTTTGTGGAGCGAACCTTCGGGACTGTTCGAATGGAAGCATTATTCGCGCAATACCAACACGTTCTCTGGCAAGCCCGTCGAGAGTACCTTCTCGCATAACGGTCGCTATCTGTGGATTCCCTATTACCGTCGTTCGTTCGACATCAATGCACAGGACCCCTCTGCCGTGGCTATCATCGATACGGAGACCGACTCGATTGTACGTTTGATGGAGACGGGACCCTTGCCAAAGATGATCACAACATCTCCCGACGGCAAGATTGTGGCCATCTCGCTATGGGGCAATAACACCGTGGGATTGATTGACATCTCTTCGGCAAATCCCAAAGACTGGAAGTATATCTGCAAGCTGGTGGTCGATCATGAGTTGCAGCTCAACTATCCCCTCAATGTGTCGGTGGATCGTGACAATGGCAGTGGATATGCTTTGCGCGGAACGGTCTTCACGCCCGACAACAAATATCTTCTTGTAGGTTGCATGGGTGGCGGTGGTGGCATCGCTGTCATCGATATTGCCCGCCGTGCCTATATGGGTCGTGTGCTGGGTATGATGTCCAACGTCCGTCATCTGGTTCTTTCCAATGGATACCTTTACCTGAGTATTAATGGCGGTGGTGCTGTGCAGCGTTGCAAGCTGGCTGATTTCATTGCGGCTGCCGAGCAGATGAAGAATAATGTGGCTAGCTTCACCCAATGGGAGACTGTGAAGGTGGGAACCGGAGCCAGAACCATAGGCATCACATCCAACGGTCGTTATATCTTTGCAGCATGCAACAATGTGAGCAAACTGTATGTGGTTGATACACAGTCGATGTCGGTCATTGGTTCGATCAACGCCGATTCATATCCCGTAGGTCTTGACATCTCGAGCGACGACCGCTATGTGTTCCTTACTTCGCAAGGAAGAGGTCATCAGGGCGGTAACTGTGTGGACATCTTCGAGGTGAAATATAATGTGGATATGTCAGAGCGATTCTGCGTGGCATGCGGTGCGAAGCTGGATGCAGCGAAATCATCTTGCCCCAAGTGTAATCTGGATTTGTTGGCCGCCAGCTGTGGCAGTATGCATGTCGAGGCTGATACTGCGCAGGTTGCAGACGAAGAGATAACTGAGAATACGCAGGACGATGAGAGCGGAGAGGGTAATAACACATACCTGACAGCTGGCATCGTGATAGGAGGCATCGCCTTGCTGGGTGCTGGTGCCTTGTTTGTCAAGTCGAGGAAGAATAAATCGTAAATAAAAATATACAATTATGGATTTGAAAATTGCTGTTCTGGCCGGTGATGGTATCGGACCAGAGATTATGGAGCAGGGCGTTGCTGTGTGCAGCGCTGTTGCTGAGAAGTTCGGACACAAGGTTAGTTACAAGGAGGCTCTTTGCGGTGCACATGCCATTGATGAGGTTGGCGATCCTTTCCCCGAGGATACCTTCCAGACTTGTATGGAGGCTGATGCAGTGCTCTTTGCCAGCGTAGGTGACCCCAAGTTTGACAATAATCCCAGCGCAAAGGTTCGCCCTGAGCAGGGTTTGCTGGCAATGCGCAAGAAGTTGGGCCTCTATGCCAACATCCGTCCCGTCGAGACTTTCGAGTGCCTGATTCACAAGTCACCCTTGAAGGATGAGATGGTGCGTGGTGCTGACTTCATCTGCATCCGTGAATTGACCGGTGGTATGTACTTCGGCAAGAAGCAGGAGCCCACCATCAACGCTGACGGTGTAGAAGAGGCTCTCGATACCAACTACTATACTCGTCCTGAGGTGGAGCGCATCCTGCGTGTAGGCTATCAGTACGCACGTCAGCGCAGAAAGCATCTGACGGTTGTCGACAAGGCTAACGTGTTGGCCAGCAGTCGTCTGTGGCGCAAGGTGGCTCAGGAGATTATGACTGAGTATCCCGATGTGGAGACTGACTTCATGTACGTAGACAATGCTGCCATGCGTATGATTCAGGATCCCCGCTTCTTCGACGTTATGGTGACCGAGAATACCTTCGGCGACATCCTTACCGACGAGGGTAGCGTCATCACGGGTTCTATGGGTCTGCTGCCCAGTGCTTCAACCGGTGAGCACACTCCCGTCTTCGAGCCTATCCATGGCAGCTGGCCTCAGGGCAAGGGCTTGAACATCGCCAACCCCTTGGCACAGATCCTGTCTGTTGCTATGCTCTATGAGTACTTCGACCTGAAGGCCGAGGGTCAGCTCATTCGTGAGGCTGTGAACGCCAGTCTTGATGCCAATGTCCGCACTCCTGAGATTCAGGTTGAAGGTGGCGAGAAGTACGGTACCAAGGAGGTTGGACAGTGGATTGTTGATTACATCAAGAACAAGTAATCACATTATATCAAAAAAATCATCCCTACCATCTGCATTCGTGGGTAGGGATGATTTTCTTTTTTGTGTGCTAGTATCGAATTATTCTCTAAACTAATAGACTGATAACATGCGTTTGAAGCAATTTTGTACAGGGTCAAGACGGGGGTGTGTGATGCTTTTCTTGTCTTGTTCTATGTGTGCTTTCTCTCAAACATACAAGGACTATGTGGATCGTGGCATGGCGCAACTTGAGCACGACAGTCTGACCGAGGCTGAGGCTTCTTTTCGACAGGCTATGCTGTTGAGCCCTGCCTTGAAGAGTAATGCGTTGCTGTTTCGCCACATCGGGCAGATTCAAGAGCGCACGGGGCGTAGCCAGGAGGCGTTAGAGAGTTATTCGCTGGGTTTGAACCTGTCGCCCACAACACTGGGTTTGTTGCTCGACAGGGCTTCTTTGTATTATCGCCTGGGTAATGAACCTCATGCCATATCCGATTATACTTCGGTGCTGGATTTGAATGCCGACCATCAGGAGGCTCTTTTCTTTCGCGCTTATCTTTATGTGAGAATGCGTGACTATAAGAGGGCGCGTGCAGACTATGACCATTTGCTGAAATTGCAGCCCTTGCGCGAGGATGCATTGCAGGGACTCTGCATCTTGAACACAAAGGATAATCGTCCGCGCGAGGCTATGGAGCAGGCTAATAACCTGATTCAGATCTATCCTAATCATGCTGTCAATTATGCTATTCGCGGAGGCATTGAGTTGGAAAGCAAACAATACGAGGTGGCTCTTTACGATTTTGACAAGGCTGTGGAATTAGATCCCAGCAATCCTGACATGTTGCTGAGCCGGGCAGATTGTTATACTAGGATGAAGAAGAAGAAACAGGCACGAAAAGATTTGCAGCAGGCCTTAGAGCTGGGAGCAGACAGGCAGGTAGTAGCAGAAATGATGCAAGCAATAAAGTAGTTGCTTGCATCATTTGTTTTCCGGGTGGCTTATTACATCCATCCCATCCTTGATGGTGTGAGTTGTCTCTGTCGTGTCTCTGCCTTAGTTGAAGAAGTTCCAGCTTACGCCCCAGTGAATGGTCATAGGATTGATGGGGTAGTGTGGTGCAAGGAACATATTGCCGGTTCCGGCATTGACGTGGTTTACCTTGAAATAGATGCGGCAATGTTTGATGTGGAGGTTGGCATAGGCATTGATGATGGGGTAGTGGCCAATCTGTACACGTGGTGTTGACGCATCTTGCACCGCAAACTGTCCGAGGTTGGGCGCATAGTCGGGTGCATAGTATTTTGTGAAATAACGCATATCGGCACCCAGTTCGACACGCAGGACTTTGGCAATGCGGAACAGCAGATACAGGTTGGTGTATGCATTGAACTTGGGAAGTGGCAGAGCCTCTTCGGACGAGGTGGTCTGGAATGTGAATTCGTTCTCCCAGTTCAGAGGGCCAACAGTGAAGTCCTGTTTCAGCGTGGCGCTGAGTATCTGTATGTTCTTGCTTGCCTGCATCACTCTTACAGCATGACTGTAGTCGGTGCTTTTTGTGCTGGTAGCGTCCGCACCCTCCAATAAAGTTTTTTGTATGCCAAGATAGGAATATTTGGCAAGATTCTCAAATCCCAGTGTGATGCTGGTGCGCGAGCGTTGGTTGCTAAGTGTTCCCTCTATACGCATGCGTTTCTCCATGTCAAGCTCTTTGTCCCACCACGCTGATTGCGAATGGTAATGCTCCAGATAGAAGTCGGGACGCTGGTTCATGATGAATGCATGTGCAGCCACTTGTACGGTGTCGCGCTTGCCAATGGGGATGTTAAGGTCGGCTGTTCCGTCCACGTTAAACTCGCCAATGTCATCTCCGGCCAATGTGATTTCGCCATTTGCATTGTAATGCAGGAATTTTCCGTAGGCTTTGCTTATCTCGCCACCAATGCTGATGTGGTTCTCCTTGTATGTCTGTAAGCCCGAGATGGTGTCGGCTGCGGCAGTGGGAAGGGTGTGTCGCTCGTATTTGTGTGAGGCAAAGGCCGTGATACCCATTTTGGCCCATTTCTTGAATCCTTCGTTTACAGACAGTCCCACGGTGTTCTTGATGATCAGGGCTTGTGTGTTGTCTTTTATGTTGTTTATATCACCGTAGTAGTGGTTGGTATAATAATTCTTCGGTGTGTCGTAGCCATAATGGCGATGGTTGAGGTGGTTGGCTTCGAATGTGTGTATAATGCTGCTCACGGGAATGAATTCTGTGGGCGGAATGATGCTGTTTGCCCATTTCGTCTTCAGTGAGTCCAGCACCATGAGGCGTTGTACACTGTCGCTCTCAAGTACCAGTCTTATGCTGTCGGACAGTTGTTGCAGAAGTTCCTTGTCCTTTGGCATTTGTGGCTTGAGGGAATCGGGCAATTCTATTTCGCGACTGTAACCTAAATTGTAGCGATGTGTCAGATAGTAAGTCTGGAAATCGTTTCTGTTGTATGTCTCGCTCAGCATGGTTGGAATGTCCTTCGATCCATAGCTTTGTGGGAAACTTTGCGGGTTGCGTATGTATTTGTCATCCTCGATACCACCATTCTCGGCATTCTTCTGATGGCCGAAGTCGGTCCATGCATGCATCTCATATCGCTCACCTCTGTAGTAACCAAAGATGTTGGAATTGAAGATGGAGTTTTGTGAAGAGTTATAGTAGCCTCGTCCATAGAGATAGTCTACCTTGAAACCTATTCCGCTAATCTTGTTGATGTTAGAGGCGAAGTAGGCCCGTACTCGGTCCTCGCCTGTCTGGCGGTTTCCGCAGCTGTGGTATGAGAGGTTGGTGAGAGGACTCAGGGTGTTGGAGAATCGGAAGTCCTCTAATGGTGTAAGGCTGTATGAAAGGGGCTGCAGAAAGAAGAAAGGCTGCAGATCCTGTCGGTTCATGAATATACGCGAAAGGCGAGCCGCTCCCAGATTGCCCAGGTATGAGTGCTCACCATTGTAACCGTCGGTGTTGTTGAAGTTGCTGTAATGCTTGACTGTCGTATCGTTGTTTTCGGCGGGAATGACCGTTCCAAGTCTGTGATTGATAGTCCATTGGAAAATACCTATTGGTACGGGCTTGTCATGCTTTGTAGTGTCGCGTCCCCACGTCATGCGGTTGGTGCCATGCCTTTCGTCTCCGTATGCGTTGTTTTGGCTTCTTCCCAGTTCGTTCTCGTTAAGGTCTTCTGACAGTGTGTACTGATTGCTGAAATCAGTTCTGCGTTGTATGTTCTGTGCCATGACAATGTTTGCATAGCACAGAACGAAGAAGGCTGTTATGAATATCCTGCGTATCAAGAAAAAATGTCTTTTGTGGTTAAGGCTTATTTTATTTTCTCTATTATCTCCATACCCTTGTTGAGTGCCTCCTCATTCATCGGGATGAGGTGATGATGGCGTTCGGGCAATGTCTTGCGCAACCCTTTCAGTACGTTCTCAATCTGCACCATTGGTTCAGCTTTGAGCAGTCCTCCTAAGACAATCATGTTGAAAGCCTTTGTGTTGCGCATTTCCACTGCGGTCTCGGTGGCCGGGATGCTGTATATGCTGATGTCATTGCGACTGGGCAGCTCAGCGATGCCGTTAGCGTCGTAGATGAGTGTCCCTCCCTTTTTTACTTTGCCCTCAAACTTGAAGAGCGAAGCCTGATTGAGTACTACAGCAATGTCGTATTCGCTCAGTATGGGTGAGGATATCTCTTTGTCGCTTAGTATTATGGTGACATTGGCAGTTCCGCCTCGTTGCTCTGGTCCGTATGCGGGCATCCAACTCACCTCTTTGTCTTCCATCAGACCCGAGTAGGCCAGAATCTTACCCATTGACAAGACACCCTGTCCGCCGTAGCCTGCTATGATAATTTCTTTTTTCATTGATTCAATTGAATTGTGATAAAATCTCAATTCTTATTGTTGTTTTGCGCTTGTCCGCTTGCATATCAGTTGGGATAGTCACTGCTACCTGTTCTGCTTGATATGGGCAGTTGGTAAGCGTTCTTTCAGCGTTTTATATTCTTGAACTTTCAATCTTTTATGTTCTGATCCTTGAGGTCTCCTAATGGATAGGCTTTGAAGAGGTTTTCTTCCATCCATTCGTTTGCCTTCTCTGGCGGCATCTTCCATCCCGCATTGCAGGTGCTGACAACCTCAACGAAAGAACATCCTTTGTGCTGGAGGCTGTTCTCGAATGCCTTGCGGATGGCCTTCTTGGTGCGGTTGATGGCAGCCACGGTGTGTACTGCTTGGCGGGTGACATAGCATGTGCCTGCCAGCGACGCTGCTATCTGGGTGATTTGCAGAGGGAAGCCATGCAGGTCTGTCTGTCGGCCATAGGGGCAGGTGCTAGTCTTCATTCCTACCAGTGTGGTGGGAGCCATTTGTCCGCCTGTCATGCCGTAGATGGCATTGTTGATGAAGATCACCGTGATGTTCTCGCCGCGATTTAGTGCATGTATGGTCTCAGCTGTGCCGATGCATGCAAGGTCTCCATCTCCCTGATAGGTAAAGACAAGGTGGTCTGGCCACATACGGTTCACAGCCGTTGCTACAGCTGGAGCACGACCATGGGCTGCTTCTATCCAGTCGATGTCAATATATCGGTAGGCAAACACTGCACATCCTACAGGGCATACGCCAATGGTGTTGCCTTCAAGCCCCATCTCCTCGATGATTTCTGCTACGAGTTTGTGTACCATTCCGTGGCTGCATCCGGGACAATAATGCATTGGCTCGTCGTTCAGCAGGTGTGGTTTCTCGTATACAATATTGGCGGGTTGTATGAGTTCTTCCTTTGTCATTGTCTTATGCAGTGAAGCGAAGCACGAATTCCAATATCTTGAGCAGCATTGCAATGCCGATGGTCCAGATGGCTGATGCTCGGTCGCCCTCGTCGTGTGTGAAGTAGAGAACCAGTCCGACTGCGGCAATTATCAGGAAAGCCCAGTTCAGTATTACTCTGAGCTTGTCGCGGTTGATACCTCTATTACGTTTTTCGCGTATTCTCTGCACTTCGGCTTCCAGTTCTTCAAGTTGTGTTGCCATGCTTTCTTTTTTTTTGTTTTATGAATTTTGGCATTCTATGATCGCCTTCTCTATCTCGTCGGGCGTGGGAACCATACCTCCGCAGCGTCCATAGAAACTTACGGGGCGGCTTCCTTCTACAGCCAGTCGTATGTCGTCAATCATTTGTCCTGCATTGATCTCTACGCATAGAAATTTCTTGCACGTCTTGGCCAGTTGCTTTATCTCGTTGGTGGGGAAGGGCCATAGTGTGATAGGACGAATGATGCCTACTTTGATGCCTTTCTCGCGACACATCTCCATTGCTTTTCGGCTGATGCGGGCCGCACTTCCGAAGGCTACGATTACGATGTCTGCGTCTTCGCATCTTGTCATCTCGCATCTCACCTCCTCGCGCTTTATAAGCTCGTATTTCTCTTGCAGGTCCTTGTTGTGCTGCTCCATCACTGCGGGATCAAGGTCGAGCGAACTGAATACTCGTGGCTTTTGTCCGCCTCTGCGTCCTGATGCCGCCCAAGGGTAGCGCTCCTCAATTTGTTCGCGTGTAAGACGCGCCTTGAAGGCTGGCAGCTTTACCTTTTCCATCATCTGTCCGATAACACCGTCGCTGAGCATCATGACGGGCATGCGGTATTTGAATGCCAGCTCAAAGCCAAGGTCAACAAAGTCTGCCATCTCCTGTACGGTAGCTGGTGCCAGGACGATGTTGTTATAGTCGCCGTTGCCACCGCCGCGTGTGGCCTGTATGTAGTCCGATTGGCTGGGTTGTATCGTGCCTAGTCCTGGTCCGCCTCGCTGTACGTTGATTATGAGGCCAGGTATCTCGGCTCCCGCCATATAGGTGATGCCTTCTTGCATGAGGGCAATGCCTGGACTGCTCGACGAGGTCATCACCCTCTTGCCTGTAGCTCCGCCACCGTATATCATGTTGATGCTGGCCAGCTCGCTTTCAGCCTGCAAAACCACCATGCCGGTTGTCTCCCAGGGCTTTTCCAGAGCCAGTGTCTCAAGTATCTCGCTTTGCGGAGTGATAGGGTAGCCGAAAAAGCCATCACAACCACAGCGTATGGCTGCATGTGCAATAGCCTCGTTGCCTTTCAACAGCACTATTTCTTCTTCCATGTCTTTTGTAGGTTATTGTCTTTCTACCTTATTCTTCTTCTTCTCTTTTCCGGTAGACAGTGATGCAGCCATCGGGGCAAACCACGGCGCACGATGTACATCCGTTGCATTGCTCCCAATCCACTTGCTGGGCATAAGGATAGCCTTTTCTGTTTACTGCCTTGTCCGTCAATGTGATAAGGCCTAGGTTACATGCTTTTACGCAGAGTCGGCATCCTTTGCACCTCTCTACGTTTACAGTAATGGCCCCTCTCATTTTTCCCATATCTATATATATTCAAACATTATATCTTTCTTTGTCATAGAAGCGCAGAATGTCCATTAGCATTGCGTGTGCTTCGCGAGCCGGACTTTCTTCATTCAGTTCCGTGGCGATGGCATACTGCTCAAGTGCTTGCTGAAAGTTGTTCTGCTGGCGTCGGAGATTGCCCATCCAGAAGTGTACCTCGTCATCCTGCTCGTCTCTCAGCATCTCTGCCTCCAGGATTTTTTCAGCTTCTTCGAGTCTGCTGTGCCGAATCAGAAGGCGCACACTGTCTGCCAATTCTTTCTTCATTGTGCAAAGTTAGAATGTTTCTGGGCATTTCGTCTTCCATTTTGGTATTTTAAGTTTTATTAATATAATACCAAAATGTACAAGATGCTTACTATGCAATTGAAAGATAATATGTTAATCCTCTACGATGGCTCTTCTTACTTTTTTCTCGGGTTCAGGTTTTGGTGCTTCTTTCACTTCGAATGCATCCATGGCGCTTTCGAATATTTCTTTTGCACGGTCTACTGTTTTGCGACGGAACTTGCCACTTTGGGGCAGGAGCTTTGTGCCAGCCTTGTTCAGTGCGCTCTTGTCGTTAATCCATTCCTCGGCACGGATGTTCTCACCGCCGTTGCCCTCCATGTCTTCGCGGTAGTAGTAGGCCAGTCCGCTCTGTCGGAGCTGCACCTTACCGTCCTCGATGATTACGGCCAGCGTGTAGCGGAAACGTGAGCGGTCAAGGTTCAGGAACTTCTGCTTGTACACCTGCCATTCGCACACTCTCACCACAATGGTGTCGTTGGTGTCCTGGGTGAAGCGTGCATAGTTGCCCGGAGCCTCGATGGAACCATCTACCAGGGCCGATGCCCAAGGCTTGAGCACATTGTATATTTCCTGCTTGCTTTTTCCTGGTACCTTGAAAGACTTGGTAAATGTCACGATTCCGTTCTCCTCGGGCACTGCTCCTTTCAGATAGGGCGTGTCGTCACTCTTGTCCTTAGCTGTTGCCAATATGGGCAGGCACAAAACCAGCATCAATAAGATTTTCTTCATTGTCATCTATTGTTTATTCTATTTTACTTTTCTTTACTTTCTTTTTCTTCCCCCGTATGGGAGTGCGGGGCTATACATATTTGTTGCAAAGTTACAACAAAAAAACTTAATTGTGCAATACCATGCTGTTTTTTTGGCTTTTGTTCACATTTATATGGCCGAATTGTATTATCTTTGCATTCAAAAATGGTCAAACAGAGATTTTTGACCTTATTATTTTATATAATTTAAGTGTAAGACGTTATTGATATGTTTTCAGGTATAGTAGAAGAAACGGCTGTAGTAACGGCCATCGAACGTGAGTTGGACAATGTGCATTTCACGCTTAAGTGCAGTTTTGTTGATGAACTTGGCATTGACCAGAGTGTGGCACACAATGGTGTCTGTCTGACCGTGGTGCGTATTCAAGACGGCCAATACACAGTCACTGCAATGCGCGAGACGTTGGAGCGCAGTAATCTTGGTCTGCTCAAAGTGGGCGACGAGGTGAATGTGGAACGTTCGATGATGATGAATGGCCGACTGGACGGTCACATCGTGCAGGGACATGTTGATCAGACCGCAGAGTGTATTGCTGTCGAGGATCAGGAAGGTAGTCATCAGTATACTTTCCGCTATAAGTTTGATGCAGAAATGGCAAGCCGTGGCTATTTCACCGTCGACAAGGGCAGCGTCACCGTGAATGGTGTCAGCCTTACAGTGTGCAATCCTACCCAGGACACTTTCCAAGTTTGCATCATCCCTTACACCTTCGAGCACACAAACTTCCACAACATTCAGGTTGGTACTTTCGTTAATATCGAATTTGACATCATTGGCAAGTACATTGCTCGCATGAATGCTTTAAGCAAGGCTTAGTCAGTATTCGGAAATGAGTGACTCAGGTTTCCTGTTCTTGTGTAAGACGAGGTAACTCTTGAAAAAGATGGGATACGATAATGAGTAATAACTCTTCCAGAATGTTCTAGCATCTTTTCTAAAATTCTCTAGCATCTTTTCTAAAATTCTCTAGCATCTTTTCTGAAATTCTCTAGCGTCTTTTCTAAAATTCTCTAGCGTCTTTCTCAAAATTCTCTAGCGTCTTTTCTAAAATTCTCTAGCGTCTTTTTCGAAATTCTCTAGCGTCTTTTCTGAAATGCTGCGGTAGCCTTCCAAGGCTGTAGTTGCTGATTTCTGCCCCACAATATGCAGCTCTGCATAAAACACGCTGCGTCTTTTGCGATTCCCCCATTCCAAAGGGGACATGAAAGACGCAGCGTGTATTTTTGTCTCAAGGACGTCGACCTATTGTTAGGGGCGTTTATTCAATCTTAATCTTATAAGGCAACTGGTTGTCCGTGTCCTCTTTGTCATCCCAAGGGCACTGGAAGTACTTGTCGGGAGCGCCTTGCACTACAATCAGCACCTTGGTTGTGTTGGCAGGAATCGTATAGGTGGCAACGGCATCCTCGGCTGTGGTGGCCAGGGTCATGGGCGAATAGTCGCGTGTGCCGTCCTTCTTTATTGCTACAAATCCGAAGGCGAGAGTCTCGTGCCCGGCAATAGATGTCTTGTTGTAATTTGTCGTGGTTCCTACAACCTTTCCGTCTCCGTCAACTTGACTGCCAGGGTCACCGCTAGGCAGTTCGCTGCCCGCTGCCAGTGCACGTAGAGTTACCTTGACCTCTCGTCCAGCAGTGTTGTAGCCGTAGGGGATGACGTTAAATCCAGTAGGCTGGGGGCACTGTTCGTAGCCAATCTGCTTCCATCCATCGCCAATGTTATAGAGTGTGGTGCGATAGCTGTTATACTTAGTGCCGGCATAAGCCTTGACGGCATTGAAGTTGAAGGTTGCAGCCTTCTGTGCATATTCGAAGTACTGGGTGCGCAATGCCTCGTAGTCATTGTTGAGGAAGATTCGCATATAGGCCTGCGAAGCGTCTTCGGGATATTTGCTCTCGTTCCAGATGCGTCCCAATGCCGTCATGCCTTCCTTCTCGGTCCAGTAATAATGCAGCCAGTAGCTGGCATAGCGCATCCATTCGTGCTCGAAGTGACGGTGGCAGTTGTTAATCCACACGTCGAAGTGATAGCTGTTGATAGCCTCGCTGGGATAGTCCTGATATGACTGCCACTGTGCACACTGCTCCCAGAATCCGCAACCGCCATTGCTGTTTGGGTATCCATAGCGGAAGCCAGACTTGAAGTCGTTGGGCTTGCCGCGCAGAATGTTGTCGCAGTATGTCTGGTACTGGAAGGAGTGTCCGATCTCGTGGGCTATGGTGCTGCCGACAGGCTGACAGGTGCTGGGACTTACCCACAGCGTGCCGATCTTGTTATCGTTGCCCGAGCCCGTTGCCAGCCAGTCTGCTATATCTAGCAGGTAGATAGCCATCTTGTAGGTGTTGAGCTGTGACTTGGCTGCAAGATTACACATTTCAAGGGTCTTGACATTGGTGGTGTAGAACTTCTCTGCCTTGTTAAGCAGGTCGTTGATGTCGACGGTCAGTTTGCTCACGCTGCCCGTAACCTTGTTTCCCGAAATCTCGCCAAACGTCTTGTCCCAGAATACGATGAAATGCTCACTCTCCCTGCTATGCTTGAAGCACCAGCGGTTGGTGTCGACGGTATAGTCGTTGTTGTAGTTGGCGTCGCTTGTAGTGGGCTTCCATGCTATGAGGCCTGGGTCGCCGAATACGATGGCCGGTCCGTCGGCATTGTTTGTCATGCCCGTTACCTTGAAGTCGCTGTATGTGTTGTCTTTCCATTTGCGAACAACAGGAAGGGGCGTCGAATTTGTGGTGGCACGGAACTCTATCGAGTCATATCCGGCAATGGAGGTGAGGAAACGGTTTGCTTTGAAACGGTTGTCGTATTTCACCCAAAGAGAGTCCTGCTGTGCCAAAATGTTTTGTGAAGCTCCACACAATGTGAGGGCTGCCAATAATATGTTGAATTTCTTCATGACTTGCTTGTTGGGTGATTATTTTTTGATGAATTTCTTATTGCCACGCACGTATATGCCACGCTGCTTGGGTGCAGTGCCCTCGATGCGCTGTCCGCTGAGGGTGTAGATGGGCTCGTTAGCTTCACTCTGTTTGTTGTCCGCTGGCAAGGAGTCGATGCCGTCGGGCACCTCTTCGGTGCGAATCTCGAATCGTATCTCCTTGATGGTGCTGAGTGTGCGTTTCGAACCGTTGATGAGTAGTTTCTTCTCGTCGCCATAATAGATGGGACCGACGAAATCCTCAGTCCCTCGCAAGGCTGTGCTGAGAGAGCCAGATGTGCGCTTTACGTTCATGTAAAGCACTTTTTGCGTTGTCTGTGCTGCTGCCATGCTGGGCAAGATGCACAATAGCAATAGAACTCGTTTCATTTTTTTTAGATTATGGTTTTAGATAGTTAGTTGTTTTAGTTCAATTGTGAATACATCATTCATCCACTTTTTCAGCACAAAATTACTTTTTTTTTATCCCTTAGGCAAAATTTTTCACGTTTTTTTGCATATTACATAAAAAAAAAGCTAATTTTGCGGTTGAATGACATTGTGAGTCATGTGAGTTTAAATCTACTAACTATTTTTTTACTAACTTAAAACCAAAAAATCATGAGAAAAATTACTTCGATGTTTAGAAGTGCACTGCTGTTTGCTGCTGTGCTTCTTCCGTCATTTGTTTTTGCTCAGGAAGGTACTCTTTCCATCAAAGTGGGCGAAACACAAGTGCCTGTTGTAGGTTCTGAGACTGTCAGAGTTCAGCATCCCGCAAAGGTTGGTTATGCAGCTAAGATTGCCACTTTCGACAAGGGTGCTGCGTGCGGTGCCCTCAATGTGTCGGACCTTGCCGGCGAGGGCTTTGCCTCTTACATCCTCAACCTTACTACCAACGAGGCAGTCGAGAATACTACCGACGGTTGGCGCAGTGCCGAGGGTGATGCCTTGACTTGGGGCAGTGCCGAGGGTATGGTGTGTGTGAAGATTGGCGATCCCGCCTCGAGCGTGATTGACTATATCGGCGCCATCGACGAAACGCACGAGGCCGGTACCTCTGTATCAACGGCTTGGGCATTCGTTTCTGGCGACACCGCTGCCTATGTGGTGAATGTCGATCTTAACTTCATTGCCGCTCCCACCAGCATCAAGGTTGGCGAGGACAATGTACCAGTGGCAGAAACATTGACAAGCACTGTCGATGTGTTCGAGAAGGTTGCTTATACGGGCGACCAGGGCTCTTTCGATGTGGCAAAGGTATGCGAGATTCTGGGCATTGAGAGCATTTCAGCTGCCCAGCAGTACATCGTCGACCCCTATACCACCAGCGCCGTTACTAACAACAGCGATGGTTGGCGCGACCCCGTAGGTGCTGCTGCCGGTTGGGGTACAAGCCCCATGCAGGTATGTGTGAAGATCAACGAACCCGAGTCTGGTCTTATCGACTATGTCGGTGCTATCGACGATCGCTATGTTGCCGGTATGACATACTCTGCCTATTGGGCATTCGTGGCCAATGGCAAGGCTGCTTTGATCGAGACAATCGTGAACTTCATCGTCGATCCCGCTTCGCTGGTACAGATTCCCGAGACCGAGCTCGAGGTGGCTAAGGTTCAGGTGCTGAAGACCGCCGAGGTCAGCACCGACCGTTATGCTACCAATGGCTACGAGACCACCGATGTGAAGCTCACCATTACCGACCTTGCTTCTACTCTCGGCATCGAGAATAAGGAGGATCTGACATCAGTATTTGCTAATCAGGTCTATGTCATTGGTCAGGATTCAATCCAGTGCGAGAGCAAGAATCTGCAGCTCCTTTCCGCTACCGACGGTTGGTTGGCACAGTCAGTGCTCAACTTCGATGGCGAGGCTGGCGATCCTATGGATTATTGTATTGGTGCAATGTATAGCGGCAACTGCAAGTACTTCGTTCAGAAGATGGCCTATGATGCCGAGACCGATGAGGTAAGCTTCGTTGTAGGTCAGTATCCTGGTAACTTGAAGACTGGCGAGCAGTGGCCCGTCAACCTCTATGTGATGTGGGGCGACAAGGCTTATGTCATCAAGCACACATTGAATATCGTTGCTCCCGAGACCGTTGGCTTTGATGGTCTTGAGCAGGTGGGTGAGACCATCGAGCTTACCTACGAGCAGTATCCTACCACCGACTTCTCTGCTGTAAGCGTTCTTGTTGATATGGATGCTGTTGCCGAGTCTCTGGGTTGCGAGGTTGGCGAGATCAGTCTGAAGGCTTTGGCCGACGAGGACGGTTTTACAACTGCTACCACTGCCAACAATGGTGGTTGGTGGTTCGACCCCGAGGGTTATGTTACTAGCTACGGTGCCAACTCAGCCTTCTTCATCGAGCCTGCCGAGGCTGGCAACTACGCATTCCTGAACATGGGTCAGATGCCTGGTGTGCTTGCTGCCGAGCAGTCTGTCGCTACCGACCTATACCTTGTATATAATAATAAGTATGTGAAGCTGCATGTCACTCTCAATGTGGTTGAGAAGGAGATGGGCGAGACTGACGAATGGGTTAGCGTGGCAACACGTAACTTCACCATCCAGCAGGAGGTGGCCGAATATACATGGTCTACCCAGGTGGCTTCTATCAATAATGCCGAGCTCATCGAACTCATCGGCACCACTTCTCCCACCTTGTATTGCGCTACATCTCCCGAGTCGGAGTATGCTTACGACGACAACTACACCATGGGTGAGAAGCCTGGCTTCTGGCTTACAGCTGAGGGCTATGTTACGGGATGGAATGTCAACTCACCTTGGGGTATGACCTCGCAGGCTTCTACCACTGGCATCACCGATGGATGGGGCTTCAAGTGTATTCAGTTCCCCGGTTGCAGTGTTGGTGACACCTTCAGCGGTGTGTTCTATCTCGTCAACACCGAGAATGGCAAGATGATTACCGTTCACCTCAACTATCAGGTTGTTAGTGAGATTCAGGAGGCTGAGATTGTCGGTACCGACAAGATTGCCGTATCGGTAGGCGGTGATGACTTCGCCGAGGACTACGATCTTACTCCCATTGCCGAGGCTATCGGCTTTGCCTCGCTCGACGACATGAACAATGCCAGCTATGTGATGTTTGGTCTTACTGCAGCAGGTGTCTACAGCGATCCTGTTCCCACAAGTGCATGGTTGTATCTCGACGAGAATGGTGCTGCATGTGGCGAGGAGGATGCTAAGATCTTCATCTACTTTGAGAATGGCCAGGTCAATGTCACAACCAACGACTTTACTCCCGGAGCAGGATGGCAGCGCAACATCGAGGTTTACTTCGAGCATCCCGAGACCGGCAAGCGCTTCGTACTCGAGGTTGCTTTGATGAATGCCGAGGACTACACCGCTATCAGCGCTGTCAAGGCTGTCAAGTCATCCAATGCACTCTACGACCTGAGCGGCCGCAAGGTTGTAAAGGCTCAGAAGGGCATCTACATCACCAACGGCAAGAAGGTGGTGAAGTAAATGGAGTTCACAGAACATAGATCATAGTTACTTAGTAACTCGAAAATAAAAGCCTCCGCAACCAGGCAACTGGAAGCGGAGGCTTTCTTTTTCGTTTAGAGGATTAGTTGTTTAGTCGTTTAGGTTATTGGTTGTTTAGGTGACTAGTTGTTTAGGTAACTGGTCGTTTAACCTCACAACCTCATAACCTCACAACCTCATAACCTCATAACCTCATAACCTCATAACCACATAACCTTACAACCTCACAACCTCATAACCTCACATCCTCACCCTCGTACTTTATACCAATCGCTTGATCTAAAGCCGTCGGTGATAACCCAAAGGTGATAGTTGGGATAGATGTTGCTGATGGGCACACCCTCCTTGCTGCGGTCCAGAAGAGGCTGTATGTCGGTCTCGGTGGCACCGCTTAGTTTTAGTGCAAAGGGGAACCAAGGACCGAAGGGACGCTGAGAGACGTTGTTGGCACGTAAATAGAACTTTCCTTGGCCAGACTTCGTGACGGTGGAAGGTAGCGAGGCATCGGAGCCGGTCGACCAGTATCGGAGTGGCATGACATTGGTGGGCGTCTCGAGCGTGATGTGTACCTCGTAGTAAGGCACGTCGGCACCCGAGGCAATAGTTCCATTGCGAACGGCAATAAACGGATGGAAGGCAGTCTTGAGTTGTCTCTGGCTGGCTTTGGTGTAGGTAAGGCGCACCTTGTATTCGCTGCCCACGCCCTCGTTGCGCAGTGAGTTTGTGAACCATATAACCTTCATCGTTCCCTCTCCGTAGTTGTTATAGGCATAGTTGCCATGTTTGTTGTATAGCGTCTCGTCGTGCATGCGTTGTGCAGGCTCGAAGGTGCTCCATTCGGCGGCTCCAGGTTTCTTTATGAAGTATTCCTCCTTCTCTACAATCACACCCGTGGGTATGTCCACGTAGCAGTATATGCCGTCGGTATAGGTCACGTAGTTTTGGAAGGTCCTGAAGTAGAACTCCTCGCTCATTATCTTGTCAGATATAGTATAGCTTGTACCCTCCTCGTCTGCCGAACCACTCTTGGCAATGCCCCATGTGGCCGACTGACCGCATTTTATTATCACGTCGTTCATGTCGCAGTCACCCTCGCTGGGCCAACTGTGTTCAAAGCTGTAGCATCCTTTGTTCTCGTTCAGTGTCACCTGTGTCTCGCTCACCTCGGCCACACCCTTCAAGGCGTCGGCGGGAGCCGAATCCAGTGTTGTCACGATGTTGGTGGCGTTGGCTCTGTTGCTGGCAGTCAGCGTGTTTCCTTCAATGGTGGCTTTCACTACATGCTGTGTCGCAATGTTGGTGACGTACACATATGCCTCGTTGACATAGGCTGGCAGTTCTATCTTTTCGCTAAATGTACCTTGACTGTTTGTCACTCCGGTAAAGATCGGTGCGAGACCATTCTTCAGTGTCAGTGTGCCGTCGGCCCCTTTCGTTACGGGGTTCTCGTCGTATATGCTGAAGATGACGTTTGCCGCTGCCATGCTCGAGCAGTCGATGGTTGCCTCCAACTGCTTGTCGGTTTCGTATGTGAAGCTTTGGCTGGGGCGATGCCAGCCAGGATTGTAGCTGTACTTGTCGTCACACCCTGTCAGTGTGCTGCCTAATGCCATACAGCCAATTATTAGTTTGACGTAGCTTGTCTTTCTCATTCTGTCTGTTTGTATTTATCCTGTTGTATGTTCTTTGTTCTGTGGCGACATTCTGTTCGGCTGACTCCTTGTTTCATTTCACCGTGCCCATTTCACCGTGCTCATTTCACCGCGCTCATTTCACCGCGATGTGCAGTGTCGAACTTGCATCCAGCAGTCCGTATACACTCAGTCTGACGGTTTCGCCACGTTTTATGGTGAACGTCTTGCCATGCTTTTGGTCGCGTGGGTCGTAATACTCTATGTATTCCGATTCCACGGTGATGTCTTTGTCCGTCACCTTGGTTACCGTCATATTGGCCACCTCGTTACCTTTCTTCACCGTGATGGTCTTGTGCTCCGACTCCTGTGGCTCGGGACGATTGCCGTTCACATCCACATACGAGTCTTCACAGTATATGGTCCAGTATGTAACTTTTGCTGTCATGCTCTTTGATTTGCTATCTTCGTTGTTGCCGTTCTTTGTCGATTTGCATGAGCAAAAAATGGCAGTTGTCACAAGCAATAAGATGGATGCGAGGGTGATTCCTATTTTCATGATCTGTTATTTTATTCCGTTTGCATTCAGTGCGTTGATATATCGGCGTGCATTCTGCATGTGCTCGGCATAGGTCACGGCAAAATTATGTGTTCCGCTGAAATCCTCTTTTGCACACATATACAGATAGTCGTGGTGAGTATAATTCAGCACCGCGTCGATGCCTGCCTGGCTTACGATGCGTAGCGGTCCGGGAGGCAAACCCTTGTATTTGTATGTGTTGTACGGACTGTCGCATTGCAGGTGCACGCCCAATACGCGTCGCAGCGACCAGTCGCCCACGGCAACCTTTACGGTGGGGTCGGCCTGCAGCAGCATGTCCTTCTCCAGTCTGTTCAGGTACAGACCGGCCACCATGGGTTTCTCCTCGTTGTTGGCAGTCTCTTCGTCTACGATGCTGGCCAGTGTCACCACCTCGTTGGGTGTCAGTTTTATGGCCTTTGCCTTCTGCAGTCGCTCATCGTTCCAGAACTTCTTGTTCTCGTTTACTAGTCTGTCCATGACCTTCTCCAGCGAGATGTCCCAGAACACCTGGTAGGTATTGGGAATGATGAGTGCAGGCAGCGTCTCCTTTGTGTAACCGTATTTCCCGATGAAGTCCTCGTCCTGAAGGGCGTTGAGCAGTGTCAGGCTGTCCAACATCAGGTTGTGCGTCATAGCGCCAGCCAGTCGGTCCAATGTGCGCACGCTAGGTACGGTCATGTTCACTGCATCTTGCTGTCCATTGCGTAGTTTGCCGAAAAGTGTCCATACCGATGTGCCAGGTTTGATGACATAGCGTCCCGTGCGTACGCTGAAGCTTCGCACCTTGGCCAGCATGGCCATACCCGATGTGCTGACACCCGCAGCTTCCAGCTTTGTCTGCAGACTGTCCATGTCATCATCATTGTCGATATAAACGCACGCATCCTTGTCTGCGTCGTAGGCCGACGATTTCACTTGGTAGAAGGCATAGCCTCCTGCCAGCAGCAGTAGTGCCAGCACAATTATGATGGGCCAAGCAATTTTCTTCATCTTTTATATGTTTTTTCTAACCTCACAACCTTTCTCCCCTTAGGGGGGGCTTGGGTCTTCACACCCCTTTCCCCCTTGGCGGGATCTTTAATTTCCGTCAGGCTTTACGATGTCCACCTTTTCGCTATCCACCCAGTGGAACGACTCTACAGCATCTGGCTGTGAAGGGTTGAAAGCCTTGTATTCGGGGCGGATGTGCTTGTACAGCTCTGGTGCCGCAGTCTTCAGTCCCTCTATCACGCACTTGGCTATCTCATAGGCTCCATAGGGGTTGAAATGCGTGTTGTCGGCAAGTGCCTGGGTCTGGCCGGGGTAGGTGTTGGCAGGGTAGTGTACAAATGCCTTCTTGCTGTTCTCCTCGCCCATAGCCTCGTAGAAGTCGCGTGTCATGCTGTGCAGGTCTATTACGGGCACCTTCTCTCGCTCGGCTACCCACAGCATGGCCTCGGGGTAGTTGGCGTGCGTCTCCTGTATCTTTCCGTTCTGGAAGCTGCGTCGCTGTGTGGGGGTTACGAAGATGGGGTGAGCCCCTCTTGCACGAGCTTCGTCGACGAAGGTCTTCAGGGCCGTAGCGAAGTTATAGTACGCACCAGCGCCAGGTCCTTTCTGCTTCTGGTCGTTATGTCCGAACTCCATGAAGATATAGTCACCCTTCTTCATCTGTGACAGCGCCTTCTTCAGTCTTCCCGCTCCAATGAATGTGGTGGCAGTCTCGCCGCTCTCGGCATAGTTGGCAATGCTCACGCCGTTGTCCATCCAGCGTGTTATCATCTGCCCCCAGCTGGCCCAAGGCTCCTCGTCCTGGTCTACTACCGTCGAGTTGCCACACAGAAACACCGTTGTGGCCACCGTGTCAGGTTCTATGCTGATGCTCTGCACTGTGCTGTAGTCACCCGTCACCTCCAGCGTCAGTTCGTCGTCCCAATTTAGCTTGGTGCGTTCGCGTGGCTTTATTTTCACATCCTCGCGTTCGTTGATGTGCGTGTTGCGCTTGTTCATGGTGAAGGTTATGATGCGCGTCTCCTTCTTCTTCGTCACCTCGTTCTCGATGAACAGTCGTCGGCTTTCGCCCCTCACCGTGGTGCTTCCTGCATGCTTCTTCGATCCCAGCACCACCGTCACTCGGTAGTTGCCGTCCTTGACCTTGGTGCTCAGGTAATACTTTTGTCCGTCCTTGCTGGTGCAGTCAAACGATGCAGTCTCTTGTGCCGTTGCAGCAGCCGTCGATGCGATGGCCATTAGCAAGGCCAGTGCGATTTTCTTAATCATGTTATTCGTTTTACGGTTTATCGTCTTGCAAAAATAGTGAAAAGTATTTAATTATTCGGCAAATATTTGGTATTTTTGAATAAAAACTATACTTTTGCAGCGTTAAGTTGACTTAAAACGTATTTTGACTATGGGAAAAATGTCAAGACTCACAGAATCGGTGCTGGTTGCTGCATTGGGCTTTCTAGGTTTCTCGTCGTGCAATCGCACTAAGACGGATGTGCAATCGCCCAATGCAAAGAACGTGGAGAAAGGCCGGACGGGCGGCAAGCTGCGCAGAGCCGATGTGCCGGTGTGTATCTATGCTGGTCCCAGTATGATTGGTAGCACGCGTGTTATCCAGCCTGTCGATAGTCTGCCCGCCGATGGCAAGCCTGTTCCAGTCAAGCAGGGCCCCGTCAACGAGACGACTCCCGTCAAGCCCGTGACAAAGTAACAGGCGGACTTATGGCTACGATACCTCTGCGCACCCGCTTGGCTCTCAAGCTAGAGCAGCGTCTGCATCAAAATCTTAAGAAAGTGCACCCCTTGCGACAATTGTTCTGGGAGTGCACTTTGCGTTGTAATGTCAATTGTCTTCATTGTGGCAGCGACTGCAAGCACGATGCCTCGAAGGCGGATATGCCGGCCCAGGACTTCCTGCGCGTCATCGACAGCATCACCCCGCATGTCGACCCCCGCTACGTCATGATCATGATCTCGGGTGGCGAACCCCTTGTGCGTCGCGATCTCGAGGAGGTAGGGCGTGAGTTGCATCGTCGTCAGTACCCTTGGGGCATTGTCACCAACGGACTCCTCCTTACACGCGAACGTCTTAATTCACTTCTTGCCGCAGGCATGCTCTCCATCACCGTCAGCCTCGACGGACTGGAGGAGGACCACAACTGGATGCGAGGTCACCAGCACAGCTTCGAGAAGGCAGTACAGGGCATACGTCTTCTGACGCTGACCGATGGCTTGGCATGGGATGTCGTTACCTGCGTCAACCGCCGTAGTATCAAGCGTTTGAACGAATTGAAGGAGTTTCTTATCTCGATAGGCGTCAGGGAGTGGCGCGTCTTTACCATTGTGCCAATGGGCCGTGCTGCGGGCAATGCCGAACTGCAGCTCAACAACGAGGAGTTTCGCTCGCTGATGGACTTTATCGTTGCAACCCGCAAGGAGGGCCGTATACTCATGTCCTATTCGTGCGAAGGCTTTCTGGGCGAGTACGAAGGTCGTGTGCGCGATCATTTCTATTCCTGCCAGGCAGGCATCACCGTAGGTAGTATCCTGCACGATGGCACCATCTCTGGCTGTATGAGCATCCGTTACGACTACCGCCAGGGCAATATCTACGAAGATGACTTTATGGACGTCTGGAACAATCGCTTCCAGGTCTATCGCAATCGCGATTGGGCACGTCGTGACGGCTGTGCCGATTGTAAGATGTTTTCTTATTGTGAAGGAAACGCTATGCACCTCCACGATGACGAAGGGCGCCTTATGTTCTGCCATCTCGACAGGATGTAACAGCGGCTCCTCTGTTATGTGCAAAAAAAAATACGGCTTGAAAGCCGTATAACTATGTGCTATGCACTCATTAGAGCCACCAGGGGGACTCGAACCCCCGACCCACGCATTACGAATGCGTTGCTCTACCAACTGAGCCATGGTGGCATCTCTTGTCGAAACCGGATGCAAAGGTACAAAAAACTTCTTTATTTCCAACTTTCTGCAGCATTTATTTTTCGAAAAACAGCAAAATAACCCTTTTTACGTCCATTCTTCCTCCTTTTCTTTGCCTTTATCGCACCTTTTCTTTATCTTTGTTGTATGAAAAAGACATGTTCCCTTATTGCGATATTTATGCTGAGCCTTTCTCTTGCGGCTCAGCGTGTTTCTGAATCCTTGTCGTCTTCTGCGTCGCCGTCGTCCGAGGTGCTCGACCTGAGTGGTGAATGGTCGTTCCAGGCCGACCCCGACGGAAAGCTCAGTGCCCAGTCCTCGTTGTCCGACCATATCTTGTTGCCCGGCAGTATGTTGCTGCGCGACAAAGGCAATATTCCCACCGTCGATACGCATTGGACGGGTTCACTCTACGACAGTTCGTTCTTCTTCAATCCCTACATGGAACGCTACCGCAAGGAGGGCAATCTCAAGCTGCCTTTCTTCCTTACTCCCAACCTTCATTATGTGGGCGATGCATGGTATCGCAAGACCGTGATGGTGCCTCGCAGCTTCGCCGGCCGTCATGTGGTGCTCTATCTTGAACGCCCCCACATCACCACTACATTATTTATTAATGGTAGTGAGGTGGGCAGTCAGAATTCGCTCTCGGTGGCTCACGAGTATGACATAACACCCTATGTCAAGCCTGGTAAAAATGCAGACATCTGCATCCGCGTCAATAATGATGCCGACAGGGTAGGAGTGGGAGCTGACTCACATAGTGTCACCGACCAGACGCAAGGCAACTGGAACGGCCTTGCTGGCCGCCTGGAACTGCGTGCGCTGCCCTCGGTGCGCATTGCCCATGTCGATGTCTATCCCGATGTCGAGACGATGTCGGTTAGCGCTCGTGTCATGTTGGTGCGTGATGGCAAGAAGGCGGTGAAGGTTAACCTGCACCTCATGCCCATGCAGAAGATAGGGGATGTGTCGTCTTCCTATTTCAGCATGCTGGAGGGTGTCGTTTTGTCGCAGGACACTACCTATGTCGACGTTCCAGCCATCCGCTGCACTCGCCCCACAGATGCCGCTTTGAATTTCCGTCTGTGGGATGAGTTCAATCCCAACCTATGCACTTTTGCCACACGTCTGCTCGACCATAAGAACCATGCGCTCGATGCTGATACGTTGGTCTTTGGTTTCCGTCACATCACCACTCGCGGCAAGGATATTCTGGTGAATGGCCGTCCCACTATGATGCGCGGTACGGTCGAGAACTGCTGCTTCCCATTAACCGGCTATCCTCCAACCGATAAGGAGTCGTGGCTTAAAGTGTTGCGTCAGTGCAAGGCTTACGGCCTCAACCACTTGCGATTCCATTCCTATTGTCCTCCCGAAGCAGCCTTCGAGGCAGCCGACGAACTGGGTTTCTACCTGCAGCCAGAAGGTCCTTCATGGCCCAACCATGGCATCAAGCTGGGCAATGGTATGATGATCGACGACTACCTGATGAAGGAGACACAGCGTATGGTGGAACGCTATGGCAACCACCCCTCGTTTGCCATGCTGAGCTGCGGCAACGAACCTGCCGGCAATTGGGTGAAGTGGGTGAGTCATTTTGTTGACTATTGGCGTGCCAAGGATCCACGTCGCATCTATACTGGAGCCTCGGTAGGAGGCGGTTGGGCATGGCAGCCCAAGAACGAGTATCATGTCAAGGCAGGTGCTCGCGGATTGGATGAATGGCAGCGTCAGGAGCCTGGTACGATGACCGATTTCCGTAGTAAGATTGACACCGTCAGTCAGCCCTTCATCAGTCATGAGACGGGGCAGTGGTGTGTCTTCCCCGACCTTGAGGAGGTGAACCAATACACGGGGCCATATAAGGCTCGTAACTTTGAAATCTTTTCTGATATTCTGAAAGAGAACGGTATGCAGGGTCATGCCCGTCAGTTCCTTATGTCCAGCGGCAAACTGCAGGCTTTGTGCTATAAATACGAGTTGGAGAAGACCCTCCGCACACCCCATTATGCCGGTTTCCAGTTGCTCGGCTTGAACGACTATAGCGGTCAGGGCACTGCTCTTGTTGGTCCGCTGAATGTCTTCTGGAAGGAGAAGGGCTATGTGGACAGCCTTCAGTGGCGCGAGTCGTGCAATCCCGTTACCGTCCTGGCACGCTTGCCACGTTTCACCTATTATAGTGGCGACACCATACACTATGATGTAGAACTCTTGAACTATGGCCGTGGTGATATTGTCGATATGAAGGCCCGTGCACTGTTCCTCGACGAGGACAGCAATGTGGTCTCTGAGAATCTCTTTGGTGGTGGCGATGTACCCGTGGGTGCCTTAGCTGAGCTGGGGCATTACGTCCAACACTTCGGGACCGATGTGCCTCGTCAACTCACGCTGAAGATAGAGGCATGGGGTAAGGTTGATGGCGAGAGCATCCTTGTCAGCAACCACTGGCCGGTATGGGTCTATCCCCGTCATTCGCAAGCCGAGCTCGACAAGCTTGTTGCCGCCTCGCCCAATCCTGTCTACGTATGTAATGGTGACCTTGATGAGCAGGCAACGTCTGTACTGCAGAAGGGAGGCCGTGTGCTCATCCTTGCCGGACCGAAGCTGACCTACGGCGCTGACATCGCCCAGAACTACACTCCCGTCTTCTGGAACACCTCGTGGTTCAAGATGCGTCCTCCCCACACCACAGGCGTCTATGTCGACAATCAGCATCCATTGTTCTCGCAGTTCCCAACCGATGACTTCAGCGACCTGCAGTGGTGGGCTCTTACCAACCGTCAGAAGCCCATCCTCATGGATCAGTTCCCCAAGGACTTCCAACCCATCGTGCAGCCCATCGATACGTGGTTCCTGAGCCGTAAGCTCGGTATGCTCTTCGAGGCTAACGTCATGGGCGGACAGGTGCTTGTCACCACGCTCCCTCTCGACATCGCTTCGCGTTATCCCGCTGTGTCTCAGCTTACCTACGCCATCTATCGCTACCTCACCAGCACCGAGTTCCATCCCACCACCGCGCTCGATGCCAACCTCATCCACACCCTCTTCACTCAGCCCACACCCAAGGTTGATATGTTCACCAAGGATTCGCCCGACGAATTGAAGAAAGGTGTGAAGTGATTCAGCGGTGATAGTTCGTTGGTATGTCAATGTCCTGAACATATCTTTGTGGTGTACGGGCATGCCGTGCATAAAAAAATAGCGATTTGTCTTGTATGTGCAAAACAAATCGCTATAATTTTGGGCGGTGATGGAAGGACTCTTGTCAGAGTTGCTTCCGTTTACTCACTTGCGGTTCTTGGACCCTTCGGGGCTGTTCCGGATAAAATCCGCTGGCAGCCTTAGAGGTGCTCGTCATCCTCGTCGCCCGTGTTGGTGCCATCGCCACCCGTCTGCTCAGCAGCCTTGAACTGAGCCACGAAGCTCTCGTTCTTGCTGACCTGGATGGTGCGGGTCGACGAGGCGTTGCCGTCGCTCCACTTGTCGAACTGGTAGCCGCTCTTAGGCGTTGCGGTGATGTTCACGCGGCTGCCCTCGCTGTAGGTACCACCACCAGTTACCGTTCCCTGTGCGGTGTTAGCCGACTGAACGCTGATGGTGTACTGACGAGAGGTTGAGCCGCCGCTCTGCTGACCACCATTCGAGCCGCCTGAAGGAACGTCACCACCGCCATCAGGATTTACGTCATCCTCACCCATGACGGTGAGCTTGCGAGCCACCTTGCGATAGAACTTGCCACCCTCCTTGTCCTCACCTGCGATGTCATAGACACCATCGAACTCTACCTCTACGTTATCCATGAGGGTCTTGAGTTCCGTGCAAGGAAGGAAGCGCACGCGGAGTTTGATGAGCTGGTCAACACCAGCCTTCTCGGCATCCGACTCAGTGATACCCTGGCTTGAAAGGGAGAAAATTCCAAGATTTGGAAATTCTACCGAATGACCATTCAGGAGGAAGTTCTCCACACACTGCGAGAGGGCGATCATGGCAGCATGAACGTAAGCCTTAGGCACGATAGAGTTCGTGGCGCAATAGTTCACGATGTCGTTGGCACGCATGGTTGAATAACGAACGGGACGCAGAACATAAGCCAGACTTTTCTGACCGCTCTTGTCTTTGTTGAAGAC
>JAGHUS010000102.1 GCA_018064685.1 Bacteroidales bacterium | reverse complement strand
CCCCATTCATAATCGGGGCTCGTCTTTGTTTCGGCAGGGAGTGTATAGACTTTCTTTTCCATGATGTCGGGTCTTCTGTATGGGGGGAGTTTGTTTTCGTCTGCTTGGGCATCATTTTTACGCAATTAACAATAGTTTCGAGAGTGAAATGCGTGATTCTATACGTTTTTCTAACTGCCGCAGACCATAAATACATTGCTTTAATTCAGACTGAACATAATACAACGATTTAGGAGTGCAAAGCTACGAATACCTCGGCACTCCTAAAATACGGCAAAAATGGGATGGTTACAATTCTCCTGCTCGGAGAAAGATAGATTCGCGGTTCCTCCTTCTCCCCGTTTTTTTGTGATTTGTTCCAACATTTGCTCCAGATTTGTACCCGTGTTTATTCCATATATATCTTACTAAATATCCCATGCGCTGGTGAAGACAGCAAGGCTTCTGATGTCGGAAGCGTCGGCAAGTTCCTTGTAGAAGATGCCCACGTTATTACGTCCGCTGCCGGTAGAACCGACTGGAGTGCTACGTACATGTACTTGCCATCGCTTTTACGCTTTGCGGGCACAATGAGCATTTCGCCGTTAGTGGGATTGCTGCTGGGGTTAGCGC
The DNA here is from genome assembly GCA_018064685.1 of Bacteroidales bacterium. Lineage (GTDB taxonomy): Bacteria > Bacteroidota > Bacteroidia > Bacteroidales > Bacteroidaceae > Physcousia. Next base: position 1,679 of record JAGHUS010000102.1, on the reverse strand, counting down.
TAAGACCGCTCATGGTAGCCTTAGTCTGTGCCTCCCATTTGCCTTCGCCCGTGCGTGTATTAGAATAGGTGTAGATGTTCATGTAGCGTCCACCGCTTGTGCGGCTGGTGATGATGACGCGACCGTCAGGAAGTTCTTCGCACTTGGGCTCATCGCCGTCGGGGATAGGAGTTGCAAAAGCACCGCCGAGGGCCTTCCAAGTGCGACCAAAGTCGTCAGAATAGATCACGCGGTTGCCATTGGGGCGTGCTGCGAGGGCAGCATAGAGGCGATAGTAGTCACCGACCTTCACGATACGGCTCTGAAAAACCTTACCACCGCCCACGAAAGCTGCTGCGAGGGGATTGCCCTTGTCAAAGAGGCCGTAAATGTCTTCAGTCTGGTTGACAGGAGTTTCCCATGTCAATCCACCATCAAGACTACGGATGCAGGCGATGATATTGGGGTTCTCGCGGTTGGTAGAACTATGAGTGTAGAGCGTGCAACCGCCAACGGCCATTACGATAGCCTCATTGTGTTCGCGATCGAGAACAACTGCAGGGTCGCCGTATGCGGCCTCCATGGGAGTCTTCTTGTTGTTGATCAGTGAAGCGTCGCCGACGGCTACGTCAATCTCCTGATCGCTCCAGGTGAGACCATTGTCGTCGCTGATTTTCACTACGCAGTCCACCTAGCCATAGCCGGGGTCAGTACCACATACGAGACGTGCAGCACTGGCGATGAGACGTCCGTCCTTGCCGCAGGTGATGCCTGGAATACGATAGGGAGGAATGTCCATACCACCTGCCAGCGTACTGAGCAGTGTGGTGCGACGAGGTTCCTTGCTCGGCATTACGTATTCCAGCTCAAGCAGTGTGCTCTTGGAGGTGTTCCAGGTAAAGGTGCCCTGATCGACGTACACCCAGTAACCATTGTTCTTGAGTTTCACCTTGCCGTCGCCAGCATCGATGATAGCGTATTTCGTAGAGGTGGTCTGGTCGACGAAGAGCATCTTGGAAGCGTCGGGGCCGATGTTGTTGGAGCGTCCCTGCAGTTTGATGGTGCAGGCGTCGTTCGTACCTTCGATGAGGAAGAGGTCATAGTCCGTCTGGGAGCTGAGCTCCGTGGACCACTTGGTGAGGTTAGCTGCCGACTTGGCATAGTGCGTATCGTCGACCTTGATCTTAAAGTAGCCCGAAGTGATTTCGGGTATCTCAACATCCTTGCCGTTGAGGAAGGCTTCCAGCTGATTGACCTTGCCAGCACATTCAGGACCCGTGGTGAAAGCATCCTTGCATGCGCCGAGCAGGTAGTCAAGCTTCTCCATCCAGGCAGCGTCGGCAGCCTTCTCCTGTTTCATGATCTGTATCTTCTCATACAGATGAATGCCTTCGACGAGACGCTCGAAGCGAACGGAGGAGCGGTTACCGAGTGCCAGCTCTGATGAAAGTGTCCATAGCACCAATGGCTTATCGGATGATTGTTGTAAAGCAAATGTTCATGGATGTCATCCATTGCCTGACGCTCCTCTTCCACATCTGTCATAAGGTTGCCTTCATCGTTCGCCGCCCAGGTCGCTAATCCATTCTTGGATTGCAGTTCACAAAAGGAAGGATAAAGTTTCTCACGAACCAAGTAAGGGCGACCTGCCATTTATTGTTCAGAAGCACAGAGCAAAGTTGTATTATAGGAGTTCTTCT
>JAGHUS010000168.1 GCA_018064685.1 Bacteroidales bacterium | reverse complement strand
TTCCTGAAGAAAGAGAACTCGTGGAGGTTCACACGTCCTGAAGCCGACCATACCGGATTGAACTTCGCCTTCTCGTACTGTCCGAACTGGTTGCTGCCGTCGTTACGGGCGTTGAAGTTGAACGAGAAGAAGTTCTTGTAGGTATATGTAGCGGTGAGGTAGAACGACAGTTTGTTGTTCTTCTTCGCCGTTATGGTAGGGAATGCCGCCGGATTGTTGTCAGCACCCATGAACCACTGGCGCAGATACCAGTAATACTGCTGTGCATCGACTGCCGAACCAGCCCATACCGGTATGAACGACTCACCCTGTTCTGGTGAATATCCAGGCACCTGACCGGTGTTGTGGCCGCGGTATTGCGTTGAGGTAACCTCGTGACCAAGGTCGAAATTGAACTGATGTATGTTCTTTATGTCGAAGTTATAGTTCACCTGGTTACGCCACAGGTACGACTTCTGGTCGATAGCCGAGCCCGACCATATACCACCGTCGAGCAAAACCGACTCCTTGAACGCATCCGCACGAGGCATCTCGTCGGCGTATCCACGCAACTGAGCGCAGTAGAATGTGTTCTCGCCGATCCAGTTCTCGGTGTTGTTGCCAGTGGATGTGTAGCCCACGGTAGTGGTATAGCGCAGTCCTTTAAGTATTTCCCAGTTGAGGGTACCGGTGAAGTTGAGCGACTTATTCTTGACGGTCTGCCCGCTGTTCGACAGCTCGTGCAGTATGTTGTAGTTGCCATAGACGTTCTTTCCCGTCGTCTGGTCCTCCTTTATCAGTGTCTTGATGTAGGAATAAGAGCCGTCGCCGTTGTAGCAAGGGAAGATACGGTTGGTGTAGTACGCCTCGTCGAACGTGCTGTAGAATGGCGAGTTGTAGTTGGCATCCTGTTGCGAACCGCTCAGACGCAGGTCTATCGTCACGTTGTCGGTAAGGTGTGTGGTGAGATTCATACGAGCCGTGAAGCGTCGGAGGTCGGTGTTGCGCTCCGCACCCTTGTCGTCATCGTAGCCGATAGAGGCATAATAGCGCGTACCGCCGGCACCACCGCTGAGGCTTACGCTGTGAGTCTGTGAGAAAGAGTTGCGGTAGAGTTCGCCGAACCAGTCGGTATTGTTCGCCTCCATCTGCGACACCTGTCTCTGGAATTCATCGAATGTGATGTTCTTGTCCCAGTATTCCATCATCGCACCCTCGTAACCGTAGCGCTCAGGCATGGTCTCGAAGAAGAGACCCTTGTTCATTATCTCGCGGCTCACGTCGATACGCTGCTTCGATGTCATGAGGTTGAAGTCGCTGTAGTGAGGGCGGCGTGTAGCCTGTGCGTTGAAGGAGTAGTTTACTCTCGTGCGACCTACCTCGCCCGACTTCGTTGTTACCACGATGACGCCGTTGGCAGCACGCGTGCCATAGATGGCTGTTGCCGAGGCATCCTTCAGCACATCGATACGTTCTATGTCCTGAGGGTTGAGTCCCGAGATGGCATTACCGATGATGTTGATATTGTCGAGCGAGTTTATCTCGTCGGCACTCACCGGCACAGGGTTCTCATACACCACGCCATCGATAACCCACAGAGGCTCTCGCGTACCGGTGAAGGTGGTCGTACCGCGCAGACGCATCTGTGTGGATGCACCAGGAGTGGCACTTGTGGTGAGTGTGAGCAGACCAGCCACCTTGCCTTCCAGCATCTGATCGACGCTCAGGGCGCCCTTGAAGTCGAGGTCGTCCTTCGTGATGGAGGTGATACTACTCGTCAGTTTACGCTTGTCGATGGTGTTGTAACCCGTCACCACGACCTCACTGAGCAAGGCATCGTCGGGCACCATGTTGAACGTATAGTTCGTTTTGTTCTTCTGGACAGACAGCTTGCCGTCGGTGTAGCCGATGAACGATGCCACGATGTGGTCCTCCTTGCCGTTGGCAGCGATGGAGAACTGACCATCGTTGTCGGTTATCGACATGGTGGATTCACCGTCTTTCATGAAGATGGTAATCTTGGCACTTGGCAGCGGTTCGCCGTTTTCGTCAAGCACCTTACCTTTGATGTACTTCATCTTCTCGCCCGCAGCCCGTGTTTCCTGGCGGTCCTGAGCGATGGAAGTGAGTGGCGATGCAAATATACACATCAGCAGAAGGACTATGTGTATAAAGGTGTTCTTCTTGTTATTCATTTATAATGCATTATTATTTGATGCAAAGTTAATAAAAATTTTCCATAAATTAGCATGTTTTGCCAAAAAGTTTAAATTTTTGTGCAAGTTTTTTCCTTATAAAGGACAAATATATTAACTTTGCAGAAAAATAAAAAAGTACGTAGTATGAAACGAATGAAAATCATTGCTTTGCTTGTTCTGATGTGCCTCAGTCACTATAGTGCCGATGCCCAGACGATACCCGTGTATAGAATCATGAGCACCATAGAGCAGAACGCCCTTGCCGACCTGCCGGGACACGAGGAATGGGGCATGAAGAAGGTGGTGCGCAATGTGCATCGCACCATGCCTTCCGACTTCAAACTCAACCTCCCTTCTCCATCCAAGGCATCGCTCACGCCCGAACAGCTCTACGAGAAACGCCTTAACGGTTCGCTTATCTTCGGCAAGATGTATTCCTGCGGACAGTGTCCTAAGATGCATCTCACGCTGATAGCATCGGCATCGGCAGTGACCGAGGACGGTGTGTGCCTCGTCAACTATCACATGATTCACCCTATAGTGTCGCGTGAGGGCGTGCTGAAGGGTGACAGTGTGTATTTCCTTGCTGACCGCGACGGACAGATATTCCCCGTCGTGGAGGTGATGGCGTACTCGAAGGATGAGGATGCTGCCGTGATACGTGTCGATACGCGTGGCACAAAACTCGAAGCCATACCGCTTGGCGGCGATGCTGCGACGGGTTCGCACGTCAATCTCATCTCGCATCCCAAGCAGATGCTCTATACCTATACTCAGGGCTACGTTACTCGCAACGTGATGTACAACTATCCCGACAAACCTATCATCGACATCATGGAGGTGACAGCACCGTTTGCTGAGGGTTCGAGTGGCGGACCGTTCATGGATGACCGCGGTAATCTTGTGGGAATGGTCAAGGGCACCAACACCATCTACTACAGCGAGGAGCGTCCTAACCCGCAGATGGTGCACCGTTCAGCCATACCGGTGAAGGTGCTGAAGGTCCTCTTAGGAGTGAAAAGATAAAAGTGAAAAGATAAAAGTGATATACAGCGAAATGAAGAATATTTTTATAATCGTTTTTGCGCTCCTGGCTGGCACATTGCAGTCGGTGGCTGCTTCGATGCAACAACTCCAGAACCTTGTGTGTTTCGTTCGCTTTGCGGGCGAGGATGACGCACAGTTTCAGCGTACACCGGAGAGTTATACCACTCTCTTCAATGGCACGGGAGCGGAAGATAACTCCGTGTTCCGTTACTTCTGGCTGGCAAGCTACGGACAACTGATGTGGACATCGGAGTTCTGTCCTGCTATGGATGGCGGCATTAAGTCGTACCAGACGCAGATGCCACGCTCGTACTATCAGCCATACGACGTCAACACCAACCCTGATGGCTATCAGGATGCCACGTCGGCAGCGGCACGTGAGCAGGCTCTGGTGAAGGAGATAGCTGCGTGGCTGGGAGATAATCTGCCTGCCGGTACCAACGTGGATTGCAATGGCGACGGCATCGTCGATAACCTTACCATCGTATTCTCGGGCGGTTCCGACCTCGCAAGCAAGTATATGCTATGGCCACACCGTTCGGTTCTCACCCTGCCTGTCAGCATAGCTGGTGCGAAGGTGACGGGTTATCTGCTCGTATTCGATAGTGCCAACGGTTATTCGTCGCTCAAAGGCATAGCGCTCAACACGGGCGTGCTGTGTCATGAGATGTCGCATTCGCTGGGTACCTACGACCTCTACCACGTCAACGACAAGCTTAACCCGGTGGGTGTGTGGGACCTTATGTCCGACAATCAGCTCGTAGCACAGCAGATGAC
>JAGHUS010000113.1 GCA_018064685.1 Bacteroidales bacterium | reverse complement strand
ACAAACATTTTACAAACACAAAACACAGGTATTATGAAAAAGATTGAAGCCATCATCCGTAAGACCAAATTCGAGGAGGTAAAGGAAGCACTGCTGAGTTCCGACATCGATTGGTTTGAGTATCATGATGTACATGGCATCGGCCAGAGCCGTCAGGAACGAATCTATCGCGGTGTACAGTACAGCACAGATGTAATCGCAAGAGTAAAGATAAGCATTGTCTGTCGAGACATGTTTGTAGAACCTACAGTCAAGGTTATAATGAAGACGGCCCACACAGGTCAGGTCGGCGATGGCCGTATCTTCGTTTCGGACATGATTGACTGTTATTCTATACGTACAGGCGAGAACGGTGACACCGTACTTAGAGACAAGAAATAATGCTCGTCCCCGTCACTCATCATAAGGTGACGTTACAGGAGCAAACAAACACAAAGCAACACACAACAGTACAAACACGAAAGCCGTGATCCCACCAGCGGTAATTACTCCCTCCCCTCTGCGGGAGGGCAGGAGGTGGGCATTGATATGGATACATTACTTACAATAATGCCTCTCGCAGCGGTCGTAGAGGAAGCAAAGGATTACGTTAACGGTCTTGATACAATGTGGGTATTGCTCGGTGCAATGCTGGTATTCTGGATGCAGCCGGGATTCGCACTGGTGGAAGCTGGTCTGACACAGTCAAAGAACGCTGCCAACATCCTTATGAAGAACTTCGTTGACTTTATGTTCGGTTCGGTATTGTTCTGGATTATGGGATTCTCACTGATGTATGGTGCCGGCAACGACTTCATCGGATGGGAAGGATTCGGATTTATCGGCTCAGACTCAAACGTTCCTGCCGAATGTACGTTCATCTTCCAGACAGTGTTCTGCGCAACAGCAGCGACAATCGTCTCAGGTGCAATGGCTGAGCGCACCAAGTTCTCTATGTATATCGTATTCTCCATTCTCATTTCCGCATTCGTATATCCTATAGAAGGCCATTGGTCTTGGGGTGGCGGATGGCTCTCGGAGATGGGATTCCATGATTTCGCAGGTTCGACAGTAGTTCACCTTGCCGGTGGCGCCATGGCCCTTGCCGGTGCTATAGTACTCGGTCCTCGAGCAGGCAAATATGCAAAGGACGGCACTTCGCGAGCTATCCCTGGTCACAACCTCATCCTCTGCGCCCTTGGCGTGTTCTGTCTGTGGGTAGGATGGTTCGGCTTCAACCCATGTTCTACTGTAGCCGCTACGGGTTTTGACAACGCCGTGAGCATGTCTCACGTCTTTGTAACCACCAACATGGCAGCCGCAACAGGTGGTATCGCCGCAATGTTCTACACATGGCTCATCGACGGCAAGCCTTCACTCTCAATGGTGTGCAACGGTGTCCTCGCAGGTCTTGTGGGAATCACAGCCGGTTGTGATTGCGTAGACATCTGGGCAGCAGCACTAATCGGTGTAATCGTTTCGATAGTCATGTGTTTCGCTGTAGGTTTCATTGACAAGAAACTTCACATTGACGACCCTGTCGGCGCAGTCAGCGTACACGGTGTAGGTGGTCTGCTCGGTACAGTCCTCACAGGCATATTCTGCAATTCTGCAATAGACGGTTCGGAGGTAAGCGTAGGTGTACAGGCCATAGGTGCCATCAGTGTAGCTGCATTCTGCTTCGTTGTAGCCTTTGTACTGTTCACAGTCATCAAGAAGACTCACGGTCTCCGTTGCGACAAGATCATCGAGGAGGAAGGCCTTGACATCTACGAGCATGGTGAGGCATGCTACAACTAACAATGTTATCAAGTAAGAAAAAAAACATCACAAACACAAAAAAAGACAAAGACTATGAAGAAGATTGTTTTAATGGCATTAGGCATGATATTCATGAGCACAGCCAACGCACAGGATAAGGTAGAGGCAAACATCGCCGTTGACGTAGTAAGCAAATATGTATGGCGTGGTGCCGAGTGTGCCAGTGGTTCGGTTCAGCCTACTCTCGGCGTATCATACAAAGGTCTGTCACTGACAGCATGGGGCAACTACGGCATCGTAAACAGCGATGATACTCAGGAGCTGGATCTTACCTTAGCCTACAGTACTGGGAATTTCAACATCGGTATCACCGACTACTGGTTCAGCGGCGGTGACAACCGTTACTTCCTGTACGCAGCTCATGAGACTTCGCATATCTTTGAGGCAAACATCGGCTACGACTTCGGTCCTGTTTCCCTCAACTGGTTTACGAACTTTGCCGGTAACGATGGTCTCAACAAAAGCGGCAAGCGTGCATACTCTTCATACTTCGAGGTAGCAGCACCATTCACCCTTGGAGGCATTGACTGGAATGCCGCTGTCGGTGTCGTTCCTTACGCAACAGCATATTACCCTGACGCTACAGGCTTTGCAGTGACAAACGTCTCGCTGAAAGGTACTTATGCCATCAAAATCACTGACAGTTTCTCGTTGCCACTGTTCGCAGCAGTAACAGCAAACCCAAGCTCACAGAAGTGTTTCTTCCATGCGGGCTTTACACTAAAGATAAAGTAATCAGTCAACCTTTCCCCTCCTTCCTCTCTATCCAGGGGGGAAGGAGGGAGAAATTAAGTAAAAAACTTAAATAACCAACTACTATGTGTGGAATAGCATGTATCCTGAACATCCCTGAGCAGACATCCGAATTGCGCCAGAAGGCGCTGAAGATGAGTAAGAAAATACGTCATCGCGGTCCTGACTGGAGCGGCATATATGTCGGTGGCTCTGCCATCCTTGCTCACGAGCGTCTTAGTATTGTTGACCCGGAATCAGGCCAGCAGCCATTGTTCTCTCCAGACAAGAAAATTGTTCTTGCCGTCAACGGAGAGATTTACAACCACCGTGAGATACGCAAATGGTATGAAGG
>JAGHUS010000068.1 GCA_018064685.1 Bacteroidales bacterium | reverse complement strand
AGCGACAAGATAATCAATCTGATCATTACAAGCGAAAGTTGAATTTTTTATTTAATTAAATAAGGTGAATTAAACCTTTTTAATACTATGTGGTCAAAATGTTAAATGTGGTGCCCATTGCTATTTATATTATATAAGGTATAATTGAAGTAAGGGGACTAAACGTGAGAAGAACAACCAAAACAATATTATTAATCTAAAAACAATCTCTTATGAAAAAATTCATGATGCTTGCTCTTGGCTGTGCGTTGGCTCTTAGTGCCAGTGCTCAGTTCCGTCAGCGCCAACAGGCTCCTGACACCAAGACTCTGAAAGAGGCCTACAAGGACTATTTCTTGGTGGGCGTGGCTGTAAACCAGCGCAACATTGCTAATCCTGACGAGGCTGCCATCATTACAACGGAGTACAACAGCATGACGGCCGAGAATGATTTCAAGCCCGGCGAGGTGTGCAAGGGTCCCGACCAGTATGACTGGAGCCGCGCAGACAAGATTGCTGATTTTGCCCGCAAGAATGGTATCAAGCTGCGTGGTCACTGTCTGTTGTGGCATAGTCAGTTTGCCAACTGGATGTTCTATGAGGAGTTGACTCCCGCCGAGAAGAAGGCTCAGGAGAAGGCTGCGGCAAAGGCTAAGAAGGAGGCTGAGAAGGCTGCCAAGAAGAATGGTGGTCAGGCTCAGGCAAATGGCTTCGGTGGCCAGGGCTTCCCTCAGGGTCAGTTTGGTCAGGGTCAGTTTGGTCAGGGTCAGTTTGGCCAGGGTCAGCGTCGTGGCGGACAGAATCAGTTCCAGGGCAGAAAGCTTGTGAGCAAGGAAGTTCTCTTCGAGCGTATGCGCAAGCATATCCATACTGTAGTAGAGCGCTACAAGGATGTTGTGTATTGCTGGGACGTTGTAAACGAGGCTATTGCCGATGGTGGAAACCAGCCTCTGCGCAACTCGACATTCTATCAGATCTGCGGTAATGATGAGTTCATCAAGATGGCTTTCATCTATGCTCGTGAGGCTGATCCCAATGCTCTTCTTTTCTATAATGACTATAACGAGTGCAACCCCCAGAAGCGTGACCGCATCTACGAGATGGTTAAGCGTCTGAAGTCGGAGGGTGCTCCCATCGACGGTATCGGTATGCAGGGTCACTATAACATCTACGGTCCCTCGGAGGATGAGATGGAGGCTGCTTTGGCTAAGTACTCGGAGATTGTTGACCACATTCAGGTTACTGAGCTCGACATCCGCGTGAATGAGCAGATGGGTGGCCAGCTGAATATGGACCGCAACGAGGGTCAGGTTGTCACCAACGAGCAGAAGCAGATGCAGGAGGCTCAGTACGACCGTTTCTTCCGCGCTTTGCGTCGTCATAAGGACAAGGTTGACGTAGTAACCTTCTGGAACGTCAGCGACAAGGATTCGTGGGTTGGTACAAACAACTATCCCTTGCTCTTCGACAAGGACTTGAAGAAGAAGAACGTATATTATGTAGTACGTGACTTTGATCCCTCTATCGACAATGCTGTTATCAAGGAGGACTTCCAGCCTTCTGAGACCTGCCAGCCTGGTCAGCAGTATCCCCAGGTTAACTCTCAGGGTTATGTTCGTTTCCGCGTAATGGCTCCCAATGCTAAGACTGTTACCGCAAGTGCTGGTCATGGCGGTGCCATGAAGGGTACGATGCTGAAGAAGCAGGATGATGGCAGCTTCATCGGTACCACTATGACTCCCGAGGATCCTGGCTTCCACTATTACACTCTGAAGATTGACGGTGCAACGGTTGTTGACCCCGGTACCAACTTCTATTATGGTGGTACACAGTGGCAGGCAGGTGTTGAGGTTCCTACCAACGATGATAAGGATTTCTATGCTATGCGCACCAATATCGAGCACGGACAGACTTCTTTGGTATACTTCCCCAGCAAGGTTGAAGGCGAGCAGATGCGTCCTGCATACGTTTACCTCCCCGCTGAGTATGCAAAGAATCCTAACAAGCGTTATCCTGTGCTCTATCTGCAGCATGGTTGGGGTGAGAACGAGACTTCTTGGCCTGTTCAGGGTAAGGCTCCCATCATCATGGACAACCTGATTGCTGATGGCAAGTGCCAGCCCATGATTGTTGTCATGACTTACGGTATGACCAACGGCACCCGCATTGGTGGTCTTGGCGGCTTCAATGTTAAGGATGGCTTTGAGAAGGTTCTTTGTGACGAGCTGATTCCCTACATTGACAAGAACTTCCGCACCAAGGCTCAGCGTAACAGCCGTGCAATGTGTGGTTTGTCAATGGGTGGTATGGAGACTCACTCTATCACTCTCAACCGTCCTCAGGTGTTCGGTTACTGGGGTCTGTTCAGCGGTGGCCAGTACAGCGTTGAGGAGATCAGCAAGCTCTCAAAGGCTGACCAGCCCAAGCTGATGTTCATGTCTACCGGTAGCAAGGAGAATCCCACTGGCATCCGCAAGGCAGAGGCAGACCTCAAGGCTGCTGGCTACAATGCTGTGGGCCATGTCAGCGAGGGCACTGCTCATGAGTTCCTCACCTGGCGTCGTGCTTTGAACACTGTTGCTCCCTTGCTGTTCAAGTAAGGTTGCATAAGCAGCTTAGAAATGAACCCCGAAAGTATCAGTCATACTTTCGGGGTTCATTAATTATAAAGGGTATTCAAGTTGTTCGGTTATAAGGTTTTAAGGTCGGTCTAAAGACCTTTTACGGTTTTGAGGATTATACCAGATGCTTTTCAAAGGCGATCTGTCAATGTGTAATCTCCTTAAAACCTTAAAACCTTATAACCTAATAACCTTAAAACCTTATAACCTTAAAACCTTATAACCTTATAACCTAATTACAACGTCACACCGTTCTTCCAGATTGCAATTTCGTGGTAGCCGTTTTCTTCGTTTCGCGATGACTGGCCATTGGCTGTGTTGATGACGAGTTGCAAGAGTTGCTGCGTGGCCTCTTCCCAAGACGTACCAGTGAGCAAGCATCCTGCATTGAAATCTATCCAGTGAGGCTTTTGGGCTGCCAGTTCATTGTTTGTGCTGACTTTGAGGGTGGGAACACAGGTGCCGAAGGGTGTACCTCTGCCCGTTGTAAAGAGCACCATTTGGCATCCAGAGGCTGCCAAGGCAGTGCTGGCAATAAGGTCGTTGCCTGGGGCGCAGAGCAGATTGAGTCCGGGTGTGGTGAGTTGCTGTCCATAGTCAAGCACATCCATTACCGTTGCACTGCCACCTTTCTGCACACAACCCAACGATTTCTCTTCAAGTGTGCTGATACCTCCAGCCTTATTGCCCGGTGATGGGTTTTCGCCCACAGGCAGATTGTGCGAGAGGTAGTACTCCTTGAACTCGTTGATGAGACGGACCGTCTTCTGGAATGTGGCTTCATCGCAGCAGCGGTCCATGAGTAGTGTCTCGGCTCCGAACATCTCGGGCACTTCGGTTAGGATTGTCGTGGCGCCTTGGGCTATCAAGGTGTCGGAGAGGCGTCCCAAAAGCGGATTGGCGGTTATGCCAGAGAAGCCGTCGGAGCCTCCGCATTTCAATCCGATACGCAGCATGCTTACGGGCAATGGGATGCGTTTGTCTTCTTTCACGACGTCGTGAATCTCCGCCAGGATCCTCATTCCCTCCTCGTACTCGTCCTTCACCTTCTGTGCCTCAAGAAAACGTACACGTGTGGTGTCAATCTTTTCGTCGAGCATGTCGCGAAGCGTGCTGAGCTGGTTGTTCTCGCAGCCCAATCCCAACACTAGTACGCCACCGGCATTGGGGTGGGTCGTGAGCGAGTAGAGAATCTGGCGTGTCTGTTCGTGGTCGCATCCCAATTGAGAGCAGCCAAAGGTATGTGCGAATGCCATTGTCGGGTATCCGCTTTTTTGCTGGAAGTCGGATGCCAGACGTTGTGCCAGCGAAGCCACACAGCCTACAGTGGGGATTACCCAGATGTCATTGCGGATGCCACACTGGTTGTCATGGCGCAGAAAGGCGTTGATCTCTCTTTCCGCTTTTCCGTTTTGCATGTCCTTCGGGGCCTGGACGCTTTCCACGTCATGCGATGCGGTGTGTTGTGTCTGAGGATGGTAGCTGTATTCCAGCGTTCCTTCAAGATTTGTCTTGATGTTGTTCTCGTTCACCCACTCACCCTTGTCGATGTGGCGTGTGGCTTGTCCGATGGGATAACCGTATTTGATTATATTCTCCCCTTGCTCAATGTTGCGGCGTGCACGTTTATGTCCGGCAGGAATCCCGTCTTCTGGCTGAAGGAGAATCTCGACATTATCTTTCTCGTTTATTATCATCTTATTAATTTTCCAGTCTGATGTTTGACATGATGCCCTTTGTCAGCATTGTCGGCATTGTGCCATTTAGTTCGAAGTATCGTTGCATGCTGGGCAGCAGGCGTGCTTTGCATTTTGAGATGGCATTCAAACGTATGGAGCTGAGGCGGTGATGCAGGAAGGGGTTGAGGAAGCGGTCGGTGATGTCGTGTGCGTAGGCATCGAGTTCTTCCTGGCTGAAGCCCATAGGCAGAAGGGTGGGGATAAGTTCCTCGTTCATCATCTTTTGCAGATCTGCACCCAGTGTGGGATGTATCATGCAGTCGCGAACGGTTTCAAGTCCCATCTCGGTGCCCAGTGCCGACATTACTGTGTGGGGGGCATTGAGGAGTGTGACTTTGCGTTCGTGATAGGGGTGCTCGTCGTTGGTGAATACGATGTTGAAGTCGTTCTGTCGTAAAGGCAGTTCTGCACGTACGTCCTCGGGAGCTTCGATAACCCAGAGGTGATAAGGCTCGGCCTTGACGAAGATGGGGTTCTGTGCTTCAGCCTTGCCCTCGTTGTTCGAGGCACTTGCAATTCTGCTCTCAAATTCTTTCTGCTCTTCCTCGGTAGGTGCGCCAGACACGATGCGGTCTACAAGCGTGTTGTAGATAGGGCAGCATGTTTCAACCCAAAGCTTGAATTCTGCTTCCAGTCCCCACAGCTCGATGTACTGGTTGATGCATTTCTGCAGGTTCTTTCCGTTGTGGAATATCAACTCGCATGGCAGAATGATAAGGCCCTTGTCGGCAGCCCCCTTGAAATGTTGCCAGCGATGGTAGAGCAGCTGTGTGAGTTTGCCGGGGTAGCTCAATGCCGGGGCATCACTGAGTTTGCATTCGGGGTCGAAAGCGATACCAGCCTCGGTGGTGTTGCTGATGACGAAGCGGATGCTTTCCTGCTCGGCAAGACGCAGATATTCGTCATGCTCCTCGTAAGGGTTGATGGCACGTGAGATGCTCTCCATCCTCTCGATGTTGTCGATGACCTGTCCGTCCTTCATGCCCTGTACACACACATAGTAGCGGCATTGCTGGCCGATAAGACGCTCCAGGCCCTTGCCGGGGCGTGGTTTTACAACGACGACACTGTCCTTCTCCATCATCCAGTCTGCGAATGCGCGAAGGAAGTTACCTTCTCCGTATTGAATAATCTTTTCCATTAGTGATAGCTGGTTAATGTATTTAGTTCTGTTTGGTGAAGTCGACAAGGATGCGGAACACCTTACCGGGATTCTGTGCCCAATACTCCATTGTCTCTTGGCTTTCTTCGGGTTTGATTACTTTGGAGATGAGTTCCTCTGTGGGACACTCTGCATTCTTCAAATAATGGATGACGGCGCGGAAGTCGTTGGGCATGGCATTGCGTGAGCCGCGTACATCCAGCTCTTTCTGTACGAAGAGGCGAGTGGGGAGTTCGGCGTCCTGCTTGGCATAGCCGATACAAGCGATGCGACCGGTAAAGGCAACCTCGTTGACTGCCAACTGATAGGTGGGAACGCTTCCCACGGCCTCTACTATCACGTCGGGGCCAAGTCCTTCGGTCAGTTCGGCAAGACGCTGGTGGGCATCCTCGGTCTTGGTGTTGATGGTGTATGTGGCACCCAGTTTCTTGGCCAATGCCAGTTTCTCATCATCAAGGTCGGCTGCAATGACGGTTGCTCCGCGCAGGGCTGCACGTACCACGGCACCCAAGCCCACCATGCCACAGCCAATGACCATCACCTTGTCGATGTCTTGTACCTGGGCACGATCGACAGCATGGAAGCCAACACTCATGGGTTCGATGATGGCACAGGTCTTGGTGTCCAGTCCTTCGGCGGGGATAATCTTCTGCCAGGGCAGAAGCATCAGCTCGCGCATGGCACCGTCGCGCTGCACGCCCAGTGTCTCATTGTGCTGACAGGCATTGACGCGACCGTTACGGCATGATGCGCAGTGGCCGCAGTTGGTATAGGGATTGACGGTAACCACCATGCCGGGACGAAGTGTGTCAGGCACATTCGAGCCTACGGCTTCGATCACGGCACCTACCTCGTGTCCAGGGATGACGTTTTCCTTTGCCATGCCGTTGCGACCCAGGAAGGTGTTCAGGTCGGAACCGCAAAAGCCTACATACTGCAGGCTGATAAGTACCTCATCGGCAGCGGGTGTTGCGGGCTTGTCGATATTGATGACTTCAATTTTCTGAAGTGAAGGAATCTGTATTGCTTTCATTGTTGTTATTTTGTTAATCCTTAAGTAAGTAATCAGAATTATTTAGTTAATGTTAAAGCAAGCAACTTTTTTAATATATGCACTCTCTTTGTCGCACCTTTTGCACTTATTCTCAGTCATGTAGCCCGCTACACTCCTTCGAAATAAGCACAAAATCTGCTGACAAATAGAGCACATCTATTATAAAAATAATTTTGATCACTTACTTATTCCGACATATTTTTTATATAAGGTAATTCTACCAGATTAAGGAAGCCGTAGAAGCGTTGTGCGTTCTCGCCAAGGAAGAGTGCCTTGTCCTTGTCGGTTAGCTCGGTGCTCTTGCACACAAAGTCGTAGCTCATCTTGTAGGTGATGGCGGTAATGGTGCGCGGGTAGTCCGAACCCCACATCAGTCTGTCCATTCCCACCATGTCGGCAGCCTCCTTGATGCTGCGTATGGCACTGGGGTAGGGGTAGAACTCGCTGTTGTAGAGCCATGTGATGCCTCCCGACTCGATGGTGACGTTCTTGCTCTCCCGGGCCAGCAGTATCTGGTTCTTCCACGTCGGTGTGGTGACCATGCCGAAGTGCCCGATGGCGACCTTCAGATTGGGGCATTCCTGAATCACCTCGGCCATCTCGGCAATCTGCCGGGCGTTGTCGTCCAGGCACATGTCGAGGATTATGCCGCGCTCCTCCAGCAGTTTGCACATAGGCAGAAGGGTGTGAACCGACTCTGTCAGACGATGACCGGGAATGGCAATGCCTCGGAAGCCACGATCTAGCAACGCACTCGTCTCTTCAAGAAAGGTTTCCTTTCCAGCCTCGCCCAGCGAGAGTTTCTTCATGTCCGGCATTCCCATTGTGAAGAAGCGGTTGGGATAGCGTTTCTGCACATCGAGCAGGTAGTCGTTCTGCTGTCCGTCGATGATCTCCTGCACCACCACGGCTGCACTCACCTGGGCATAGTCCATATTGGAGAGAAAGACCTCGGCAGAGTTGACGCCGTCAATCATGAAGGGAGGAATCATCTGCACCTCTTCGTCCATGAAGATGCTGCGACCGTTCTTCAGACTTTTTATTTTCTTGCCTCCCACCTCGGTGTCCTGACGAAGCCAAAGATGAGAGTGAGCGTCGATAATATTTGGCATAGTGAGATGCGAATTTTTGTTTGTGAGAATATGTAAAAAATGCTTTTATGTTATGAATTCACCCACGTGTCGCGATAGCCCGGCTCCAGAATCTTTCTCACCTCAGCCACCAACTCCTCGTCCATAGGCTCGTTGGTGTATGCTATGGTCTTGAGTACGTTGTCGGGGTTTGTGGTGCTGAAAAGGGTGCTGGCGATACGCTCGTTGGCAGCGCTGAACTGCATGGCAAGCTTCTCTATCTCCACGCCACGGCTGTTGCAGAAGTCGACGGCTTTGCGAGCCAGACGCTGCAGGGCTGCAGGAGCGGGATGCCAATCGGGGGCGCCGCGCTGTGTGAGCAGTCCCATGCTGTAGGGTGAGGCATTGATGACGCCGATGCCACGCTCTTCGAAGTAGTCGAGATAGTCGGCCAGGGCATCATCGTTAAGGGTGTAGTGGCAGAAACTCAGTACACTCTCGACGGTGCCGGCGGGGACATGGTCGATGACATACTTGAAGTGTCGCAGTGTGAGGTTGGTGATGCCCACGTGGCTCACCACACCCTCTTCGCGCAGTGCCACGAGTGCGGGAAGTGTCTCGTTGATGACCTGCTCGAGGTCGGCAAACTCAATGTCGTGTACATTGATAAGGTCGATGTGGTCCACGTTGAGGCGTTCCATGCTCTCATACACGCTCTGTCGTGCACGTTCGCCGCTATAGTCCCATGTGTTCACGCCGTCCTTGCCATATCGTCCCACCTTGGTGCTGAGGTAGTAGCGGCTACGCTCAATCTCCTTCAGAGCCTTGCCCAATACCTGCTCGGCTTTGTAGTGGCCATAATAGGGTGATACGTCAATGAGGTTGATGCCATTGTCGACGGCTGTATGTACGGCCTGAATACCCGTCTCCTCCTTCAGTGAGTGGAAAACACCGCCCAGTGACGAGGCACCGAATGATACGTTGGACACTTTCATGCCCGTCTTTCCTAATTCTCTGTACTTCATGATGTTATTTCTTGCTTATGTTTTATTGACGAGGACGCATACCTCTAAAATTGGGACGAGGTAAGGCAAGGGGCTGTGCTATGGGGGCAGTCTTCGACTCGTTGCCGAAGAGATACTGAGGCTTGTAGCCCTTATAGTCGATGATGATCTTCTCCAGTACTACAGCCGGTTCGATGGGCGAGATCTCGAGATAGCAGATGCCATCGTTGTCGGTCTTGACGGGCAGAGTGACCTGCTTCTCCACGACTCGGCGTGCCACTACGGGGTAGTAAGTGCGATGTATGTTCTGAGCCTCCTCATTCATGTCGCCGTTGTAGTTCACTTCCTTCTTGTCACCACCCTTGAAGCCTACTGTGTAGCGATGTCCTTCGGTGCGTTCGAATGCCAGCGTACTCTTCGTGATGACATGCACGTCCACCTCGCTGACGCCTTCGGGCAGACGGAATGCATAGGTCAGAGTAGCACCGTTGGGACGAACGGTATAGGGCTGCAGCGAGATGGCGCTCAGCGTACGTCCCATGCTGGGGATGACGGTCCACTTTGCCCCCTCGGTGTCCTTGCTGCTATAGAAATGCTCTGCCTCGATGGCCAGATAGCCCACCTTGCTGTTCATGTTGTCGGGCATGAAGACGTAACCGTCGTGCTGGATGCTGTCGGCCGAGAGGCGATACACGCTGGGCATGATTTCGCGGGGGAAGTTGTCGTTCCAGCTGGTGTATCCGATGTGCTTCTGTATCATCATGCCATCCCACTTGCCGTTGGCAATCTTCTTGTTGTAGTCGGCGCAGAGGACGGAGTCGCGACGGAAGCAGCGTTCGCACTCGCTGGCCCAGTAGTTAGCCTCCTCGCGGCGTTGCTGGTAGAACTTGTGGTTCTGTGCCTGTGCATAATACATCTCGTATACGTTGCACATTGCCTGTACGGGGAAGAGTATGAGTTGCTGATAGGCATCGTGAGTCTCTTTGGGCATTTCGCCATACAGGCGCAGAGCCTCCGTTTCCAGGTTCTTGTATTCGTTTACAACCTGAGCCCATTCGCCGCTTTCCAGATTGTAGGTGTTGCGGTCCAGCATCTCGGCAGTGACACGTCCGTTATACTTGCTGTAGAGGTTGAGGATGCGGGCAGCAGGCTCGGCATACTGTTCGCCGAATTGCTGAGCGCAGAACTCTCTGGGATGCTCCATCAGATTCTGTGCCGTGTAGCGGTTGGGGTTCCATGCCATGTCCAGGAAGAGTGTGATGGGGTACTCCATAGGTTTGAGGTCGCCCACGTTGAGCACCCACAGCTTGTCCACGCCATACTGGTATGTCAGGCTCATCTGCTCCCAAAGGTTCTGTATGGGCGTTACGTTCAGCCACTTGCTGTTGCGCGGAGCACCCACGTAGTCAACGTGGTAGTACATACCCCATCCACCGCTGCGCTTTCGCTCTTCGGCATTGGGCAGACGGCGCACGTCGCCCCAGTTGTCGTCCGAAATGAGGATGGTGACGTCGTCGGGCACCTTCAGTCCCATCTCGTAGTATGTCTGCACCTCCTTGTACAGCGCCCACACCTGAGGACGCTCTTTGGCTGGACGCCCCGTCTCCTCCTTGATGATGCGACGCTGGTTGTTGATGATATCTTCGAGCAGCGAGATGCTGTTCTTGATGTATTCAGCCTGGTTGGCATCGCCCTCCTTCACGCCCATTGCAGCGTCGCCGTCGCCACGCATACCGATGGTGATGAGGTCCTCGTTGTTCTTGGCGCGTGCCATACCTTCACGGAAGAAGCGGTCCAGTCCCTCCTTGTTCGTAGTGTAGTCCCAGGCTCCGTAGTCGTTGCGGTGGCGAGCATACTCCTGGTGGTTGCGGGCCATAGGTTCGTGGTGGCTAGTGCCCATGATGATGCCCATCTCGTTGGCCAGCGTGCTGTTCTCTGTGTCATCAGCATAGAAGGCCCAGCCCCACATGGCAGGCCACATGAAGTTAGCACGAAGGCGCAGCAGTAGTTCGAAAACCTTCTCGTAGAAAGCGTGGCCGCCGTAGTTTGTGCCGAACGTGTTCTTTACCCATGTTGTGAGGCAAGGGGCTTCGTCGTTGAGGAAGATGCCTCGGTAGCACACAGCGGGCTCGCCAGCCGTATAGGTGCCACGCTTGATGCTGGCATTCTTCTGTGGCTGGATGGGGGCGTCAGCCCAGTAGTACCAGGGCGAAACACCCAGTTGTTCTGACAGCTCATAGGCTCCGTAGATGGTGCCTCGCTTGTCGCTGCCCACGATGACCAGTGCCTCCTCGATGTCCTTCGAGAAGTCCTTTATCGTGGTCATGATGTATTTTTCCCTCTTTCCCTTCAGTTCCTTCTCGTCAATGCGCTTAGCTTTCAGCAAAGGCTTTATGACGTCGCTTTGCATTGTGCCGATTACGATGGCGCGCTTCATCGTGCTCGTTGTGCCCCTCTCGGGCATCTTTCCGCACACGGCCTCCATGTCCTTGCACATGCTGTTCACGGCGCGCAGCACACCTTTGTCCTCGTTGCTGCTGACAATGATGGGAGTGGGTGTACCGTTCTCGATGAGCACAAAGTTGTCGGGCACGATGCTGAATGCTGTGATGTCTTTGTGGTCGATAGCTTTTGCCGTCATTGCACACAGGCAGAAGAAGGCAGAAAAGATTAGTTTCTTCATTGGATGTTATGTTAGTTTAGAGTTCAGAGTTCAGAGTTGTTGTTAGTTTAGAGTTTAGAGTTCAGAGTTGTTGTTAGTTCAGAGTTTAGAGTTTAGAGTTGTTGTTAGTTTAGAGTTGTCGTTAGTTTAGAGTTTAGAGTTGTTGTTAGTTCAGAGTTTAGAGTTCAGAGTTTAGAGTTGTTGTTAGTTTAGAGTTGTTGTTAGTTTAGAGTTTAGAGTTCAGAGTTGTTGTTAGTTCAGAGTTCAGAGTTTAGAGTTGTTGTTGGTTCAGCGTTCAGAGTTGTTGTTAGTTTAGCGTTTAGAGTTGGTATGGAGTTAGCTCTTTCAACTCAACAACTATGAACTTACTAAACTACTCTAAACTCTACACTCTAAACTCTAAACTCTAAACTCAAATCAGCCACAAAGATACATCTTTTTATTTATACGCGCGTGATGTTTTTCGAGTTTTTTGTATTTTAATGCGTGTTGTTACAAAATTGATAGTTTGTGTTTCGTAATTTTTTTGTAAATTGTCCAAAATAAGCTACTTTTGCGCCGTGTTATCAAAAATGTAAAGGGTGGAGTGTGTGATTGCGTCAGTACAGAACTTTTGTTTTTGATAATTCTGAAAGGATATTTTAACCAAAAATTATAATTAACCAAAAAAAATCGAGTATGAAACTAAAAACTTTACGTAACCTGTTCACCGCAGCTTTTGCCTTTGTGTGCACGAGTGCTTTTGCCGGTGACTGGGAGATTCCCACCAATCCGTTCGAGACGGGTGTGGCTCCCACCAATGGCGCAAAGGTGATGCTCTACAATGTAGAGGCTGGTGCTTGTATGGGTATGGGTCGAATCTCTGCTCAGTGGGGCACTTCTGCCATTCTCTACAGCATCGATGAGAATCTATCAAGTGCCATTACCTACGAGTTGGTAGAGAACACCAATGGCAGCTGGAGTCTGAAGTCGGCAAGTGGTTCACATGTCGGCAAGTACACCTTTACTCCCTTTGCCGAGGGCGACCGTCCCTATCTGTTTGTTGATATGGCAGGCGACTGGCAGGGATGCCGCGAACTGAATATCGAGCAGTTGGAAGATGGAGCCTATACCTTGGCTTTCAACAATACCGAGTTAGCCGAGGAGGGAACCTATATGGGAACTAATGGTGAGACATTTGACGTTATCTGTAATGCCGATCCCGAAGACGGTGGTATGATAGCCTGGACTTTTGTTCCCTCCGACGCAGTTATTATTTATAATGTTCGCGTAGAGATGTACGAACTGCTCTATGAGGCCGAGGAGTATAAGTCTATCGATTTGACTGCAATCTCAGCTACTTACAATAACCCTGATGCTACAGTTGCCGAGCTGCAGAAAGCCCTCACCGCCCTGAAGGCTGCTGTCCTGGAGGCAGAGATGAATGAGGGTGGCTACGAGCCCACCCCCGACGATCCTCTCGACCTCACCGACCAGCTGCTCAAGAACCCCAGCTTCGATGAAGATGTTACTGGTTGGGAGAATATCGGTGGTATGACCCACGACCCCAATGGCACTGTCTATAACGGTTCAAGCTATATGGTTGGCGAGGATGAGTATCAGGCTCAGCTCTCAGGTTTCTGCGAGAAGTGGACTCCCGGTCCCAACAAGTTGGGCAACGAGTATGGCATCTATCAGGTAGTAAGCCTTCCCGAAGGTCTTTACCGCTTCGAGGCCGATGCCTTGGCACACCAGCAGAGCGATGGCAGCCTTCTCGTATCGGGTGTAACCGTTTATGTCAAGAATGCCAGCTTGTACGAGGTGGCTGTGGCAACTCCCAACAACTCGCCCAAGCACTATGTCATCGAGTTCATGTCCGATGGCGTTACTCCCACCGAGCTCGGTTTCCATGTTGACGCTACCACCGATGCCAACTGGGTGGCTGTCGATAACTTCAAGATCAGCAGTCTGGGTAAGTCTACTCTCAGCGCTGCAGCCCTGAAGTTGCAGAATGCCATCAAGTCGGCCAATGCACAGTTCCCCGAGGATGAGTTCGACTTCTTCGCTGCCAATGCCGCCACCAAGGCTGCCTATGTTGCTGCCCTCGATGCAGCCAACGAAGTGCTGGCCAATGCCGCTGCCACCGACGAGCAGTGCGTAGCAGCACAGAGCGCTCTGGAGGCTGCTGCTCAGGCACTTGCTGACTCAAAGAGCGACTACAATGCACTGAACTCTGCTTTGCAGAAGTTCAACAACCTCTCTGGAGCCCTGCTCGACTATGACCTCGACGGTTCTTTGGAGAATACCTGCAATGAGCTGGCAGCCGAGATCTCTACCATCATCGACGATGCCGAGGCAGGCAAGGAGATTGCTGATCTCTACACCAACCTCTACAATGCCTACGATGCCCTCTATCACCTCTTCGAGTATACTGCCGAGCGCAAGGAGGCTAATGCCGACGACGATGTGCTGGTTGGCATGATCGAGGCCGAGGAGAACGTGTTGCGCACTGCATGGGTAGAGCAGACCTATAAGACTCCTGCCGACGTGGCTGCTGCAAAGGACAAGATTGCGGGCATCATTGCCAACTATCTGAATGCAGCCATCAAGCCTCAGTCAGATCTTACCTATCTGCTCGTTAACCCCAACTTCGACGAGAACTACAACGGTTGGGATATGAACGGCTACAACAACCCCGGCTACAGCTACAGCGAGGTTGAGTACTTCCAGAAGAACTTCAACGTGTCGCAGACACTCAAGGCTATGCCCAAGGGCCGCTACACACTCACCGTTCAGGGTTACCAGCGTCGCAGCGAGGTTAACGCTGTGCTCTATGCCAACGAGAACGAGGTTAAGCTGTGGAACGTTCGCGACAAGGCTAACGACGAGGGTTACTTCCCCGGTGCCGGCGACGGTGCATACCCCAGCGACTCTTATACCGAGGGCGTAGGTTACTATCCCAACAGTATGGAGGGTGCCCGCCAGTGGTTTGATGCATTCGAGGAGGATGGTGTGACACCTCTCTACACCAATACGCTCGACTTCTTCCTTACCGAGAAGGAGGCTACCGACCTGACCATCGGTGTCAAGTCGGCCGACAACGGCGACTGGTGTCTCTTCGACAACTTCACCCTCTACTATCACGGCAACCGTGCCGAGGACTATGCTAACGGTTTGCAGGAACTCATCGAGGAGCTTGACAACACCATGGCTGAGGGCTACGTTACAGTTGCTCTGACCAACACTGCCAACACTGCCAAGAACGCTGCCAACAATGCTATCAAGAACAACGATGCCAATGCTTGCATCGCAGCCATCCCCACTCTGAAGGCTGCTATCGAGGAGGCTAAGGCCACTCTCGCACTGACTCAGACCCTGGCCGACAAGGCTGGCTTCATTGCCGAGTATCGCATCGATGACGTCACTTCTAGCACCAAGGGTGAGTTCACCAGCTATGTAGAAGGCGTTATCGGCAAGCTTACCGATGGCAACATCAAGGATAATGACGAGATTGATGCTATTGCCGACGAGCTCGATGTCAAGTTCACCCAGTGTGTACAGCACGACGGCCTCGCTACTGCTACCGAGCAGAATCCCTTCGATATGACTGCTGCTATCGTCAACCCCAGCTACGAGTGCGGTTTTGCTTACGAGAAGTATAACTCAGAGTACAACCCCTTCGGTTGGGAGGGCGACCAGCCTTCGTGCAACGAGTTCAGCGCTGAGTTCTGGGCTGCCGACTGGACTGCCGGAAAGGATGTACACCAGACCATCAAGGGTCTTGCTCCCGGTTGGTACAAGCTCTATGTATACGGCTACAACCGTCAGGGCTATGGCAACGACCATGTCGAGAAGCCCGTATCTGAGTCACGCCTCTATGCTGGCGAGTACAGCACCAAGCTGCACGACGTGCTCGACGAGCTGCACGAGGACAGCGAGTTCTTCCCCGAAGAGGAGGGACAGAATGTCAGCGAGGTTGAGATTGACGGCACCACCTACTACTATCCCGGCAACATGCCTTCGTCACGTGTATGCTTCGACAACGACGAGTACAAGAATATGCTTGTCTTCAAGGTAGAGGAGGGTCAGAAGGAGATTACCATTGGTCTGCGCAAGACCACCTTTGCATACTGGGATTCACTCATGTTCGACGACTGGAGCCTTGCATTCGTAGGTTCTACCGAGCCCACCGAGGTTAATACAGCAGTCGAGAATATAGCTACCGCAAATAATGTTCGTACTTCATTCTATACGCTTAACGGCGTTGAGATGAGCAAGCCTGTGAAGGGTGTTAACATCATCAAGAGGACCGATAGCAATGGACGTGTGAACGTTAGTAAGATTATGGTTAAGTAGATAAGTTAGGTTTAGGTCCTTAAAGCTATGGGGTGCTCCAATTTGGGGCACCCCATTTTAATGTGTGCGCAACTCTTCAGCTCTTCATTTGGGAACGAATGCAGCTTGTACCAGCTTCACTCGCTGTGTGTGAAGTCAGCGATCGCTGCGATTGACGATTGCGATCGCTGCGATTGACGATTGCGATTGCTGCGATTGTCGATTGCGATCGCTAGGAGTTTTCTGAAAAGATGCTAGGAGTTTTCTGAAAAGATGCTAGAGGATTTTTCAAAAGACGCTAGGAGATTTTTAAAAAGGTGCTAGACGTTTTGGAAAGCATTCGTTGAGTCGTCTTTTTGTCATTTTTCTTATTAATGTTTTAAAATTGACAAAGGAAGTTTTGAAACCGATAATTATATTCCCATTTTTTGTGTACTTTTGCAAGCGTAAAATTATATCATTAAATCATATGCCATCTATCTTCAAACAAAACTTATTGCAGTCCTCTGTTGTTAAAACTGTAGGACGTGCCATTACGGCTATTGTGTTGTCGGCCACATTTATTCCTTCGTCGCTCAGTGCACAGACAGGCAAGGAATGGGACAATATCAACATCACCAGTGTGAATCGTGAACTTGCTCATACCTTTGCCGTGCCCGATGGCTACAGCCTATCGCTCGACGGCACTTGGAAGTTCAAGTGGGTGGGTAACCCCAGCAGTGCCCTTACGTCGTGGTGTGCTGCCGACTACAATGATGCGGCGTGGGACAATATCGACGTGCCAAGCAGTTGGCAGGTGTGGGGCCTCAACCATGGCAAGACGTGGGACAAGCCTCTCTATGTCAACGTGGGCTATCCCTTCAGCTACGACAACAATACCTATAGCATCATGGCTTCACGCCCCGGATGGTTCACTTACAGTGGTGACAAGACCAATCCAGTGGGCACCTATCGCCGCACTTTCACGCTCCCTGCCAGTTGGGACGGCCGTGAGGTCTATGCCCGCTTCAATGGTGTGGGTCATGGCTATTATCTCTGGATCAACGGCAAGAGGGTGGGGTATAGCGAGGACTCCTACACGCCCAGCGAGTTCCGCATCACCGACTATCTGAAGGCTGGCGAGAACAGCATTGCCCTGCAAGTATACCGCTTCACCGGTGGCTCGTTCCTGGAGTGTCAGGACTATTGGCGACTGACCGGCATTCAGCGTCATTGCATGATCTGGTCGGCACCAAAAACTCAGATTCGCGACTATTTCTTCACCACCGACCTCGACGACAGCTTTGTTAACGCTACGGCCAAGGTGGATGTCACGGTTGCAGGAACAGGCAAGCAGGACTGCAAGGTAGAGGCAGCCATCATGGACGGTTCGTCGGCCATCGCCACAGGTCAGGCCTCCGTAGCCAGCAACGGCACCACCTCTCTGCAGATGAACGTCACTGCTCCCCGATTGTGGAGTGCCGAGATGCCCAACCTCTACGACCTCGTCCTCACCTTGAAGGACGCCAAGGGAGCAGAGATTGACAAGCGCACCCAGAAGGTGGGATTCCGCGAAGTCAGTGTACGCAAGGATGGAGCACTGCTCATCAACGGTCGCAGAATGGTGTTCCATGGTGTCGATCGTCATGATATAAGTCCCGTAAACGGACGTGCCATCTCCGACGAAGAGATAGAGCAGGACATCATCTGCATGAAGCGCTTGAACATCAATGCTGTACGCACCAGTCACTATCCCAACGATCCCGTTTTCTATCAGTTGTGCGATAAGTACGGCCTCTATGTCCTGGCCGAGGCCAATGTGGAGTGTCATGCCAATACAGGTCTGTCCAGTGTGGAGGTTTTCCGTAAAGCTATGAGTGAGCGCTCGGCCAATCATGTACGCTGGTATCGCAACCATGCCTGCATCTTTATGTGGTCGTTGGGCAATGAGTCGGGTGGCGGTAACAACTTCCAGTCGGCTCGCGACAGCATCAAGGCGCTCGACAAGACTCGCCTTGTACACTACGAGGGCAATAGCAACTATGGCGATGTGAACAGCAATATGTATCCCAGCCTCGGCACGGTAGAGTGGATGGCCAGTCAGGGCAAACCCTATATTGTGTGCGAGAACACACACTCGATGGGCAACTCGATGGGCAACCAGCGCGAGTATTTCAACCTCTATGAGAAGTATCCCGCGCTGACCGGCGAGTTCATCTGGGACTTCAAAGATCAGGGCATCCTTACCAAGAGCAGTGGCGGCAAGCAGTATTGGGCCTATGGCGGTGACTTTGGCGACAATCCCAACAGTGGCAATTTCTGCATCAATGGTGTTGTGCAGCCCGACCTGTCGTGGACGGCCAAGACCTACAATGTGAAGAAGATATACCAGCCCATAGACTTCAAGATAAAGGCCACTCCCGCCAAGGCTGTGGTGAATGGCAAGGTGGCTGTGCTGCTGAAGAGCAAACTAGCCTTTGCCAGCACTGACTACATGGATCTCAGCTACACCGTTTACGAGGAGAACAAGGCTGTGAAGACAGCTGCCATCAGCAACGTGGTGAATGCGGGCGACAGCATCACGGTCAACCTTGACGTGCCATCGGATATGGATGCCACGAAGGAGTATTTCATACAGTTCAGCGGCACGCTGAAGCAGGCTGCGGCATGGGCCGATGCTGGCTACGAGGTGGCTTGCGAGAAACTGCCCATCAATGTTCCTGTCAAACCCGCCTATAAGGTGGACGCCGATGGCGAGCTGACCGTGACGGCCACTTCAACCCAGATTTCCGTCAAGGGTGATGGCTTCAGTGCAGTCTTCAACAAGACGAGCGGAACGCTTACCAGCTACAAGATGGGCCTTGTCACTGTCATCGACAAGCCTTTGGCTCTCAATCTCTTCCGCCTTCCCACCGATAATGACGGAACCCGTACAGGCACTTGGGACAATATGGGTCTGGCAAAGCTCAACGTGAAGTGCAACAGCATGGAATGCAAGCAGAGCGAGGATGGCAAGACGGCCGACATCATCTTCAACGACACCTACACCACCTCGAAGAGCGGAGATAAGTTCAATGTTCAGCACCTCTTCAAGGTTTGTGCCGATGGTGCCATTCTGGCCAACACCATCATCCTTCCAGCCTCCGACGGCGCTGTGCTGCCCAAGATTGGCCTTCGCACCGAGATGCCCTCGTCGATGGAGTATCTGACATGGTTTGGCCGCGGTCCCTGGGACAACTATGTTGACCGTAAAGAAAGCTGTCTGCCAGGCATTTACCAGAGCACCGTAAAAGACCAGTATGAGAACTACATCATGCCTCAGGAACACGGAACGAAGCAGGAGGTGCGCTGGATGGCTGTCACCAACAAGAGTGGAGCTGGTATGATGTTTGTGGCTCCCGACCAGATGGCTGCTTCGGCCGTTCATTTCCGTGCCGAGGACAACTACACCAATGGCAGCACTCGTGTCAAGCACAGCTACGAGTTCAAGTCATGCACGCCCACCATTGTGTCGCTCGATGCACGCACCCGTGGTCTGGGTAATGCCAGTTGCGGTACCGACGTG
Source organism: Bacteroidales bacterium (assembly GCA_018064685.1). GTDB lineage: Bacteria > Bacteroidota > Bacteroidia > Bacteroidales > Bacteroidaceae > Physcousia. Next base: position 28,920 of record JAGHUS010000068.1, on the reverse strand, counting down.
CTGGACAAGTACGAACTGAAAGCCAGCGAGACGCAGTTCCGCTACATGCTGCTTCCCATCAACAATGACCAGCTCACCGTCAACGATAATCGATTGTCTGCCGAGGCCATCGACTGGCTGTGCCAGAAGGCACGCGTCGATATGCCTATCTGTCAGTCGGTCAGTGCCACTCGCAGCAGTTCTACCGGCAAGATCACTCTCACCACCAAGACCGCTGGTGCTACCATCCACTACAGCCTGGATGGCGGCGAGACGTACAACGTCTATACGGCATCCTTCTCGCTCAACGATGGCGGCACGGTGATGTGTTACTGCACGGCCGATGGCTTGATGGAGAGTGCCGTCACGACTTTCACTTTCGACTTGTTCATCAATCGTTCTACCTGGAAGGTTCTGTCGTACGACAGTCAGCACGCTGGCAACGAGGCAAGCAAGGCCATTGATGGCAACTTCAACACCTTCTGGCACACCGAGTACAGCGGCAGTACGCCCAAGTACCCGCATCAGTTGGTCATCGATATGAACAAGACCTATAATGTGACGGGATTCACCTATACGGCTCGCGGCGACGGACAGGAGAACGGTATGATAAAGGAGTATGAGGTATACGTCAGCAATAACCAGTACATCTGGGGACCTGCTGCTGCCAAGGGTTCGTTCAGCAAGACGTCGGCCACGCAGAAAGTCACCTTCAGCAAGCCTGTCGAGGGTCGCTACCTGATGCTCACTGCCAAGAGTGAGGTGAACGGTAAGGACTATGCCTCGGCTAGCGACATCAACATCACTACTAGCGGGGTGGTAGACGATCCTACTCCTATGTTGTGTACGCGTATCAGCACCACGGCTTCCTATATGATTCAGGATGTCAGCTCGGGTCTTTATCTGCACTATAACAGCAGCCGTAAGTTGTATGAGTTGGCCGAGCCCGACATGGAGAATGTCAACTCATCGTTCCTCTTCAAGGCCTCTGCCATCACCGGTTTCCGCAACTACTACAACCTGGGCACGGGCACCCTCTTCATGCAGAAAAGCAGCAATAATGATTGGGACATCGTGGCTATGGCCAGCAAGAACCGTGTTGACTCGTGGATTCAGTTCGAACAGGTGAACCAAGACCGCGAAACCTATCTGCGTTGTGCGTGGAAGGGTAGCAACGAGTACATTGCTCTCGACAGCCACACGGCAGGCTCGCTCATCTATAGCAACAAGACTACTCCCAACCTGTTCCGCCTCCTCACCAAGACCGAGGCTACTGCCATCGTACCGCCCATGGCCGTTCCCGGCAAGGCCACACCTTATTATAATATGCAGGGTGTGAATGTGGGAACTGATGCCACCCAGCTGAAGTCTGGAGTGTATGTACACGGTGGAAAGAAGGTGATGGTGAAGTGAATAGAAAGGGTTATTAGGTAATGAGGTTGAAACCTTAAATGTTAATTCAAAATATACAATCATAATGAAAAAGACAAGAATCTGTCAATATCTGCTGTGCCTATGGGCATTACTTGTGGGAGCGCAGGCCACGTTTGCTGCGAGCGAACTTCCGTTACTTACTACCGATGCCAGCGACCCTATTCTGTATCGCATAAAGAACACGCGTCGCACGTCGAAGGGTACGGCCAATTATTGGACTCCTACCAGTCTCACTACCAGCCAGGATGCGGCTACGCAAGTCTATTTTACAGGTTCAAAAACGGGTAGCACGCTGTGTGTGAAGATTCATCTCAAAGATAGTGGCAACACGCTGACTGCCGATTTCGGATGGGGCGATGGCGTAGATTGGTACATAAAGCCTTTTGCCAGTGCACAGGGCGGAACTGATGTCACTACGGGCAGCACCTATAAGGGTGTCATCATCAGCAATGCCAGCACCTTCCCCAATGTCACGGGCGACAAGCCTGCCGACGACGGATTGGGCTGCTGGTATGTGGGCTCGAGCAATACGGCGGCATGGCTGTATGGCGGACAGTGGGATGGTAGCATCTTTACCATGGAGATTGTAGACCCCAGTCGTCTGCCCGACGATCCTTCTTCCACGGGTCTTGTCGTCAATCCTTCGTTCGAGGAAGGAGACCTTACCGGTTGGGTGTATGGTGCTATCGGAGGCGACCATTTTGTAAAGCCTACCAGTGATGAGATTTTTGCTACTGCAGGCACCGATGGCGAGTATCTCTTCAATACCTGGTATAGCGGTGACAGCTATGTGGCAGACACGCAGAATCAGTGTGTCTATCAGACTATCAAGAATGTTCCCGCAGGTGAATATGCCTTGTCTGTCCTTGTCTCGTCCAATGCCAAGCAGAACGTGACACTCTTTGCCAACGATTTCACTCTCGACTTCGTTCCTGCCCACAAGAGTACTTTCGACGAACAAACCCTCGAAGGTATCTTTGTCACTGACGATATTCGTTCGCTCACTCTTGGCCTGCGCTCTGTCAGTTGGTTCCGTGCCGATGGCTTCAAGCTCGTTTCTTTAGGGCAGACCGATGCCTACAAGGCGTATGTGGAAAGCAAATATGCCAATGCCAGCATTGCGCAGCCCGTCATGATCGATGCTTTCGATGGTCAGGACACCAAGTCTTTCACCTATAAGGAGATAGGCGCACACACGCATGGAGGTTATCCTATTGCCACTGGTGGCATTATGGGCGACCGCACCATGACCGACCGTTCGAAGATGCAGAACTGGACGGGCAATAGCTACAAACTGGGCAACAGCGACACTTATGTGAGCTATACGAACTTGCCTAACGGCTACTATCGCATCTCGAGCGAGGTGCGCGTCTACGACCTTAATGGCGACTACAATGGCAGTGTCAGCGGACTGAGCATCTATGGCAATGATGACGAGAGTGCCATCACTTCTGGCACAGCCATCACCCATGGCACAAACTCGGGCAAGGGATTCTTTGGCGAGTATAACGTCATCTGTCAGGTTACCGATGGCAGTCTTGAGGCTGGCCTCCGCTTGCGTAATGCTGACTTCAACTGGCTTGGCTGGCAAAACTTCCGTGTTGAATACATCGGCACTACCGACCCGGGAACTGAATATCTCAACCTCAATCTTCCTTCCGGAGAGTTTGCTGCTCTCTGTCTGCCCTTCGACCTGAAGCCTGCCTTCTTCGGCCAGACTTACACGGTGGCTCAGGTGGCTGATAATAGAGCTGTCCTCATCCCCGTCGATGAGGTGCCTGCCGGCACACCTTGTGTCGTTAAGGCTACTGGCGAGAATCATGTCAGCGTTAGCGACTTGAAGTTCAACTTCAATGCTCCTGCCCCCGTCCTTACTCTTTGGGACAATGCTTTGCTGCAGGGCAGCTTCGACAACCATAGTTGGATTGCTACTGATGTCAAAAAGAAGACTTTACAGCCTGCCGATCTCAGTTTCGAGGTGGCCGACCTTGCCAATATGAATTTCACTGCCACCATCGAGAACAATGCCGCCAATCGTTTCTGGGTACAGAATGCCAGCTATTCGACCAGCAGTGCTACTGTCATCGAGAAGTATCTTAACGAGCCTACCTATGTGCGTCGCGATCAGCCTAATCCTGTACTCGTACCTGTGTCGAAGAAGGCTGCCGCACAAACGCTGACCTATTCTCGCAATGCCGACTTCAGCAATGCCAAGACGGTTACGGTGGCTGCCAACCAGATGCAGGCCGAGATATACAATCTTATGCCAGGCTTCACCTATTATTATAAGAGTGCCGACGGAAAGAGTGCAGGACAGTTCACTGTGGGTGGTACTTTGCGTATGATTTATGTGGGTAACCATGTGTACAACATGCGCGACCTAGGTGGCAAGAAGACTAGCGATGGTCGTTACGTCAAGTACGGCCGAATCTTCCGTAGCGGCGAGATGAACGGCGGGTATGTGGCCAACACTGATGAACTGCAGATTATGCGTGATATGGGTGTAGGCGCTGAGATAGATTTGCGCAACGAGGAGTCCGGTACGGGTGTTTCACCTTTCGGATTCACCGAGGCAGAGGGTACCTACTATGCTGTGCGTGGCAAGAACTATATAGCCGATGGGCCTAACAGTATTGACAAGGCCGATGCTCATCTGCACTGGAAGAATGAGTTTCTTTGCATCCTCAACAACCTGCGCCAGCATCGCGGCATCGACTTCCACTGCCGTATCGGAGCAGACCGTACAGGTATGCTTGCCATCCTGCTTGAGGGACTGATGGGCGTGAAAGAGGCTGACTTGCTGCGCGACTATGAGACCACCTCGTTCTCGACCGCTGCAGGCACGCGTTTGAAGAATGTGAATGGTTTTGATAATCTACTCAATACTACCTTCAAGAATAATATTCCCGCTGGCGGTACTTTGCGTGACGCTTTCGACAAGTTCTTCATCAATACATTGGGTATTGCCAAGAGTGACATCGTGGAGTTCCGCTCGTTGATGCTTGCCGACGACCCCACGGCCGATGCTGATGAGATAGAGATGCTGTCGGCTGTCGAGGTGCTGAAGGCTGCCATCCGTGACGCACATAAGTATGCCATTGGCGAGGGGGCCAGTCAGTATACATGCAGCAATGCAGGAAAACTTGATGCCTACAACAAAGCTTTGGCCGATGCCGAAGCTTACATCAAGGGGTTCAACTACGATCAGACCACCATTAACAAGCATGTCCAGGCTGTCAATTCCGCTGCTAAAGCCCTTGTTCCATATCTCACTCTTAATATGCCCAATGCGGGTACCTACTTCTACCTGAAGAGTGCTACTTATGGCAGTTATATTTCTTGTTCGTCGGAGGCTGACGCACAGGGTTATACTCGTTTCCCCATGAAAAGTCAGACTGACAAATACTGCATCTTCCTGTATGACGGTACCAGATTTGTCAACTATATGACCGAACTTTGCTTCAGCGCCGATCCTATTGAATATGGAAATGGCATTGGCGACCGCAGTAATATGACAGCCAGCAAGGCTGATGGTGCTGCCGCCATCAAGGTGGTAGCCTCGAAGAACAAGACGATTGGTGCTTACAATCTTTATACGCCCAAGGCTGTGCTGTTGCTCAAGGCTGCTGGTAATAATCTAGACGGGTTCTCGGACTGGCTGCAGCATACCGATGCCGATTGCCTGTTTGAGGAGGTTGGGGAACTGCCCAGTCGAGACGAGGATGGCGTGAATGTTGTCATTCCCTCTCTTCAGATCACATCCGATGATGTCTACGATCTTTCAGGTCGTCGTGTCCTGACACCTTCTCGTGGCCTTTACATCAAGGGCGGGAAGAAACTGGTGAGATAGGTAGTTTAGAGTAGTGTTTAGAGTAGTTGTGGAGTTTAGTGTTTAGAGTAGTTGTGGAGTTTAGTGTTTAGAGAAGTGGATCAGTATAGATTTTTAAGTTGTCGGCTTAACTGCTCAGTCCCTCAGCCTTTCAACTTATAACTTAATAGACTACTCTAGACTCTAAACTCTCACAACTACTTTAAACTTTAAACACTACACTCTACACTGATAGCTTGTTGATAACTTCCACAAGCCGTGTATGTTGCAGTATGCGTAAACTTCCAGCACGTCGTTCGGGATGAGGAAGTATGCCTCTGCCGTGGTCTGTCCGGCAAGGTACCTCAACGTAAATCCTTTGGATGTGACAAGGCACAAGAAACAGATGTGGTGTTCGGCCGTCATGGGGTGGGGCCTTGTGCCTATACACACCAATAGGGTGTGGTAGTCCAGTCGCCTTATGACGGGCATGTGGCTTTCCTGCAGTTCGTCCTGCGTCTTGGCCTCAAGCTCTACCATCTCTTGTCTGCAACAAAACGGGGCTATGCCGCTGTCCTTCACCTTTACAACAACGTTGCCGCATCTCTCGCATTTGTAGAATGCGATTCTCTTGAATGTCTGCATTTCCTTGTTCATAGTTTCTGTCTCTTTAAAAGTGAATATTATTATCTACAGAACCTCCTGTCCTGCATTCTCTCTTTGCTTTTCCGACGGCAAAGTTATTCACTTTCTTCTTTTTCAGAAACTATTTGCAATTACATCTTCTTATGAATCTATAAAGATTCCAACCTAGTCGTTTAGTTGTTTAGGAGAATAGCCTAGGCCAGACGCCCTGATTCACACGAAGGCACGAAGAACACGAAGAGAATTTTTTTAATGGAAAATGCTTCGTGAACTTCGTGCCTTCGTGTGAGTGGATCATAGTGTCTGACCTCTTGATTCAGAAATATCAACCAATAAAAACATAATAATAAACCGGTTTTTTGAAAGGTTTTTCTTTGTTGATGTTTAATTTCTCTCTCACGACAACCATGAGTATACCCAAAACCTCAATTGCAGTTCCAGTCTTACACTTCTTAATCCCAAAGCCAGTCGAGTGTGAGTTGAATAAGTATAACTAATGTTAATATTGTTTTTTTCGATTGCTGATAGTATATTTGTTTCATTCTTTTTGCCTAACTTTGCCCCGTCACTTTAAAACAATTATTGCTATGGAGATTCGTCAACTTTCTTATTTCGTGGCTATTGCCGAGTGTGGTAGCTTTTCGGAGGCTTCGCGTCGTTGTTTCATCTCACAAAGTGCCATCTCGCAACAGATTAAACTTCTGGAGGACGAGCTGGGGGTGACACTTTTCATTCGTTCTTCCCACCACCTCTCGCTCACCGAATGCGGTCGAGCTCTTCTGCCTCTGGCCAAGGATGCCATCCGTGATGTAAATCTGTGCAAGGAACGGCTTGCTGATTTCCGTGGTATGCTCAACGGACAGCTTTCCATCGGACTTACCTACTCGCTAGAGCCGTATGTGCGCGATGTTATAGTACAGTTCATAAAGCGTTATCCAAAGGTGCAGCTGAGTGTGTGGTACAAGACTCTGCCCGAACTGATTGTCATGCTGCGCGAGCATGACCTAGACATTGCTTTTGGCATCAAGGTGGAAGGAGAAGAGGACTGGGTGGATGCAGTGCCTGTAATGCAGTATAGGCTGTGCGCTGTGATGCGCGATACGCATCCGCTGGCCAGTAGGGAAGAACTGTTCTTCGATGACTTGCGCATGCAGCGTTTAGTGTTGCCCGAGGCGGGTATACGCGACCAGAATGCGGCCGAGCATTACTTGTCGGAAAAAGCCAGTGTGTTGCAGTACTGCACATATATTAACAGTGCCAGTGCCATACTGTCTGTCATTCGCGAAAGCAACTGTATCAGTATCCTTCCTGAACATATAATAGAAGAAACGAATGGCTTGTGCGCCATACCTATTCACGAACTTTCCGATCCCTTCACCAGTTATGCTTATTCTTTGAAGGGAACTTATCGCAAAAAGGCCGCTCTGACTTTCATGAAGCTGTTGTTGCAGGGAAGTGTGAATTAGTTAGTAAGGTTTCAGTCAAGCTTCATATTTGGGAGTTGGTATCCTTTAACTCTTTATACATAGAAGCAAGGTGTGGTGAAGGAAAACAAATCACTCGTTGTTTTCTTTCACCATCTTCTTGTCAGTTTGCAGGCTGTCTGCCTGGCCGTTTTGTTTGTTCGGCTCCTTGTCCGTCTTCTTTTTCCTGAGGAAATGGAAGAGGTCGCCCAGGTTGTTGAAATCCTTCTTGACCATGATGCCCACTCCTTGGGTGGTGAGGCTGGATTTTGTGAAGTAGCGGTCGTTAGTCTCGCTATAGGCTTTGAGGACAAGGTTGCCGTTCTTTGTGAGCAGCCATTGCAGGTCGAAGTCGCCAATGAAATTGCTGGCTGCAACGGGATTGTCACGATAGCCGAAGTTACCGTTTATGAGTAGGCGGTTGTTGAGCAGACGGCCAGAGAGCATACCCTCGACGTCCATGTCGCTCCAGCCTGTTGTTCCGGTCGAGAGGTTCGCTCCGATGTTCCAGTTCGAACTACCTGTCATGTTGTTAAGCATTTGGTTGAGCTGTCCCGACAGTGTAGAGCTGAGCAGGGAGTTCATGGCAGTGCTGCTCTGTGCTTGGCTTCCAGTATAGTCGTAAGTATAGAAACGGCCTATGCCCAACAGATAGATAACCTGCATATTACGTTCCTCCTCGGTGCTGATAAGTGAGCGCACCATTCGCAGCTCGTCCTCGTTCACATTGGGGATGTCGAAGTCGAAAGTGACACGGGGAGATCCGGCTTGTCCGCCGAGGTTCATGATGCAGTTGACGCGAACGGTACTATTGGAGAAGGTGCCACGAGCTGATAGGTCATTGAGCGAAACGCTGGGCACGGTGTATACGGCTTGAAGGCCCAGGTCGGCATTAAAGGGATTGCCGCCAAAAATGATGGTTCCACCTTTACGGAACTGGAAGTCTTTGTGTATGACGTCTTGCAAGGTCATCTTATATGTTCCGCGATCGACATAATAGGTGCCGTACATCTTGAATGTACCCTTATTGTAGTACGTGCATTTCAGGTGGCTGGTGCCGTAGAGCGAGATGTAGTCGTCGGTGCGTGGATCCATAAGCAGTCTCAACTGCGCCTCGGGGGTGAGGTTTAGGTTGAAGTTGATGTTCATGTCGCTAGTGGGTTTCACCTCATCGTCTTCCTCTTTGCCTTCTAGAGCTTCCTGCAACTGTTTTGAGCGGTCTACGAAGGATAGGAAACCGGCGTTGGTGATGGTCTCGGGCGACGAGGCGTTGTAGGTGAGTGTGGTGCCACGGGTGGGGGTGGCGTCGATGTCGATGTTCACGTAGCCGGGCCCACCGTTAATGTTGACGTGACCTGTGCCGTAGGCGGTGGAGTAGAAGGGCATGTCACCAAACTCGTGTGTGTTGTAGGCCATAATGTGTGTGCCGTCGATGTCGAAGTTATAGTGCATGTCGCGGAAGTGTTCGTAAGTGATCTGTCCGCTGATGTTGGCGCTGTGTTCGGTCATGCCTGGTTTCCACTCGCTGTCGTGACCTTTTATGTTATTGATATATACGCCTGTAGGACGCAGATGCACTGTCTCGTTGTATGCGTGGTAACGCACATTGAGCGAGGGTATGGTGAGACCGCATTCATGTACCATGACATCGCCGTTGAGGTCTATCTCGCGGAATCTTCCGCCTATGTTGAGTCGGCCTGATACTCGTCCATCAAAGTCCTTCATGATATTGTCCACATAGCGTTGCATGAAGGCTGCGTTGGCACGGGTGAAGTCGATGTCGAGGTTCATGTGCTGGACGGGATCTTTGACGAGGTGCAGGTAGCCGTCGATGTCCATGGTAGAAGCTTCTTGTGGGTCTTCTATATGTCCGTCGAGTGTGAGTGTACCTGGAGTCTGTCCCCAGCCCAGAGCACAATGCAACGCTCCCATGTGTGCATTGTTGAACAGGAAGTGGGGCACGTCGACAGCGCCATAGGCCTCGGGCTGGCGGAATACGTGCTGGCCAGTGATGCGGCCTGTGGCATATCCTCCCAAAGAAATAGGTTTGACTTTGGCCAGTGTGAAGATGTAGGCTAGGTCGATGTTTTTGAGGTCGACAAAGATGTTGGCGTCTGCATTGGCCGAAGCCGTTCCGTTAATTCGAAGGCTGCGTTCGTTGCCCCCAGCCATACTTAATTTGAAATTGTCGACATAGAGTTCCTTGTTGCGGTAATACAGCTGTGCCGGAGATACAGTCCAGAGTGTGTCGTTGATGAAGAGCTCGGTGGGGATGACCTCTGCTGTAGCTGCAAGTCCTGTGGCTGTATTGTGCTCGAGCGAGCCTCGTAATTGTATGGTTCCACGATTTTTAATGTCTTTGTGGTTGTCCCATTCAAACTTCGTGTTCAGCTTGTTGTCTTCAGTACGGATGTCAAAGTCCACTGCAACGGGGTCGCCTTTCATGATACGATCGAAATGTACCTGGGAATGCATTGACAAAGGCGAGTCGTTGAGTCGGAGGTCGATGTTGAGCAGTTCTTCGCTGCCCCATTTCAGCGAGGGAGCACTGGCTCGTGCATTGAGAATTCTCTGCTCGCTGTCCATGTTGGCCGAGATGGCCAATGCACCCTTGTCGAAAGCGATGTCTGTGTCAAAGAAGTGCTGCAGTGGTGAGAGGTCGGTGACCATGGCCTGGAAGTTGGCTTGGGTGGCATCGTACTTTTGGCTTGATGCCTTGAAGATATCGGGCAGCCAGTTGTGGGCCAGCTGTTGCAGATAGGCTCCAAGGGTAAAAGGGTCGAAGAAGCCATCGGCTTGAGCTGTGGCATAAGGCGATGTGAACGTCACGTGCCGCTCATCGCCATCAGGACGGCTTTCAAGTTGTATATTGTCAAGTGTATAGCTTCCCTTGTCGTCGGTGACGATGATGTGCGGGATGCTGAGTGTTCCAGCCATGTTTCTCAGTTCGTTGCCTTCAAAGTCAATGCCTATCTTGGTCTTCAACTTCTGTATCTTGGAGCTGGAAAGCAAGTGTGTGTGGTGAAAATCCACATTTTCAATGTCGGCATATCCAATGGCCAGGGGACTGCTGTTGGATGTGTTGATGCGGAACTCGCTTTCGAGCAGTAGGCATGGGTCGTTGGCATTGATTGTGCTACTGATGAGCGTTCCTTGGCGCTTGATGTCGGCTTTTATATTTTGATAGGTATAGTCCTTGAATTGTAGCTCGGAGATACTGGCCTTGAGTGTGCCTTCTGGCGCATTGCCTTGCCCATTCAGCTTGCCCTCCAAATCGATGACAGCAGAAATGCTGCCAAGCATCACGGAGGCAGAGTCCTGGAATGCTGATAGCAGTTGGCCTGCCTGAAATTGCGCCAGTTCGGCATGTGCCTTGAGCTGGTTTTTGCGGTAGGTCCCATTGATGTCAATGTCACCGAGACTGCTAGTAAGGTGTATGTCGGCTATTGTAGCGTTCTTGTCGGTGCTGATGTGCCCGTTGAGTTCTGCTCCTTCTACTTTTGAGAGCAGTTGCAGGGGGTGTCTGAACTTTCCGTTCCGCAGTTGTTGAGTGCTGTCAATTGACGCAAGCAGTGGTTCAACAACTTCCGACAAGTTTTTAGAAAAGAATAGCTTATCTATATCCGTGTCGATGTGTAGTGTGCTATCCTTCAGGCCTGTCAAATGTGCTTTTGCTTGTAGGTTCAGGGCTTCTCTGTCGTCGGAAAGATGAAGGGCGGCGATGCGCATGTCTTTCTGGTCGGTTTGGGCATCCAACTCTAGTGTGAATACATCGTCGACGTGCCTTAACGGTTGGTAGAAGGGGGTGAAGTCGGTTGCCGAGAGGCGAGCTGTGAGGCTACCTCCAATTTCACCTTTGTCATAGGTTAAGCGCGAGGACTGGAGGTAGCTGTCTGGCATGGCTAGGCGTAGGTTGCTGACAGTCCAGGCACTGTTCTTGCCATGGGTCAGTTCCCCATGTCCCTCGGTAACTTTTATGCCACTTTGCTCCTCGAAAGAGAGTTTGTACAGGGTGGCATTTATGGTGTCGGTGGTAAGAATGTCGAGCGATGCCTTCATGGACAGACCGTGAACGGCGAGGTGATTCTGGTCGAAATGCCCGGTCTTTCGTTCTCTCCACTGGTTGTCAAGGCTGAGGTTGGTGTGACGTACCAGTATGGTATGCACCTCGATGTGGGGTAGAGGCTTTTCTGTTGTGTCTTTGCTGGCAAAGGCGTCGATTACAAACTGGAAGTTGTAGGCCGAATCGGGATGCTGCTTGTAGGCATGGATGTCTGCACCAAAAAGTTGAGCACTGTTGATTATGACATTTCCGTTAGTAAGGTATTCGCCTACGTCTACTTGTGCTGCTGTGCGCGTAACGAAGAGCATGGGGCGGTTCTGCTGGTCCCAAACGTGTAGGTCGTCAATGATGAGTCGGCCTAGAAATCCAATCTTTACGCGTTCGATGCTGACACGGGTGCGCAAATATTCCGACAAAAAGTCTGAAGCCTTGCCTGCTATCCATTTTTGGAAGAATGGCAAGGAGAATAACAGATAGATGGATAACACAAGACTAATGCTTATGCCCACTATCCAACGTATAATCGATTTTAGTCGTTTCAGATTGGATGTTTCTTAATTTCTGATGACAAAATTAATGTTTTTATTTGAATTTTCATCTAAAAGCAATGGCAAATTAATTTATTTTTTGTAATTTTGCCGCGTTTTATAGGCGAATAATTAAAATAATTTAATAAATCCATTTACTTAGTATGGCAAAAGTAATCAAATTGTCTAAAGGCCTCGACGTGAAACTGAAGGGCACTGCAGCTTTGGAGACTGCCACTGTATCATGCCCCGGAGAGTATGCTCTGGTGCCTGATGATTTTGTGGGAGTGAAACCAAAGGTTGTAGTGAAGGAAGGTGACAGCGTGAAGGCTGGCGATGCTTTGTTTGTTGACAAATTGCATCCCGAAGTGAAGTTTGTGAGCCCTGTCAGTGGTACGGTAAGCATGGTAGAGCGCGGTGACCGCCGCAAGTTGCTAAGCATCCGTGTTAAGGCCGACAAGGAGCAGGTGGCTCGCGAGTTCGATGTGAAAGGCGATGTGAAGGCCCTGCTGATGGAGAGTGGTCTGTTTGCTTTCTTCCGTAGCCGTCCCTATGACGTGGTGGCTAATCCCGAAGACAAGCCCAAGGCTATTTTCGTCACGGCTTTCAATAGTATGCCTTTGAGCCAGGATTTCAGCTTTGTTCTGAAAGGTCAGGAGCAAGACTTCCAGGCTGGTATCAGTGCATTGAGCAAGTTGGCAACCGTTGAATTGGGTATCAGTCCCGAGCAGACTAGTCTGGTTGACACCAAGAATTGTAATGTTACCATTTATAAGGGCAAGGCTCCTGCTGGTAACGTAGGTGTGCAGATCAACCATACCAACCCCATCAACAAGGGTGAGGTGGTATGGACGCTGAGTGGTGAAGAGGTTATCTTCATTGGCCGACTGATGAACACTGGTAAGGTGAACCTGCAGCGTACCGTAGCATTGGCTGGTAGCGAGGTAAAGGCACCTAAGTATTATAAGGTAATGGTGGGACAGCAGCTTACAACATTGTTGTCAGGCAACATCGAGGAGGCTAAGCATTCACAGCGTATCATTAACGGTAATGTGATGACTGGCTTCAAGACAACAGCCGACAGTTATCTTGCTGCTCATGCCACCGAGGTGAACGTGATTCCCGAAGGTGATGACGTAGACGAGTTCATGGGTTGGATAAGCCCATTCCGTCTTAAGCAGTTCAGCACTAGCCGTACATATTGGAGCTGGCTGTGCCCCAAGAAGGAATATACGTTGGATGCGCGTATCAAGGGTAGCGAGCGTCACATGATTGTTGGTGGTGAGTATGACAAGGTGTTCCCAATGGACATCTATGCAGGTTATCTCATCAAGGCTATCATCACTGGTGATATCGATCGTCAAGAGGCTCTGGGTATCTACGAGGTGGCTCCCGAGGACTTTGCTATCGCAGAGTTCGTGGACAGTTCAAAACTAGAGTTGCAGCGCATCGTTCGCGAGGGTCTCGATATCTTGCGTAAAGAGAACGCATAATAGAGTTAAAGGTTAAGAGTTAATAATTAAGAATAAAATATAAGAAACAGACTTTAGTTTTCCTATCTTTTTTCTTCTTTCTTGATTCTTAATTCTCATTATACATTATATAATTATATGAAAGCGCTAAGAAAATTCTTTGATAAGATGAAGCCTTCTTTCGAGGAAGGTGGAAAATTGCACGCTTTCCGCAGCTTGTATGAAGGTTTCGAGAGCTTTGCCTTCGTGCCTCACGCAACAAGTCGTCGCGGTAGTGTCAACGTGCATGATTCTTTCGATAGTAAGCGTTTGATGAGCTTTGTGGTCATCGCATTGGTGCCCGCTTTGCTCTTCGGCTGCTACAATATCGGTTACCAAAACGCTTTGGCTGCAGGTCAGGATGCTTGCTCGCTGGGTGTTTGGAGTCTCTTCTTGTATGGATTCCTGGCTATGCTGCCCAAACTCGTTGTCAGCTATGTAGTAGGTCTTGGCATTGAGTTCACCGTAGCTCAGTGGAAGAAAGAAGAGATCGCTGAGGGCTATCTCGTCAGCGGTATTATCATCCCTCTCATCATTCCTGTTAATACTCCTTTGTGGATTCTCGCTCTGGCTTGTGCCTTCAGCGTTATCTTTGCCAAGGAGATCTTTGGTGGTACAGGTATGAACATCTTCAACGTGGCTCTTATTGCCCGCGCATTCCTGTTCTTCAGCTATCCTAGCATGATGACTGGTGATGACACAGTATGGGTGGCTCAGGAGCAGATTTGCGGTTTGGGCTTTAATGTTCCTGACAGTTTCAGTTCTGCTACTCCTTTGGGTCAGGCTGCCATTGAGGGCTTTAGCGGTTTTGACTGCTCAACCATCAAGGCTGCTATCTATGGTTTGATTCCCGGTTCTATGGGCGAGACTAGCGTCATTGCTATAGGTTTGGGTGGTCTTTTGCTGCTTTGCACTGGTGTTGCTAGCTGGAAGACCATGCTGAGCGTCTTTGTAGGCGGTGCCGCTACGGGCTTCCTTTTGCAGGCTACTGGTGCTACTCAGATTGAGTGGTGGCATCATCTTGTAGTAGGTGGTTTTGCTTTCGGTGCAGTGTTTATGGCTACCGACCCCGTTACCTCAGCTCGTACCGAGGGCGGTAAGTTCATCTACGGTTTCTTGATTGGTCTTGTAGCAGTGTTGGTACGTGTTCTCAATCCTGGTTTCCCCGAGGGTATGATGCTTGCAATTCTGCTTATGAACCTCTTCGCACCTCTGATCGATTACTTCTTCGTACAGAGCAATATTAACAAACGTGCTAAGCGCGCAACTAAATAACAACAACTATGGCAACAAATGATAAGAAAAAAGGCATTAACACAAATAGTAATGCCTATACCATCATCTATGCTGTGGTGATGGTTGTGATTGTGGCTTTCCTTCTGGCTTTTGTAAGCAGTTCGCTGAAGGAGACTCAGGATGCCAATGTATTGCGTGATACTAAGAATCAGATTCTTCTTTCTTTGAATATCGAAGGACTTAAGGGGCAGCAAGTTGACGAAAAGTACGATGCTGTTATTACCGACACTTTGAAGTGTGGTGAGCAAGAGTATTACAAAGCTGTAGTCAATGACTCTGTTAAGTTTGTCTTCCCTGTCAAAGGACGTGGTCTTTGGGGTGGCCTTTGGGGTTACATCTCGGTAGACGAGGACAAGCAGCATACCTATGGTGCTTATTTCGGTCATGAGAGTGAGACTGCCGGTCTTGGTGCTCGTATTAACGAGCGTTGGTTCCAGAAGCAGTTCTGTGGTGCTCCCATTATGGACGCTGAGGGCAATATTGCTCTGACTGTTGTAAAGGCTGGTGCTAAGGTCGCTGACACCGATATTGATGGTGTTACTGGTGCAACTCTTACAAGTAAGGGTGTTGCTGCCATGGTCAATGAGGGCCTGAATTCATTTGGTGATATTATCAAGGTTCAGGCTTGTGCTGCAGGCCCTGAGTGTGGTGCTGACATGCCTTGCTGTGGCGGAGAGAAGAAGTGCTGCGGCGAAGAAGCTAAGTGTGAGGGTGACAGCTGTGTTTGTCCCGAAGTTGATGGCGTGTGCCCTATGAAGGCTGAAGGCAAGTGCTGCAAGGATAGTGCTAATGTTGAACAAGCAAAATAATAGGAGGAACAGAATATGAGTAAATTGTTTTCTGCAGAAAACCGTGCTGCACTGACAGGTCCTCTGAACCTGAATAACCCGGTTGCCGTACAGGTACTTGGTATCTGCTCTGCTCTGGCTGTCACCTCTCAGTTGGAGCCTGCCATTGTGATGGGTCTTAGTGTGACTATCATCACGGCTTTTTCGAATGTGATTATTTCAATGTTGCGCAAGACCATCCCCAATCGTATCCGTATCATCGTACAGTTGGTGGTTGTAGCTGCACTCGTAACCATCGTGAGCCAGGTACTCAAGGCTTTTGCTTATGATGTGAGCGTTCAGCTTTCTGTCTACGTAGGTCTTATCATTACCAACTGTATTTTGATGGGTCGTCTCGAGGCATTTGCCATGCAGAATGGTCCTTGGGCATCCTTCCTTGATGGTATCGGTAACGGTCTTGGTTATGCCTTCGTATTGGTAGTCGTAGGTTTCGTTCGCGAACTCTTTGGCTTCGGTACTTTGCTGGGCTTCACCATCATTCCCGAGAGCTGGTATGCTGAGAATGGCGGTTGGTATATGAACAACGGTATGATGGTAATGCCTGCAATGTCTCTGATTATTGTTGGCTGCTTCATTTGGGGACATCGTTCGTTGAATAAAGAAGAAAAGAAGTAACATACCAAATTAAAAGAATTAAGAAAAATGGAACACATGATTAGTTTGTTTGTCCGCTCTATCTTTGTGGACAACATGATATTCGCATTCTTCTTGGGTATGTGCTCTTATTTGGCTGTATCTAAGAATGTCAAGACTGCATTGGGTCTGGGTGTGGCAGTTACCTTCGTGTTGCTCGTCACTGTTCCCGTTGACTATGCTTTGCAGACTTATGTATTGGGTCCTGACGCATTGGTTGAGGGAGTTGATCTCACCTTCCTTGCCTTCATCCTCTTCATCGCTGTCATTGCAGGTATCGTACAATTGGTAGAGATGATTGTTGAGCGTTTCAGTCCTTCTCTCTATGCCTCTTTGGGTATTTTCCTTCCTCTGATTGCTGTAAACTGTGCCATCATGGGTGCTTCTTTGTTCATGCAGCAGCGTGTACAGATGGATCCCGAGACTAGCACTCAGGCCATCAGTGGTTTCGGCGACGCCATTGCCTATGCATTGGGTAGCGGTATTGGTTGGCTGCTTGCTATTGTTGGCTTGGCAGCTATTCGCGAGAAGATGGCTTACACTGACGTGCCCAAGCCCCTTCAGGGCCTTGGCATCACCTTCATTACTGTAGGTTTGATGGCATTGGCATTTATGTGTTTTAGCGGTTTGAAAATCTAAAAGTAGGAGGAATAGACAATGGATATGAATTTGATTATTGCGAGCATTGGCGTATTCCTGGCAATCATCCTTGTTTTGGTTGTCATCCTGCTCGTGGCAAAACAGTATTTGTCGCCCAGCGGCAATGTGAACATTACAATTAATGGCAAGGACACCGTTAGCGTAGGTCAGGGTGCTTCGCTGCTCTCTACGCTTTCTCAAGAGGGTATCTTCCTCCCCAGTGCCTGTGGTGGTAAGGGCTCATGTGGCCAGTGTAAACTGCAAGTTCCTGAAGGCGGTGGTGAGATTCTCGATTCAGAGAAGGGCCACTTCACTCGTAAACAGGTTAAGGAAAACTGGCGTCTTGGTTGCCAGTGCAAGGTCAAGAGTGATATGCAGATTAAGGTTGACGACTCTGTAATGGGCGTTAAGGAGTGGGAGTGCACCGTTATTGGCAACAAGAACGTGGCAACCTTCATCAAGGAGTACAAAGTGGCTTTGCCTCCTGGCGAACACATGGACTTCGAACCTGGTTCTTATGCACAGATTAAGATTCCTGCTTACGACATCGACTACGATCGCGACTTCGACAAGGAGCTTATCGGTGAAACCTACATGGGTGCATGGAACAACTTCAAGCTCTTCACTCTCAAACAGAAGAACGAGACTCCTACCATCCGTGCTTACTCTATGGCTAACTACCCCGACGAGGGCGATATTATTACCCTGAACGTACGTATTGCTACTCCTCCTTTCAAGCCAAAAGATCAGTGTCCTAATGGTCCCGAGTTCCAGGATGTGCCTTGCGGTATCGCATCTACTTACATCTTCTCTCTGAAGCCCGGCGACAAGGTGATCATGAGTGGTCCTTACGGAGAGTTCCGTCCTCAGTACGGTTCTGGTCGTGAGATGATTTGGGTAGGTGGTGGTGCCGGTATGGCTCCTCTTCGTGCACAGATTATGCACATGCTTAAAGGTAATGGCATCAAGCCTGAGGATCGTAACCGTCCCATGCACTACTTCTACGGAGCTCGTGCCATGGAGGAGATTCCATTCCTCGACGACTTCCTGCAGTTGGAGAAGGACTTCCCCAATTTCCACTTCCATCTTGCTTTGGACCGTCCCGATCCCAAGGCCGATGCAGCTGGACTCAAGTATACTCCAGGCTTCGTAGCTCCTGTAATGGGCGATACATACCTGAAGCAGCATGAGGCTCCCGAAGATTGCGAGTACTACCTCTGCGGTCCTCCAATGATGGCCAAGACTGTGCTCGACTTGTTGCATAGCCTCGGCGTAGAGGATGATATGATTCGCTTCGATAATTTCGGAGGTTAATATTTACAAGGCAAGGGGATGCTCCGAATTGAGCATCCCTTTGCTCTATTTTCTCTCTGCTCACATTTTCCCTCTCTGCACACTTTTCCTTTCTGTTCACGTTTTCCCTTTCTGCACACATTTTCCCTTTCTGCACACATTTTCCCTTTCTGCTCACATTTTCCCTCTCTGCTCACATTTTCCCTTTCTGCACACATTTTCCCTCTCTGCTCACATTTTTCCTTTCTGCACACATTTCTTTCTTCTGTTCACTTCCTCTCAATACAATGATTCTATACATACTCTCTTAATTCTCTCATTCTTTTTTGCCTTTTCTGAGTCTTATATGCATCGTAAATCCTATTTTTTTCTCTATCTATTCTTCGTTGTCTTTGTTTCTTCTCAGACAGTTATTGCTCGTACTATACCAAAAAGTATGTGTGCAAAACACAAGATGGTGAACAAAAAAGGCGAGATTCTTGTGTATGCAGATAAATTCAATCCAAATGTCGTTACCGATGACATGCCCGATGCATTGAAAGACTTTTTGCGAATGTTTAGGGAAAAGGAGGAGGTTGGAGGACAAAGGTATAGTTCCCGACTTGTAGGAAAAGCGGTTGAGCCATTGCTGAAAAGTCGAAGACATCAGGAGTATCCTTTCAACCTGTCTTGTCCCAAATATATTTTTGCTGATGGTTCTGTCAGTGAGGAGCCATGTGTGTCAGGTTGTGTTGCAACTGCCATTGAGCAGGTTGTGAGTTTTTGGCGTCATCCCTCAGTTTTGGCAGATACGCTTCACGGGTGGCAGAGTAAACATTATACGATTCCCGATGTGATGCCTGGCACGATTATCGATTGGGATAATATTCTCGTCAATTACATTCCGGGACAATTCACTGATCAACAAGCCAAAGCTATTGCCGACTTGACTTATTATTTGGGCATTGGCGCACATATGAATTGGGGACCAGGCAGTAGTGGTGCTAACCTGTACAATGCATGTGATGCTTTGTATAGTGCCTTTGACTATAAGACTATTGCTTTTGTGCAGCGTGGTTTATATTCTAATTCTTCGTGGAATAAATTGCTGCGTAATGAACTGGAAAACGGACGTCCAATTGTCTATACCGGTCATAATTTCGCATTTAATGGCCATTGTTTTAATATTGATGGTGTGGATGAAGAAGGCTACTATCATGTCAATTGGGGCGAGGATCTTTACGATTGTTATGTCGACCTCGATTATATGAGTCCATACGAGCCCGTCTATGACAAGACCCTTGGCGGCATATATACAGGGCAGAACATGAATCAGACAGCCCTTTTTCTACACCCCGATGATTTTGAGATTGACATCTGGGACACTCTTGCCGTTGATGACGCATTGTATGGGGTGAAGGTGGATACTGTTACTTTTAGTCGTCAGCCTGATGTGATGGGCTATGTTCGTGCCGATTTCTCATTGACAAATACGACGAGCGAATCGCTAAATTTCACTTTTGAAGTCATGACCTACCTGCCTTCTGACACTGCTGTTTTTAAGCAATGTGATTATGTGGGACTCAGTACTGTTAATCTTGCCCCTGGCGAACACAAGATATGGCCTGTTTTCTGTCAATTCAGCAAGACCGGCGAGCGCCTCTTTGGTTATAGTGCCGATGACGAGACAATCCCCTTTGTTATGCCGGTCAATATCGTTACAGGAACGGTTCCGGATATCAGTTTCTCCGACCCTGAATATGAATTGATTAAGTATGTCGACGAGAAAGGATGTGCCGATCTGACTGCACGTTTCGCAATAGACATTTTCAACCAAGCAAGTTCGGGAGTTGGGTGTAACACAGCTGGCTATTGCCTACTAGAAGAGGGTGGGGTAGACGAGGTACGGCATTTTGATTTTTTTGAAGTGGAAGCAGGTAGTGCTGTTAAGAAAAGCGTAGAATTCCATCATCTTATTGATGGTAAGACTTATGAATTCAGTTTACGCTATCCGTGGGAAGTGTGCAAGACATACACATTCACTGTGCACGGCGCTGATGCCACAGACGGCATAAAGTGTGTAAGAGATGATGAGCCTTCTGAAGGTTCGTCTTCGTTTGTGCAATCGCTCAACACCGACAAGTATTATGATATTCAGGGACGCAGACTGTCATCTCCGGTGAAAGGTATATACATTAAGAACGGCAAGAAGTTTCAGCCGACTAGTTGAGTTGATAAGCCGTTTAAATGATTGTCCGTTGAATTGTTTACCCGTTAAGTTGATCATCCTTTATTGGAAATCCATTCTGTTATATTCTGTTGATTTAATTTAATTTACCAAGATACAACGAAGAGATAAATCCACAAGAGGACTTATATTTCGTGATAAAAAATCTATAATATGGAACCCATTCGTTTGATTGAGAAATATTGTGAAGGCAATCCCGAATTGCTTCATGTACTGTTAGTACACAGCCAGAAAGTAGCAGATATGGCACTTCGTATTGCAGGTCGACACAAGGAACTTCATCTTGACGAACAGTTTGTCTATGAGGCCGCTATGCTGCACGATGTAGGCATCGTCAAGACCGATGCTCCAGGCATCTTCTGCCGTGGCACCGAACATTATCTGCGTCATGGTTTGCTGGGAGGCGAGATGCTCCGTGCCGAAGGCTTGCCCAGACATGCACGAGTAGCAGAAAGACATACCGGCACAGGCCTCACAGCCAAGTCCATCATCGAGCAAGGCTTGCCACTTCCCCCTATCGACCTTCAACCCGAGACATTGGAGGAGCAACTTATTTGCTATGCCGACAAGTTCTATTCCAAGACCCATTTGGAGCGTGAAAAGACCTACGAACAGGTACGTAAATCCCTGCTCCGATTTGGCGAAGATGGTCTGCAAATCTTCGATCGTTGGTACGCTATGTTCGGCGTTTGACACCCTCTTGGTTTGTCGTCAGTCTCGTACTTGTTTTGTCGTATTACACCCTCTTGGTTTGTCGTCAGTCTCGTACTTGTTTTGTCGTATTACGCCCTCTTCGTTTGTCGTCAGTCTCGTACTTGTTTTGTCGTATTACGCCCTCTTGGTTTGTCGTCAGTCTCGTACTTGTTTTGTCGTATTACGCCCTCTTCGTGGCAGTTTTCATTTTTTTTAACTACTTTTGTCAGATTATATTAATATAATCTCACTATTTTTGCTTACCTTTGCACTTCAGTTTGCTATATTAGAATAATTTGAAGGCGCAGAAATATACATTTTTCTTTTTTGTCTTTGCACTATGTGCAATGGCCTATGCTGTATTTCCTATTCACAATTATATGGGGAATGGCGCTTTGTCATCAAGAAATGACAGCCTTGATGCCACTTCCGACAGCTCCTTGCAAGTTGTGCCGACAAACGATTCTCTTCGTAATGTAGTCGATGACAGTCTTTCGAATGCCAGACTCCGACTGTTGGCCTTAGGCCGTGCATTGGCCAATGGTGCAGCCTTCGACGCCAATCTTATCGATTCTTTAGGTCTGAACGATGTTGATTTCGATCAGATAAACCTCGACTCGCTGTCATTGGCAGCATTGCAGTACGACTCATTGGAGTCTGCCCTGAAAGCCAAGATGGTAAAGCAGCTCACTGTGGACAGTGTGTTGCGTTCCGTTTCGCAAGACAGCATCCTGAACATGCTGGCCCACAATCAGATTATCGAGGTACTGCCCGATACGACACGAAAAGACAGCGTCAAGGCCGATACCGTTCGCCGCAGTAGAAGCGCACTGGAAGCACCAGTTGAGTTCTCGGCACAAGACTCCATCACCTTCGACTACATCCTTGACCAAGCCAATCTTTATGGAGAAAGCAAAGTCAATTATCAGAACCTGCAGTTGGAGGCCGACCTCATCACTATGTCGTTGGATAGCAGCGTCGTACATGCTACTGGGCGTATTGACACAACCGAGGCAAAGCACGAGATCATCGGCAAGCCCGTTTTCCGTCAAGGCAACGACGAATACGAGCCTGATAGTATAAGCTATTGCTTCAAGACCCACAAAGCATTCATCAGCAATGTCTATACGGCACAAGGCGAAGGCATCCTGGTAGGTGCCGAGACAAAACGCGACAGTATGGGTGTTATGTATGGTCGTGGCGGAAAGTACACTACCTGTGATGCCGACCATCCACATTTCTATCTGCAGATGACACGCTACAAGGTTCGGCCTGGCGAAGATGTGGTGTTCGGTCCCGCCTATCTGGTTGTCGAGGACGTGCCCCTTCCACTCGCCATCCCATACGGCTTCTTCCCCTTCTCGAAGAGTTACAGCAGCGGCTTTATCATGCCCACTTATGGCGATGAGACCACTCGAGGCTTCTATCTTCGCGATGGCGGTTACTACTTTGCCATCAACGACAAAATCGACCTGAAGGCCTTGGGTGAGATCTACACGAAAGGCTCGTGGGGCCTGTCCATGCAGTCTAACTACAAGAAGCGCTACAAGTTCAGTGGTAACTTCATGTTCAGTTATCAGAACACTAAGGAGGGAGAGAAGAATATGCCCGACTATGCTGTGAGCAAGAGTTTCAAGCTGACGTGGAGCCACCGACAGGATGCAAAGGCCAATCCCTCGCAGACATTCTCGGCAAGCGTTAACTTTGCCACAAGCAGTTACGAGCGCAACAACCTCACCTCGATGTACAACCCCGAAAGCTACACGCAGAGCACTCGTACCAGTAGTATCAGCTATTCAAAGACCTTTAGCAGTATAGGCCTCACCCTTTCCGGTACCTTCAATCTCTCGCAGAATATGCGCGACAGTACGTTGGCCGTAACGCTTCCCACTCTGAACATCAGCCTTTCGCGTTTCAATCCCTTTAAGCGAAAGAAGGCTGCAGGAGCCGAACGATGGTACGAGAAGATTGCTGTCAGCTATACCGGAACACTCACCAACAGCATCACGGCCAAGGAGAACGAGATATTGAAGAAAAGTCTGGTCAAGGACTGGCGTAACGGTATGCGCCATCAAGTGCCTGTCAGCGCTTCCTTCACCCTGTTCAACTATCTGAATATCACCCCCTCGTTCAACTTCACCGACCGTATGTATACCAACAAGGTCATGCAGTCGTGGAACACCGACCGCCAAGCCGTTGTTCGCGATACGCTCTACGGTTTCTACAACGTCTATAACTACAACCTCTCCGTATCTGCCAACACCAAGCTGTACGGTACCTACAAGCTCATCCTTCCCGACAAGAACGGCAAGAAGGAGCAAAAGGTTGTTGTGCGCCACGTCATGACCCCCTCGGTAAGTTTCAGCTATGCTCCCGACTTCGGAGCAGCCCGCTTTGGCTTCTTCGACACCTATGTCCGTACCGACAAGAACGGCAACGTCTCCACCGTGTCCTACTCCCCCTTCTCGGGCTCTACCTATGGCACTGTCAGCACTGGCAAGACGGGAAGCGTCACCATGGACCTCAGCAACAATGTCGAGATGAAGGTTCGGTCGGAAAAGGATACGACAGGCTATAAGAAAATCAGCTTGCTGGACGAGTTGGGCGGAAGTCTCAGCTACAACATGGCAGCCAAGACACGTCCTTGGTCAGACCTGAGTATGCGAACCCGTATCAAGCTCACCAAGAGCTACACCTTCTCGCTCAATGCCGTCTTTGCCACCTATGCCTACGAAAAGGATGCTAATGGCCGAGTGTTCCTGTCCGATCACACAGAGTGGTCGAAGGGTCGCTTCGGTCGTTTCCAGGGCATGTCGCAGAATCTCTCCTATACCTTCAATAACGATACCTTCAAGAAGCTCTTCGGTCACAAAGACGACAGAAGAAGGGGTAGAGCAAGTGACGATGAGGATGATGAGGACGACGATGACACCGACCCCTCGATGCAGAATGTCGATCCCGAACGTGCCAAGGCCAAGAAGCAGCAAAAGAGTTCGGAAGACGGACTTGACGAGGATGGCTACGTCAAGTTTGCACTGCCATGGAACTTCACTGTCAGCTATGGTGTGTCGATGCGCGAAAACACTTCCGGCAAGATCAACGAGAAGCGAATGCGCTATCCCTATAAGCTGACCCACAACCTGAACTTCTCGGGCAACTTGCAGATAGCACGCAATTGGAATATCAATTTCTCTTCGGGTTGGGATTTCAACTACAAGAAGCTGTCCATGACCACCGCTTCGCTCAGTCGCGACCTTCACTGCTTCTCTATGTCATGCTCAATGGTTATTGCTCCGTACACCAGTTACAACTTCACCTTTGCATGTAAGGCAGGTACGCTGGCCGATGCTTTGAAGTGGAAGAAGCAAAGTAGCTATAGCAGCAATATTGATTGGTATTGATGGCGGATTAGTGAAAAGTTGACCAAGACCAATTTCGATTTATCATGAAAAAAACATTTCTAATATTCATCTTTGTTCTTTGTGCCCTTAGTACTTTGGCGCAGGACATCGTGGTGAAGAGTCGCGTTGTCGATGCTAGTACCGGCGATGCCATGCCATACGTGTCGGTCTACGTCAACGAGCACTCTGGTGCCATCACCAACCACGATGGCGACTTCAGCATTTCCGTGGCTCCCGACGACATACTCCGCATCAGCTATGTGGGTTACGAGAAGCGTTTTGTCAAGGCCAGCGAGTTGGGCAGTACCATCAAACTAGTGCCGATGGAAAGCACTATGCTCGAGGTGAATGTGCGGTCGTGGACCAATATGCTCAACGAGGTGAGCAATAAGCTGAGCCGTGAATATTGGCGTCGTCGAAAGGTTGAAAATCAGTACTTTTGCCGTCTTCACACCTCTTTCCGCACACACGAACTCACCGAGGCCTTTGTCGAGGCCAAGTCGGCATCCAACCTTCGCGACATCTCCATCCTGAAAGGCTTTCACGGCAGACTTGTTGGCGACAGAATCACGGCACCGATGATTGCCGAGATGAATTTCCACCATCCATTCGAGCTGGGCCCCATGACTCAGGAAGTCTATTTCTGGCAAGCACTCATCACCCCGCTTGGCAGTCGCAGCTCCGTCGCCTTCCTCAACAAGCACTACCACATTTCGGGCGTGCTCCTTACCGACAGTACGGGGCAGCAGATCTATCGTTTCGATTTGAAGAAGAAGCCGAAGGCCAACCCCATAGCCATCCTTACCGGTTCGTTGTATGTCGACGCAAAATCGTTGCAGGTATTGCGTTTCGAGGGTAAGGTCGAGGATACATGGTTGGATATAAAGAAGGATATGAGGGTAGTGTCCTCGCCAATCGACCTCAACGTACACATCAACTATCGTCACGACAAAGGCTTCACCCAGGTCTCTGATATCTCCACACTCATCCAGTGTGGCGACTTCAGGAGTCAGAGCGTGCTTTACAGCGTGGATGATGTCAAGATAGAGGTTGACTCAAAGCGAAAGAAGAAAAAGAAGACGGCTGCCGACAATCTGCTTTCGAGCATCAACGAGGCAGGCTACGACGACGAGCTGTGGCGCAGTTCGAACATCATGCAGCGCACTGCCGAAGAGGAGCGGGCCTTGACCATGACCAGCACGCACAAAGTGAACATTGCCGAGGAGCTGGCCAAGGCACAGTTGCAGGACGACGAGCGCAAGACGAACCGTGGAACGTTTGGCGACAAAGCCGACCCCCGACTGGAGAAACTTACCGAACGCCTCGAGCTCTTTGGCAAGAATATCCCGCAAGAAAAGGTCTATCTGCACATGGACAACACGTGCTATTTTCTGGGCGATACAATCTGGTTTGCAGCCTATTCGCGCCGCACCAACGATGGCAAGCCCTCCAACATCAGTGGTGTGCTCTACGTCGAGCTGTACAATCAGGATGGCTACATGATGGAGCGAAAGCTCATTGAGATGCGCAATGGTCGCGGTCATGGCAATTTTGCACTGAAGAAGGATTTCTATGGCGGCTTCTACGAGTTGCGTGCCTACACTCGATGGCAGCTCAACTGGGGGCAGTACGAGCACTTCAATGCCACGGTGTCGAAAGAGTGGTTCCTCAGCAATGAGCTGCACGACAACTACTATCGCGACTACGACAAGATATACAGCCGTGTCTTTCCCGTCTATGATGCACCACGCAAGGAAGGCGAGTACAACGAGAACATGACGATGCGCCCCATGCGCCGTTATTTCAAGAATGACCCCGACAAGCCGACACTCACCCTCTCGCTCTATCCCGAAGGCGGAAACCTCGTCAACGGACTGAAAAGCCGTGTGGCCTACGAAGTGTTGTGGGATGATGGCGAGGAGGCAAAGCTGCAAGGCAAGCCTGCCCGTGGAGTGATTGAGGTGACGCCCGAAAAGGGCAGGCGCCAGGAGGTGACGTTCATAGATGTGGATGGCAAGAAGGTGTCCGAAAAGATGCCAAAGGCACTGGACGAAGGCGTCGTTGTCACCGTCAGCCAGAACGATACAGCCTGGATGTTCGACATTGCACTCACTCCGGGCCTTCGCAATGCCGTGGACAAAGCTGCGGCAGACAGCACCAGTGCAGAAAGCAATATTCTGGGAGTGAGCATTATGCACGAAGGCAATCCCGAGAAGGTCTTTGCGTTGGACAGTCTGCGGAGCGTCATTACGGTGGCTAAGAACGAACTGAAGGAGGGCGTGAACCAGGTCACCGTGTTTGATGTGAATGGTCGTGTCTGGGCCGACCGTTTGTTCTTCAACGCCCCGGCAAAAGACGATAATCCACAGCTTGTTGCCAGTGTTGATCGTGTCGATTTCTCCTTGCTCACAGCCGACTCTGCTACATGGTCGCCTTTCAGTTCCGCCGAGGAGATGTTTGCCCCCTACCAGCCCATCAACCTTGGCGTTCATTCAGCCCCCAATGCCACACTCTCGGTGGCTGTGCGCGATGCAGCACACTGCGATCAGCTCTACGACAATGCCACGCTGCGCACCGAGATGCTTCTCTCGTCCGAGATAAAGGGCTTCGTGCCCAATCCCCGATATTATTTCGAGAAGGATGACGAGGTACATCGTGCAGCCCTCGACCTGCTTATGATGATTCAAGGCTGGCGCCGCTTTGACTGGCGCGATATGGCCGTGAAGGGTGAGTGGGAACTGACACAGCAAGCCGAGCGCAGTCCCGTTGTGTCGGGCATCATCGTGGCCAACCCCGACCGCTACAAACCCAACTACACCGACGAGCAGTTTGCCAGCCTTGCCACTACGGCAGGCTACTATTTTGTCAACCCCTATACCGAAGTGAGCAAGCTGGCCGAGGCATGGGCTGCGAAGAATGCTGCAGAAGGCCATTCGGCGGCAGGCGTCACCGCCATGAAGGTTGTACACGATACACCATCCCTCACCACCACGCCTGACCTGATTGCCGAGGAGGAAAAGCCCAACCCCGGTGTGCCAAGTTCCAACCTAGAAGAGCGCGAACTGTTTCTGCGCAGCAAGACGGGCAGGGACAATAAGGATGTACTGGTACACGCCGAGCTTGTATCGCTCGACGGCAAGGAGTGTCGCGTCACCGAGATTCCTACACGCAAAGGCGGTAAGTTCGCCTTCCTGCTTCCTGGCTATTACGGTCAGGCCATCCTCTTTGTCAGTGCCAGCGACTCGGCCAAGTGGAAGAAGAAAGACCTGCAGCAGAACCGTTATGTGTGGATTCAGCAGAGGGCCGAGGAGGAAAACCTGCCAGCCCGGCACCGCAGTCGCTATGTCGTCCAGGATCCCGAATATGCCGTTCGCCTCACGCAGCCCTTTGTGCGCTTTGTCAAGCCTTACCACTTCTACCAGCAACAATTGCTCGTCACGGCCGACTCTGTACTGGCAGCCACAAAGATGCAAGACGGAACGACCAGGATGCGCGAAGTCAGCGTTGGCGCTCGCCGTCGTGGCATGCGTGCCTTCTCCGACTCCATTCCCGCCTTTATCATCGATGCTCAGGACGCCCGCAACTACTGCCTCGATGCAGGCA
This sequence comes from Bacteroidales bacterium, assembly GCA_018064685.1. Taxonomy (GTDB): domain Bacteria; phylum Bacteroidota; class Bacteroidia; order Bacteroidales; family Bacteroidaceae; genus Physcousia. The sequence goes on along the minus strand of JAGHUS010000068.1, from coordinate 857 downwards.
TGTACTCCGACTTCCCCGAAGACATTGCCCGTGCCTACGTGGGCGACTACGGCTTCGAGTTCCCCTATACGTCGGTCAGCATTCCCTATTCCAACCAGTCCTTCCACCACAGCAACATCGAGGTGCGTTTTGGCTATGACCAGGACCGCCGTGCCACGAACGGTCTGACTATGAATGCCGACTCGGTGTACATGAGGCAGAACCTGGCCACCTTCAAGCCTTTCAGCAAGGAGGACGGACTCGTCTCCTTCCTTTCGCCCAAGGCTTTGCGCGAGTTCTATGACGAGCACCGCATAGACAAGTACGTCATCTACACCGACTTCCAACCCCGCTTGGCCGGCAGTATGCGCTATTATGGCTCCAACCTGCCCAATACGCAGATTGCCGTCTATCCTTATGCCGACGACTCGCGCCGTGTTGTCTATCGCGACCGCCGCTACGTCTTCGACGGCTATGCCTATGCCGACGATTTCTATCATCCCAACTACAAGAATCGCAAGGCGGAAGAAGCTCCAAAAGACTATCGCCGAACGCTCTATTGGAATCCGTCCCTCACGCTCGACAAGACTGGCAAGGCCGAGATTCAATTCTATAACAACGGGAAGTCGGGGCAGATCAGCATCAGTGCCGAGGGCATGACCGATGGGGGAGAGCTGTTAGGGGATTAGCAGGTTGTAAGCAGTCGAGGCGAAGGGGAGTAAAGTTGAATCGGTGTCTATTATTTACAACTGCTAAACTGCTAAACTGCTAAACTGCTATAAAAAAGGTTCGCATTTTGAGTGCGAACCTTTTGTGCGTTGAAGTGCATTTATTGCTTCAACAGGTTGTTGATGACTTGGTGGCGGTTCTTGCTGAGG
>JAGHUS010000157.1 GCA_018064685.1 Bacteroidales bacterium | reverse complement strand
TCATCCATGATGCCTTTGTGGGCGAGGATGATGAATACCATGGCTGCGATAGGCAGGAATATAGCCCACGAGATGCCATAGGTGCATGCTGTGTCCTTGATGCACGAGAGCCAGATGACTACGCCGCATGCGATGTATTCCACCACGATGCTGACAATCTGCACGGTGCATTGTGCAGCCTGCGACTTACGGTTCTTGTACGAGAAGATGGTAAGCAGCGACTGTGCAATGTTGAGTGCCAGGATGATGATAGGGAGTGCTCCGAATGGGAACGACAGTTCGTTGGTGCTGCCGTCGACGACGCCGATGCCGTTGATGGTGGAACTAGGTCCCATCACCTCCGGAACGATGTATCCGAGTGGCATCATTGCCGTAATGATGAAGCACACGATGGCTGCAAGGAGCCAGAGAGTCTGTTTGCGCTGAATCATGTTTGTCTTTTATAACAAATATGTTATTATTGCGTTGTTCTTATTCCCCTAAAGGGGGATAGGGGGCTAGGGGGCTTTTTAATACTCGTCGTACTCCTGCTTCTGCTCCTTTGCAGGGTCGCGCCAGTAGATATTATCCTCTACGAACTCCTGTGTAGCGATGAGTGATGGCTTAGGGAGCTTCTCGTAGTAGCGGCTGATCTCAATCTGTTCACGGTTCTCGAAAACTTCCTCGAGGCTATCGTTGTAGTTTGCAAACTCAGCGAGTTTCTTGTTGAGATCCTGCTTGATGTCTGAAGCAATCTGATTAGCTCTCTTGCCTATGATAGCCACGCTCTCGTAGATGTTGCCTGTCTCATCGCAAAGATCCATGATGTTGCGTGTAACGGTGTTTGTAGGTGCTTTTGACTTTTTGTAATCCATATTCTTTTATATAGTTTTTTTTGTTTTGACGAATGTTGATGTCTTAGTTTTCCTCAGGAGCGTCCTTGGTTACTTCCTTGCACTTGGCGATGTATTTCTCTGCCAGTTTGATGCTCTTCGACTCAGGGTACTCGTTGATGAATCCATAGCACTCCTCCTCTGCATCCTGATAGCGCTCAAGCTTCTTCTCATCAACCGACTGCACCGCCATCTCATACTTGCTCTTCATGATGAGCACGGCGAAGTCCTCGCGGAGGGTGGTGAATGGGAAGTCCTTGATGGCATTCTGTGCCGTTATGATGCAAGCCTCGTAGTTGTTGCCGCCGCTTGTGCAGTTGCCGAAGTATGTTCCGAGGTTGTAGTACAGCTTGGCAGAAAGGAACTCCTTGTACACGAGCTTGTCCTGCAGTTTGTAGAGCCTGTCCTGTGCCTTGTCCTTGTCCTCGCTGTATGGGTAGATATCCATGAAGTCCTGATAAGCCTTGATGGCAGAATATGTCGAACTCTGGTCAAGTCGTGGTTCCGGAGTGTCCATGAACAGCGCCTCGGCGATGTTGTAGTTAGCCTGTTCGGCATAGATGCCCTTAGGGTACGACACGAAGTACTTCTTGAAGATATCCGAAGCCGACTCGTAGTCCTTGTTCTTCATAGCCGACATGGCGTAGAGGTAGAGGCATTCCTCGCCGTGGTCGCTGCCCTTCATCACGTGGATGAGGTCGCTGAGCAGGGCGTTGGCTCTGGTGTACTTCTTGTTGAGGTATTGTTCCTTGGCGTATTCGTACTTGTAGGAATAGTCGCTGGACTTATACACCTTGTTGAATTCGCCGGCGCAGCTTGTGAGCAGTGTGGCGAAGAGAAGTGATATAATATATAAGATATTTTTATTCATAAATGCGAAATTTCCGTGCAAAATTACATATAAATATTCAAATTACAAAGTTTTAATGCAAAAAAATAGTGTTTTATAACATTTATTAGAAAGAAAAGCAGTACTTTTGCACTATGTTAGAGTTTAAATTGACATCAAAATACCAACCTACGGGTGATCAGCCGGAGGCCATCCGTCAGCTTACGGAGGGTTTGGAGCGTGGCGATCGTGCCCAGGTTCTGCTTGGTGTGACGGGTTCCGGCAAGACGTTCACCATGGCAAACGTGATAGCCCAGACGGGTCGTCCGACGCTAATACTGAGCCACAACAAGACGCTTGCCGCACAGTTGTATGAGGAGATGAAGGGTTTCTTCCCCGACAATGCCGTGGAGTACTATGTATCTTACTACGACTACTACCAGCCAGAGGCGTACCTGCCATCGTCAGACACCTATATAGAAAAGGACCTTGCCATCAACGAGGAGATAGACCGCCTGCGTCTCTCCGCCGTCTCGTCGCTGCTCTCGGGCAGACGTGACGTGATTGTCGTGTCGTCGGTGTCGTGCATCTATGGCATGGGCGGACCATCAGCCATGCAAGGCAGCATCATCTCGCTGCAATGTGGTCAGAAGATAGACCGCAACGACTTCCTGCGCCAGCTCGTGGCAGCCCTCTATGTGCGCAATGATGTGGCTCTCGAGCGTGGCGAGTTCCGTGTGAAGGGCGACACGGTGGATATCTCCATGGCATACAGCGAGGAGATACTGCGCGTGACTTTCTGGGGTGATGAGATCGATGCGATAGAGGAACTCGACCCTGTGACGATGCGTCGCCTGCAAGGTTTCGATGCCTATCAGATATACCCTGCCAACCTCTTCGTCACGACCAAGGAACAACAGGAGCGTGCCGTCCGCGACATACAGGATGACCTTGTCATTCAGGTGGATATGTTCAAGGAACTGGGCGACAACATAAAAGCACAGCGCATCAAGGAACGCGTGGAGTATGACCTGGATATGATCAAGGAACTCGGACACTGTTCGGGCATAGAGAACTACTCGCGCTACTTCGATGGCAGACAGCCAGGCGAGCGTCCGTACTGTCTTTTCGACTTCTTCCCCGATGACTTCCTGCTGCTCGTTGATGAGAGTCACGTGTCGGTGCCGCAGATTCGTGCGATGTACGGAGGCGACCGTGCCCGCAAGCAGAACCTTGTGGAATACGGCTTCCGTCTGCCTGCCGC
>JAGHUS010000196.1 GCA_018064685.1 Bacteroidales bacterium | reverse complement strand
CAGAAGGGAGTGGACTGGCAGTTCACGACAGACGATGCCAGAATCAAGCTAAAGCATCTATATCCTATTGTCAACTTTTAGACTTTACAGACCACTAGGCATTTATGATATGAGTGGTAATGTTAGAGAGTGGTGTCAGGATTGGTATGGTATATATGGCAAAGGCTCGCTGACAGATCCTTTTGGCCCAGCCCGTGGCTGTTACCGTGTAATCCGTGGTGGTAGTTGGAGCGGCGACTCTGGTAGTTGTCGTTTGTCTTTCCGTAGTTGTTACGCTCCTTCAGATAAGTATCACAATGTTGGTTTCCGTCTTGTCCTCTCTGACTGATTGCGACAAGTTCGCTTGAATCGGACTTTGGAAATCTACCAAAAAACGGTCTTTGGAAATCCACATGGTAGTTTTTGACAAGAAGGTTGGGTGACTTCTGTTTTCTTAATTCATAAGTAACTACATGTCGCTGCAATGAAGACTGAACTGGAGATGATAAACGTGTGCGTGCTGAATGTGGGGTTCACACGTACGGAGAGGCATTTTGGCGGACCGGAACTCTCGTCGCCTTTTGCTCGTCTGTATTATTTCAAATCGGGCAAGGCGGTCATCCATCTGCCGGACAGGGAACTTGAGGCCAAGCCGGGATACATGTATCTGGTGCCTAGCTTCATGCCTCACAGCTATCTGTGCGAACCGGGGAGTGAGTTCTACTATCTGTTTGTGTATGAGAGGTATGGCAAGCAGTCGGATATCTTCGACCTGTATAGCTTCCCCTACGAGGTGAAGGCAAATCATGCCATCGACCTGCTGTTTGAGAACTACTGCAACTTCTACCCCGAACTGAACCTGCCTTATCATGGCGAGGAGAACTTCTATACGCATCCTTCCTTCTTCGAGTATGTGGTGCGTTACTCGCAGATGGACCGCTACGAGAAGATGCAGCTGCTGGGTTTCATCTGGATCATCGCTTCGTTCTTCATGAAGCACTCCAGCGAGCGACTGGGCAAGATGGACGAACGCATGGTGAAGGTGATGCGCTATGTGAACGAGAACATCAAAAAGGAGATAACCAACGACGAACTGGCTGAACTGGCGTGCGTGACGAAGTCGCATCTGGGACGTATGTTCCGCAATTCGCTCGGCATATCGCCGTTGCAGTTTGTCATACACTATAGGGTGAAGTGTGCGCAGAGGTTGCTGATGACAACCGAATACAGCATCAGCCAGATAGCTGCCGAGGTGGGCTATGACGATGTGTCGTATTTCATCCGTGTGTTCAGAAAGGGCATCGGCATCACTCCGCAGGAATATCGCAACAGACTGAAGTATTAGCTGATTGAATAGTATATAAAGTAGTCATAATAGGACAAAACGTGCAAATGACTATTCGATAGGGTTGATTTTGTAGGATATTATCGTGATTTTGCGGAATGGTTTGTAACTTTGCAGTCGCAAATCATTTTTACGTACGCAGATGATAAGGAACTTCGACAGAACTGCTGTCATGACCAATGGCCGCGACATCAGTTATACGGAATTTATTGACTATGTCGCACTCTTCGCCAAGCATACTCCACGAGAGGGTGCTAAGACCGTGGTGTTCTCCGAGAACCGTGAGGGCTGGCTCTTTGCCTTCTTCGCGATATGGGAGAACAAGGGGCTGGCGGTGCCTGTCGATGCTTCGTCGACAGTGGCTGACGTGGCTTACATCCTGCGCGACTGTCAGCCTGCGTGCATCTGGACTTCGGTGGAGAAGCGTGCCGTGGCAGAGGAGGCGATAGCGGAGACGGGCCTCGACATTGAGCTGCTGCTGATTGATGACTATGAGAGTGCCGTGTGCGAACATGTGGAGGCAAAGGCCGAGGAGGCTGTCGACCGTTTCTCGCTCGACAACCATGATGCGGCTCTCATCATCTACACCTCGGGCACTACCGGTTCGCCCAAGGGTGTGGTGCTCTCGTATGCCAATATCTATGCCAACATGCTCAGTGTGACGAAGGATGTACACATCTTTGATGGCATCCGCCGTACGCTGATACTCCTGCCGTTGCACCATGTGCTGCCGCTGGTGGGAACCGTCGTGCTGCCTATCATAAGCGGAGGCGGTGTGGCGATATGTCCCAGCATGTCGGGCCCCGACATCATGAACACGCTGTGCCGTGGCAAGATTGGTATCTTCGTGGGCGTGCCCCGTCTGTGGCAGACGCTATACAACGGCATCAAGAAGAAGATTGATGCCAGTGCCGTGACGAGGGCATTGTTCTGGTTGTGCGCAAAGATCAACAGCCGGAAGCTGTCGCGCTTCGTCTTCAAGACGGTGCATAAGAAGCTGGGCGGACACATCGCATACTGCGTGAGTGGCGGTGCGGCACTGGACACTGAGATAGGCGAGGGACTGCGCACATTGGGCATCCCGATGCTGGAGGGTTACGGCATGACCGAGACGGCGCCGATCATCTCCTTCACCCGCCCTGGTGATATCATCCCGGGGTGCGTGGGTCTGCCTATGTCGACGGTGGAGGTGAAGATAGTGAACGATGAGATATGCGTCAAGGGTCCCAACGTGATGCTGGGCTACTACAACCGGCCGGAGGAGACGGCCCAGGTGATAGATAAGGACGGGTACGTGCATACGGGCGACCTGGGCTATCTGGACGAGCAGGGCAGGATACACATCACGGGACGTTCGAAGGAGATCATCGTACTGTCGAACGGTAAGAATGTGCAGCCCAATGAGATAGAGTACAAGCTGGAGAAGTATGACAACATGGTGAAGGAGGTGGCGGTGACGCAGGATGGCGACATGCTGCGAGCCATCATCGTGCCACAGGAGGAGTGGGCTCGCCAGTTGTCGGACGCCGAAGTGGAGGAGGCGCTGAAGAGGATGGTGATAGAGCCTTACAACAGTACGGTGACGAACTACAAGAAGATCATGAGTCTGTTTGTGTATCGTGGTGAACTGCCCCGTACGAAGCTGGACAAACTGCAGCGTTTCAAACTGAAGGCTATCATAGAGAACGGCAGGCAGGCTGACAGCCAGCCAGAGGAGGTGATAGAGGAGGTAGACCTGGAGGAGTACAGGCTGCTGCGCGACTACATCGAGGCCGGCAAGAAGCTGCGTGTGAAGCCTACCGACCATCTGGAGACGGATCTTGCCTTCGACTCGCTGGACAAGGTGGAGCTGCAGGGATTCATCGAACAGACGTTCGGCGTGGAGATAAAGACTGACGCCTTTGCTGCCTATCACGACATCAAGGAGATAGCGGAGTTTATTGCCAAGAGCAAGACGCGCATGAAGATGGAGGCTGTGGACTGGCATAGCATAATGGTCGAGAACTCGTCCAATCTGCAGATGCCTTCTACGTCGTGCATGTTTGCGGCTCATATCAAGATGTTCAAGTGGTTCTTCCGCCTGCATAACCGCCTGGAGATTAAAGGCAAAGAGAATATTCCCGCTTCGGGACCCTTTATCCTGGCGCCTAATCACCAGAGCTACGTCGACGGACCCGTCTGTGTGTCGGGACTTAACCGCAAGACGCTCAGAAGCAGCTATTTCTATGCAACGGAGGATCACGTGAAGAGTGCCTTCCGTAAGTATATGGCACGACATAACAATGTCATCGTCATGGAGCGTCATAACCTGAAGGACTCCATCCTGAAGCTTGCCGAGGTGCTCAAGCGGGGTAAGAATATTGTGATATTCCCCGAAGGAACACGTACGCATGACGGTAGCGTGAAGGAGTTCAAGAAGACCTTCGCCATACTGAGCTGCGAACTGAAGGTGCCTGTGCTTCCTGTTCGCATCTCGGGTGCATACGAGGCTTTGCCGCGTGGCAAGCACTTCCCCGGTTGGAACAAGATAACCGTAGAGTATCTTGCTCCGGTGACTCCGGTGGAAGGCGAATCGTACGAGGCTCTCTCGGACAAGGTGAGGGACGCTATTCTGCATTAACGCCATGCTGGGAATCAACGAGAAAGGAAATACCTGGACGCACCTCGTCGGGGCGGTCTTTGCGCTGTCGTCCATGTGGATGGCATGGCCCGCTGTGGAGAAAGGTTGGCAGATGGCCTTCGGAATCATCTTCTTCGTGGTGGGTATGTTTCTCATGTTCCTGTCCAGCACCATCTATCACTGGGTGCCGGAGGGGGCTGCCAAGCGTGTGTTGCGCAAGCTGGACCACATCAGCATCTATGTCATGATAGCCTGTTCGTACACACCGATTTGTGTGGGTGTGATAGGTGGATGGCTTGGCTGGACGGTGTTCGGAGTGTTGTGGGCTGTGGCAATCGGTGGTACGTTCTACAAGATTTTTGCTATTGGCAAGCACCCCAGTCTGTCTCTCTGTCTGTATCTGACCATGGGCTGGGTGGGCGTGATCATCATCCCGCAGATGCTGGAGGCGCTCCCTGTGTCGGTGTTCTCGTGCATCATGGCCGAGGCAGTGCTCTATACCGCTGGCACTTATTTCTTCCGCCACGACAGCAAGCGGAACTTTCATGCTGTATGGCATGTCTTTGTTCTGCTGGGAGCCATCGCCCACTGGACAGCCGTACTGCTGATAGTAGTGTGAGGGGAGGGTGAGTTCCGGTCGATGTGTTACGGGGCAATGCTGCAATGGGACTCGCACGCGCACGTATATATAATATGGTTTTAGGTTTTAGGTTTTAGGTTTTGGGTTTTAGGATTATACCAGACACGCTACAAAGATAATCTGTCAAAATGTAACTTCCGTAAAACCATATAACCTATAACCGTAAAACCGAATAACCGTATAACCGAATAACCGAATAACCGAAAAAAAACTAAAACCTAAAACCTAAAACCCAAAACCTAATAACCATATAACCGTAAAACCCCCTTCTCATAGTGTTTTGAAGGAAAAAAAGAGGAAAATGTTTGGCAGTTTCAAAAAGTTGTAGTAATTTTGCGCCGCATTTTGGCCAACTAGGCCTATTAACGTTTTATTAACTAATTAAAAACAACAATGATTGTAGTACCTGTAAAAGAAGGCGAGAACATTGAGAGAGCTCTGAAGAAATTCAAGCGTAAGTATGAGAAGACTGGTGTCGTTAAGGAACTCCGCGCACGTCAGCAGTTTGACAAGCCCTCAGTGAAGAAAAGACTCGCTATGGAGCACGCTGTATACGTACAGAAGCTGCACAGAGTAGAAGATTAACATTTTTTTTGAACAATTTCTTGGAGTTGTCGAAAAAAATCCTTAATTTCGTTGCTGAAATCAGTATTCAGGCAAAATGGAGGATTTGATCGCTTTTGAAAACTACCTCAGAAATGAGAAGAACTATTCTGAGCGGACAGTCATTCCATACAAGAAGGACCTGATGGCCATCAAGTCTTATCTTGACAGTCTTGAAGAGCCACTGAACTGGCAAACACTCACGGCCGATGTGGTCAGAAACTGGATCATTAAAGAGATGGACCGGGGACTGAACCCCAAGACCGTGAACCACGAACTCAGTGCTTTGCGCTCGTTCTACAAGTTCCTGCTGAGGATGGGAAAGGTCGACCGCGACCCGGTGCACAACCTGCAGGGACCCAAGAAGGAGAAGAATCTTCCTTCCTTTGTCAAAGAATCGGAGATGGACCGTCTGCTCGATGGTAACTTCTTTCCCGATGACTTTGAGGGGAAACGAGATCACCTCATCCTGCTTACGTTCTATAGCACAGGCGTCCGTCTGGCAGAACTCGTCGGTCTGGACGTCGCTGACGTGGACATGGCGCAAAGGCAGCTTAAGGTGACGGGAAAGCGCAACAAGCAGCGCATCATTCCTTTCGGGGATGAACTGCACGACGCAATGCACGCGTACATCGCCTTGCGAGGCTGCTTGGAGACGGTTCGTGACAGTGAGACGGCATTATTCGTGGAGCCTGCAAGCGGAAGACGCATTGCTAGGGGAAAGGTGGAGCAGAGAGTGAAAGAATATCTCTCGCTGGTGACGACTGCTAAACGTCGTTCTCCGCACACCTTGCGACACAGTTTCGCCACGTCGATGCTCAATCACAATGCTGATTTACAATCTGTAAAAGAACTGCTGGGGCATGAGAGTCTCGCTACAACCGAGATCTACACACATGCCACACTCGAGGAATTAAAACAGATGTATAACCAAGCCCATCCCAGGGCGTAAAAACGCAACGATTATGGAGATTAAAATTCAGGCAATCCACTTCGAGGCAACAGAGAAACTGCAGGATTTTATCCAGAAGAAAGTCTCGAAACTAGAAAAGTTCAGTGACGAAATAAGAAAGGTAGAGGTGTCGTTGAAGGTCGTAAAGCCTGAGACCGCAATGAACAAACAGACTGCCATCGTGGTAGCAGTGCCCGGCAGCGAATTGAGAGCGGAAAAGGTTTGCGACACATTTGAAGAAGGAATAGACGAATGTTGTAGTATTTTGACCAGACAACTGGAAAAATACAAAGAAAAGCAGAAAAATCGCTAAAAATAATCCAAAAAGTTTTGGTGATTAAAAAAATATGCCTAATTTTGCAGCCGATTTAGCAACGTAATGCTGCTCGGCTGCAAAATGAAGCTAAATTAAAGGGTAGATACCAGAGTGGCCAAATGGGGCAGACTGTAAATCTGCTGGCTTACGCCTTCGGTGGTTCGAATCCATCTCTACCCACGAGAGTTGAGAGTGTAGAGTTTAGTGTTTAGAGTAGTTGAGAGTAAAACCTGAAACCTACAACCTGAAACCTCAAATATGCGGAAATAGCTCAGTTGATAGAGCACTAGCCTTCCAAGCTGGGGGTCGCGGGTTTGAGCCCCGTTTTCCGCTCTAAACAATAGTGTTGCTGCTTTAGCTCAGTGGTAGAGCGCATCCTTGGTAAGGATGAGGTCCCGAGTTCAACTCTCGGAAGCAGCTCACTGGAGTGAGAGAGTCCGAAAGGACAATGAATGATTATACAT
>JAGHUS010000148.1 GCA_018064685.1 Bacteroidales bacterium | reverse complement strand
TGTGGCTGGCAATACCAGCGTAAGCCTTGAAAAGCGCTCTGGTGCTTTGCGTATATTCGGTGGTGGTATCGGTCTGCGACCAACTGAAACCGAACTGGCTTCTCTTGACCAGGCGGCAGCCGATGGAAAGACCTATGGACAGGTAGGTGGAAACACCAATGTGAATGTGGAATATGGCGTAGTTGTTAAGGATGTATTCGGTGGTGGTGCAGGAGTGGAGTCGAAGCCCGCTGGCAATGATGGCAAGTACGTTGACTTCCCTAATATGGCACTCGTGAAAGGCAAAACAAATGTACATGTGCATGCTACCAATAACCAGCCTACACAGACACTCGTCTATGGACGTGTGTTCGGTGGCGGTGACGTTGCCAATGTGGGACAGGATGTCGATGCTGTAACAACAAACATGCAATCTACTGATGTTAAGGATGTAGCAAACGAGGAAAAACTTCGTACCAAGGTAACAGTCGATGCTGGTTGTGTATTCGGTGACGTATTCGCAGGTGGTTCGGGTCGTAGAAGCGAGAACTGTAATAACTATGCCAACCTCGGAGCGGTGTATGGTAATACGCAACTTGTTATCAGTCAGCCAAAAACGGATGGAGGAAACTCAACTTGGCTATGGAAGGATGTTTATGGCGGCGGTCGTAATGGTATCGTCAAAGGTAATACGCTGGTAGAGATTGAGGGTGGCTGGTTAGGTAGTAACGTCTATGGCGGAGGACTCGGAAATGTGGGCTCTCGTTATAACCTGGGTACGGGAATGGATGAAGAGGTAATTACTGCAGCCAACGTAACCCAGAACACCAACGTACAGATTACTGGCGGTCAGTACTGCCTGTCGCAGATGTGGAATGAGGTTGAGCGTAGTTGGGCTCCCATAAACAAGGATGACAAGGATAATAAATACTCATCTCAGTACGACCCAACAACCAACAAATTCTTCATTAGCCACAACATCTATGGTGGCGGTAACGTTGCTTGCACCGTGGGTAACGATACCTGGGTGGATATGACCAAGGGACTCCTGCCTGAAGCAACCAGCCTTGGCCACAAGGAAACAGCGAACTTCTTTACCGAGAATGAGTGGAAGAACATCCACAACAAGCATGCATCACCATACTTCTCAGTCTTCGGTGGTGGCTATGGTGGCAAGACTGAAGTGGCTAATGACACTCATGTGAATATAGCTATGGAGGCACAAGGTGCTGGTGATGAATATAAGCCAAGTAACTACCAGAGTACCAGCAATCTCTCAAGCGTATTCCTCGATCGTCAGTCGCTGCTTGATGTCATCGGCGGTGGCTACGAGGGTAGTGTGACTAATACATGTAATGTCGAGATTAATGGCAATACCTTTATGCGTAACGTCTTCGGTGGTGCATACTATGCTACGGTGGGCGGCACAAAGGTAGATATTAAACAAGGTAATATAGAAGATGTATACGGCGGCGGCATGATGGGTGACGTGCGGACGAATGCACTTGTCAACGTCGGACAGGAAGGTTTGCCGAGTGAAATAGCAGCGAGCAACAAGCAGATTGTCATTCTGAAGAATGTGTATGGTGCCAACGACGTATCGGGTTTGGTAGGTGGTACCGAGGATGAATTTGGTGCTATCACTCCTACACCAGGCTGCGATGGCGTGGTGATGAAACTGTATGGCGGCACCGTGTGCGGCAACGTCTATGGTAGTGGTAATGGTAACTATCAGTACAAGCTGGATCAGGATGTTACCAAGGTAACCCCTCTGGAAGACTATCATTTCACTGTGGGCGGTCGTAATGCGGTAGAGACCGTTTACCTGACTCCTGTGCGTCAGACCAACTTCCCATCGCTCGGTGCTATGTCGTCTGCCCAAAAGATTGTGGACATCACTTCGTATCGTCCTGGCGTGTCGAAAGTGAAAATGGACATCAAGGGTAACTCTGAGACGGATCGTCTTGTAGTGAAGAGTTCTATCTTCGGTGGTGGCAACTCTGCCACGGTATCTACGTTTGCGTTGAAGGATGATGGTGTTACGCCCGACTATGGTGTGAAGATGAATCTGGGCAGCCATGTCAGAGCCAATTCCTTGTTCTTCGGTTCTGATGGTCAGGAACTCTTCAATACAGAGAACTACTTCATCGCTAACTTCGAGGCATTGAACGGTTTGCAGCTTAAGTCGACCATTGACTGGGAAGATGTGCGTAACATCGACATCTCCAATGACTTCCTGCCTGTTGCTGCAGATAAGCGTCCTGACATCTTCAAGACTTTGCTCGACCTTTATTTCTTACCCGTCGAGATGGACTTCATGCCTGAGTTTACTTGGAACGAACAGAACAACTCTGTGAAGGTGGCGTCGGGAGAGGCATCATACGCAAAGACAACCGATTTTGAGGATACCGAACTTGGCACCTTCTGCTGTGGTGGTAACCGTGGTAATATGAATACCGAGACCAATTTCCACGTCAACTTCCCCGAGGGACTTACCATTACCGACAAGATTGTGGGCGGTTGTAACAATGCCAACTATAAGTTTTTGCTCGATGGTGAGTATGACTCTAATGGCGTACAAAAGTCGAAGACTCACGAAGGTGGATACCTGCTTGGTACTCATCATGTAGGTTTGAATCGTGTGCCACAGATTCATCTAACGCTTCGTAACAAATTCCGCATCGAAGAGACTGCTGGCGAATACCTTGAGGCATGTAATGTGTTTGGCGGTTGCTATGAAAGTGGAACCGTTCGTGGTGACATCCTCGTAGAGGTATTCAGCAATATGCTGCACAGTGCGGGTACTGCTGGTGGAGGACTTAATGTAGAGAAACTGAAGGCAGCAAACTCGCGAAACGAAGACCCGAACGCGGAACGCACCAACAGTGTGGCAAGCGTGTATGGTGGTGGTTATGGTCCTAATACATGGGTGTATGGTGATACCGAGGTGCGTCTGGGTAATAACACCGATGAACACGAGAGTGTACTTGCAGCACATGAGACACAGTTTATCGTGACCGGTTCGTCGTGCAACTTCCTCTTCGGTGGTGGTTGTCAGGGTAACATTGTGGGTAACACCAACGTGCGTATGTACAACGGACGTGTGGCTGGTTGTATCGTAGGTGCATCCTTCAAAGGCTCGCTCTACGGCAATGCCCAGACCATGGTGGGCTATCCCGCTCGTTACTACCGTGCCAATAAGACGGGTGTGTTCAAACTGGTCCGTACCGATAACAGCTCAGATCATGCCGACTATCGCGATGAGAACGGCAACAAGATTATCCGCACGGAGGTTTACTACACCGAAGGTGACCTTGTACCAAGAGTGGTGTATGACGAAATCGTGGCTGAGATAACTGAGGAGATGGACGAGGGTGGTAATGTAAGCTGGACTGAAACACCGCTGGATGATGCTAAAAAGGCTGCTCTCTTTACGATGGAACACAGTATTCCGGGTGAGGAGTATAAGACTACCGAGCCAGAGAAGTTCAACAACTGGAGCAATATCAATATCCATATCGACAAGGCTATCTATGGTGGTGGCTACGCCATTATGAACGGTGAGAACTCCGACCCCTTCACCGTGAAGAAATACACAGACATCCCCAAGGAAGGTGATGACCGTACCTATAGGTTCTCAAACACACAGATTGAAGATACATACCATGTTGTTGACCCACGCCTCTTCAACCACTACGGCGGCAACACCTTCGTTATGCTGGGTGACATCAGCGGTGACTATGAGAAACAGGCTGTGGCGGATGGTGAGTCTGCTCTTGCCGCCATGTCAACAAGAGATGGCAGCAATCCAAACGTCATCACGACAGAAGGTCAGCGCAACAAAGACCACATCAATATCTCTTCACGTTCGCTCGACCCAGTGTCAACCTCTACGGGTGACGACCTCTTCGGTCTGTTCTATGAAATGACCAACGAGGAGAGATATGGAGCGGACTATTGTTCCGTCCACTCTTTGGACAAGGACGCACCCTCTGGTTCGTACATGAAGATGTCGTACGAGGCATTCAAGCAGGCATCGGATCAGCACCAGTACTACAACTTCGTAGGTGAGGGTGGTGTGTACGGCGACGGTCGCCTCTCCCTCTCCGAGGGATTCCGTACCTGCGAGGCTATCGGTTATGGCTACAATGGTTCTACACCGGAGGAACCCAAGCTGATGAACTGCATCCACCGATTCGACATTTCCCGCTTCAAGGACTGCTGTATCTCGCTGCTGGGTGACCGTGACTATGCATCGGCAGAGGGACAGATGCCAACCGCTGCCTCCTACTCCATCGCCCGTGTGTCGGAGATTGTAATGGAGAGCTCCATCGACCAAAGGTACGACTACCTGCCAAAGAACCTGAAGTTCTCGCGTAACTACATCGGATTGAGTAATGCACAGTTCGACTTGGCTGCCATCCGGTCGAATGTGGACTTCAAGCCTGTGAATAGTACAAATCCTCTGACTGAAAATGCATATTACCATAATAAGCATGGTGAGGTAGTTGTAAACGGAATGGACGTTGAGGGTTCTGAAAATGATCATGGCGTTGCCCAGACACATTTTGATGACGTAACAGGCTATTATGATGTGAAGAGATGGTACCTGAATGAGTACAAGATCGGGTTGGGCAAGTCGGATTACTATGACAACGTCATTGCGCAGGTCAAGAACGAAAAGCTGTTCCAGTTGCGTAACTCGGCCACGTCGAAGAATATGTTCGGTGTGTTCTCTGGCTATGCCCTTACCGTTCAAAACAACTATTATGACAATACGGGTTCTCATCCCTACTGGGGACCTGTCAAAGGTGTCTTTGAAATCGACCTTATCGGTACACGTAACGGTGAGGCGGGTGGTTATGCCTATGCACAGAACATCCACGAAGAGATAGCCAAGGATGGTGAAAATGATGTAAAGGATTCGGAAGGCAATTCTGTGCACTCATTCCTCGAGACATCGGGTAACTTCGTGTTCCCTGCCAACGAGACACGTAAGGTGGTGGACAACTGTTTCCCAACTGCCTACTCGAGCGAGAAACGTGACTTCTCGGAGGGCCATTACTGGTATGTCACCGGTTTCCGCTATTTCTACAATGTTAACATTACCGGCTACACCTACGACAATGATGTTCGCTACTTCAATATGGAGAACAGTTCGCACCTTATCTTTATGCCTGGTGCCAAGGCTGGCCAGGATGTGACAGTACAGAACTTCCACTTCCTCGGCCGTCATTCGAGCACTGAGAAACAAAAAGATTGTGACATTGACAACAAGTTCTTATCTGGAGAATATAATAGTGATCGTTGGAAGGAACCGACAGCCGCTGAGCTGCTGTCATATTGCGTAGAAGGCACTTGCAGCGTACATGACGGCACAGGTAACCATGATGATGACAGGCGTGCTTACTGGAACGAGCGTTCACGTAGCGTTGACTTCAACAACCCCTTCTACAACCTCAGCCTCAGTGTCTCAGACAGGGATGTCTACTCATCTACGACTGAGAAGGGTGACGCTATGGTAACCGTTCCTCACTATGAGTCCCTCATACAGGATAAGTTTACAATGGTGCCAGAAGACGATGGCAAGGGAGGTACTGTTGATGTCAAAAAGTATGAGGAACAGAATTATGTGCTTGATGGTACGATTCCTTATAATGAACCTCTCATCTCTCTCCAGCTGAAGGACGTTGTGAAGAACAACGGTATGTTTGACGAGACTACAACCTACAAGGACAAATATCTGTCAGAACCTTGCCAGGCTTTGCTCGTGCTCACCACACCGGTTGTGAACGAAAGAGGTCAGTATGTGTACGATGCATACGAGCCCGTACCGAAGAAAGGAACGACAGACGTTCCCGACCTTACTGAATTCCCTGATAATAAGTATAGCGTTCTCGACTTCAACGGTGACTATATTGCACTTAATCAATCAGAAGCCCAAACCCAGTACAACAACGGTGCTATACTCTATACCAAGGCATCCGCCAAGATGCTCAAGGTGGGCGATGGTTCGTTCATGTCTGACCGCTATTACTTCACTTTGAATACAAGTGGTAATCCTGACAATATCGGAACTTTAGCAGAAAAAGACTACGACAAGTTCGAAGGAGATGACAATACTGGTGACTGGACTATCCGACCTCTCACTCGCGATGAGTTCAACGCGCTCACAGATGAAGAAAAGGCTAACCTATACTACCTCCGTCCGAATGCAAAGACACGTTTCTACGAGTATAATCTCACCATCACTATCAACTATCTGAAGGGTCCCAGCCATAAGGGTAATATCAATATCTTGAACTGTGCTCTGCCTGGTGAGATGATTCGTCTGCGTCATAATAATATAAAAATTGATACTGACCCTGTCAGTCTGCGCCATAACGGCAACTTCTGGATTATCGGTCCTGGTAAGAAGGTGGCAGACAGTTCGCCCGAAGGCTATCACTGGGAGCTTCTCGACCCCACAGGTACCAAGGACGTTCCTGGAGTTGATGCTGAAGGTACTCCTATTGTCAGCAGATACTATGATGAGAATACCCGTAACTTCTACTACCCGTACAATCCGTGGGTAGACAAGGCTGACGAGGATCACTACATGACTCCCATTGGCAGTGCTGTGCGCGATGGTATGTATCACGATACCGAGGATACCAACAAACCCGACTACTACATACCTGCATACTACTTCATGAATGGTTATGTGGCTCAGTATGCCTACACTGTGGCCAACATCAACGAGATATTCGTGACGACAGCCTATCCGATGGACACCCTGCTCGTACACAACTACCACCGTATGCTTAAGGCTAATGTGGAGACCGACAGGAAGGATGACATCAAGCTACGTGAGGCTGTGCTGGAGATGATGGATAAAGCTCCTTTGCAGAGCGAGGATGGTCTTGAAGGCGATGAGCTAACCGCCGTACAGGCAGAAAACGAGAAGATGCGCAAGCAATGGGCAAACCAGCACAAGCGTCCACGCGTCTACATCCAGAACCAGAACGATTTGGTTGAATTCAAGAACTTCGTAGAACGCACTGCCAATCGTACCAACAGTGCAGGCAGAGTGGTTCTGCCGGCTACAGACTACGGTAACGGCATCGACTTCTTCCTGCTGGCTGACATCACCGTACCTAACGACTGGACTCCCATCACTAAATTCATGGGTGCGCTCCATGGCAATGGTCACGTTATCAACGGACTGGGCAACAAGGCTCTGTTCAGAAGCATTGATGCTGCAAATGGCGCCCACATCTACAACCTCGGCTTGCCAGAGGGTAAGATTGTAAGCACCGAAGTGCCTGCAGCATACAGCAACTGCTACACCTACGCCAACAAGACCGTCTACCGCATGGATGGTACCGCAGTTGGTACTACAGCCGATGGAGCAGGCAACACCTACACCGACGACGACTGGCGCTACGGACGTGTGGCATACGACCTCAACGAGTACTACCTCGCTGAGCGACTTGACCGTGGAGTACATGAAGTCAGTGAAAGCACTAACAATGATACTCACAATCACTCTGGTTATGTGGAAGACCTCTATGGTGATGGTGAATACCGTCTAGCTCTATATCGTCTGAAGGATGAAACTGAGACAGAGTATCTCCGTAATCAGCAGGAGCCAAATTATCAATGGGGCTTCGACAATGACATGGTGTCAGCTCCTGATGCTATCAGCAACCACTGGTATGAATATGACGAAGAGAATCGTGTTCTGTCACATCGTGTGGACGAGCCTCGTGCATACTACACGGAAGCAGTACCGGCAGTGCTTTATGCTAATGTGGGAGAATATAATACAGCAAAGGGTACATCGCTTGATGCTGCCGCTTTCGCAGCCCTTACTGACGCTCAGAAGACCAAGACTGCGGCTAAGCCGCGCATGGTGAGTGAGTTCCGTCCTCTCATTGATGAAGTGAAGGTGAACAGCACTGAAGAGGGTCTTGCCACCAAGAAGAATGACTACATATTCTTCGGTCAAACTTTGAATGTTTCGGCTGTTACGGCTGCCGCAGGTACAGTAGGTACAAGCCTGCCTGCAGTTATCAGTGCAAGTGCCAATGCAAGCATGCCTGGTAATTCGAATAATGATGGTGGTATGCCTGTCGTTACCCATAACGTCAACGACCAGGCCAACCGCGTATGGCGTACATACGGCTTCTATCAGTCGAAGAAGGATGATGCCTTCCACTTCAATCGTGCAGCATGGGCATTGCATAAGGAACTGACGGCTGTCGACTTTATCGGAGCTCATGATGCTAATCACACTTGGGCTGCTGGAATGGTGGGTGGTGATGGTGCTGTCAAGGAAAAGATGTTCTACCCAATGCCAATGGATGTGCCTAAGGATAACTCAGGTGTTCTCAATCTTACGTCATTCAATGTGATGAGCAACAGAAACTACAATGAAAATGGTACAACGCGTGCATATGATAATTCAAACTACGGTGCCGTCACCCAGAACCTGTTGGTATATAATAATGGTGAGTCTGCATTTGCCTACACTGATGTCAACAACAGGCTTGAGTCTGACGTTCAGTATCACAACATTGTGAAGGGTAGCGATCCTGCCACATACAGCACCGACTACTTCCACCTTGTTGACAAGCAGGACTTCAATGCTCCTATTGCATTCAATGTCAACAAGCGTGCCTGGTACGAGCGTCTGCCTCAGGCCTACCGCAATGTGGGTGGAGGCTATGGTGCTGGTTCTGCATGGGAAGGCATCGTGCTGCCCTTCACCGCCACCAAGGTGACGGCAGAGAAGAATGGTGAGATCAGCCACTTCTATGGTGATGACGAACGGCACCACGAATACTGGCTCCGTGGTCTTACTGCTGTCGATGGCGCTAATGCAACCTTCGCTCGTCCGGCTGTGAGTGGTAGCGGTAATTTCATGGACACTAAGCAGAGTGGTACTGAATATACTTATCCGAAGAATAAATACTTCACCTCGCTCTTTGACTACAATAATCATTTAGACACACGTGAGGATGAGTTTGATGATGAGATGGAAAAGCATGACTTAGCGTGGTACGCCGAGGATCACACCTTCAAGGATTATGTTCATCTCGCAGCTGATGTGCCCTATATCGTTGCATTCCCCGGTGATGACTTCTATGAGTTCTCTATGGAGTCGTATTATAAGACGGATAAATATGTTAACGAGTCTTATAAGCAGAAGGCAACCTTCGAGGTGAATTCTGATGATCCTGATATTGTTGCCACTACCATAAAGGTGAGCGATGATAATGAGGCAATGACTGATTTGGGCGCAAGCAACGTTCATTGGGGTACCTTCCTGCACATGGCAGACCAACTGGGTATCAACAAGGATGGTACTGCATTTGAATCTGTTCCAGTGTCTTACAATGATGGCTATGTTTTGCCATTCCGTACCTACCTGGGAGCTGTGTCAAGCCCTGTCAAGAGATACGTCATCTCTGAGCCTGGCAAGGGTGATCAGCCGTTCGAACCCAACGAACCTAATGCTAATGACAACCGTCCTGTCTTCGACATCAGCATCGACGGACTGAATGTCACGGTAACGTCGTCGTACGAGGATACTCGAATACTCGACGTCTACATGGTGGGCGGTCAGCTGGTACTACGCCACGAGGCTGTTCCCGGCACTACACACTTCCGTCTGCCTCAGCAGGGTGCATACATCATCGGACGAAAGAAGTATATGGTTCGTTAGTGTAGAGTGTAGAGTTTAGAGTAGTTGAAAGTGTAGAGTGTAGAGTTTAGAGTAGTTGAAAGTTTAGAGTTTAGAGTTTAGAGTAGTTGAGATAAGTGTAGAGTAGTTGGAAGTGTAGAGTGTAGAGTAGTTTGTTAGTACTGAGTGTATGTTTGGTGCAGCCACTCTAAACTCCACATTCTAACCTCTGAACTGTCAACTACTCTACACTCTAACCTCTAACCTCTAAACTCTAAACTAATAAACTACTCTACACTCTAAACTCTACACTCTAAACTAATAAACTACTCTACACTCTAAACTCTAAACTCTACACTAATAAAATTCCCAAATATTTTGGCTATTTCGCAAAAAAGCAGTACCTTTGCAGCCGGATTTATAGTCAACATAAAGTCTAACTCTATTAATTTATTAAAAAACAATTAATTAACATGGCAGATTACAAAAATGTCGCACCTTTGGCTGACTTCGATTGGGAAGCATACGCCAATGGCACTGTAAACACTGAGGTGAGCCACGAGGCTCAGGAAGCCGCTTATGATGGCACTCTGAACAAGGTAAACGACTACGAGGTAGTAGACGGTACCGTTATCTCTATCAACAAGCGCGAGGTTGTTGTTAACATCGGTTTCAAGAGCGATGGTATCATCCCCGTTAGCGAGTTCCGTTACAATCCCGAACTGAAGATCGGTGATACCGTTGAGGTTTACATCGAGAACCAGGAGGACAAGAAGGGTCAGTTGGTACTTTCTCACAAGAAGGCTCGTGCTAGCCGCTCATGGGATCGTGTTAACGCCGCTATGGAGAACGAGGAGATCATCAAGGGTTACATCAAGTGCCGCACCAAGGGTGGTATGATCGTTGACGTATTCGGTATCGAGGCCTTCTTGCCCGGTAGCCAGATCGACGTTAAGCCCATCCGCGACTATGATATATTCGTTGGCAAGACCATGGAGTTCAAGGTTGTTAAGATCAACCAGGAGTTCAAGAACGTGGTTGTCAGCCACAAGGCTCTCATCGAGGCTGAGCTCGAGCAGCAGAAGAAGGAGATCATCTCTCGCCTTGAGAAGGGTCAGGTACTCGAGGGTACCGTTAAGAACATCACTACCTACGGTGTATTCATCGACTTGGGTGGCGTTGACGGTCTCGTTCACATCACCGACCTCAGCTGGGGCCGCGTAAGCGATCCTAAGGAGGTTGTTGAGCTCGACCAGAAGATCAACGTTGTCATCCTCGACTTCGATAACGAGAAGAAGCGTATCGCTCTCGGTCTGAAGCAGCTCACTCCTCATCCCTGGGATGCTTTGGATGCTGACCTCAAGGTTGGTGACCACGTTAAGGGTAAGGTTGTCGTTATGGCCGACTACGGTGCATTCATCGAGATTGCTCCCGGCGTAGAGGGTCTGATCCACGTATCAGAGATGAGCTGGAGCCAGCACCTGCGCTGCGCTCAGGACTTCATGAAGGTTGGCGACGAGGTAGAGGCTGTCATCCTGACTCTCGACCGCGAGGAGCGCAAGATGTCTCTGGGTATCAAGCAGCTTAAGGCTGATCCCTGGGAGAACATCGAGGAGAAGTATCCTGTTGGCAGCAAGCACACCGCTAAGGTTCGCAACTTCACCAACTTCGGTGTATTCGTTGAGATCGAGGAGGGTGTTGACGGCTTGATCCACATCAGCGACCTCTCATGGACCAAGAAGGTTAAGCACCCCAGCGAGTTCACCCAGATTGGTGCTCCCATCGAGGTTGTCGTTCTCGACATCGACAAGCAGAACCGTCGTCTGAGCCTCGGTCACAAGCAGCTCGAGGAGAATCCTTGGGATGTATTCGAGACCGTATTCACTCAGGGCAGCGTTCACGAGGGTACTATCATCGATATGATGGACAAGGGTGCAGTTGTTCAGCTCCAGTATGGTGTTGAGGGCTTCGCTACTCCCAAGCACCTCGTTAAGGAGGATGGCACTCAGGCTCAGCTGAACGAGAAGCTCGAGTTCAAGGTAATCGAGTTCAACAAGGACAGCAAGCGCATCATCCTCTCACACAGCCGCATCTACGAAGATGTTCAGCGTGCTGAGCGTGCTGAGAAGAAGGCACAGGCTCCTCGTCGTGCTGAGAAGAAGGAGGCAGCTCCCGCAGTTAACAACGTAGCTGCTAGCACCACTCTCGGTGACATCGATGCACTGGCTGCATTGAAGGCTAAGATGGAGAAGGGTGAGTAATCTCCCTGATTCATAATCAATAAATCACAATTCATAATCAGGCTTGCCAAGGCTTGTCCTGATTATGGATTGTGTTTTTTTAATGGGAAGGATTTAGGATGGGGCACGAGAGCAGAAATGTGTTCCGTGCGCAGCCTAATTCTTCTTTCTTCTCTCTTAATTTTTAATTAGACGACGCATCGCGCAGCCTAATTATGAATTATGCATTATGAATTATGAATTAAAATAAGGTGGAACCATTCAAACTACATATTCTCGGTTGCGGAAGTGCGAAGCCTTCCAACGGTCACCTGCCTACGTGCCAGGTGCTGGACATACGCAACAAACTCTTCATGATAGACTGCGGCGAGGGTGCGCAGATGCAGTGGGCTAGGGTAGGGCTTGGCATGAGCCGACTCAATCATATCTTTATCAGTCATATCCATGGCGATCATTGCTTCGGTCTGCCCGGACTTATCTCCACCATGGGACTGCTGGGGCGTACCGCCGACCTGCATATTCATGCGCCTGCCGGCCTTAAGCCTTTCGTGGATTGTATTCTCACGCACTTCTGCCAGGATATGGACTATGACGTGTTCTTCCATGAAGTAGATACCACGCAGCATCAGATGGTCTACGAAGATCGTAGCGTCGAGGTGTGGAGTCTGCCCCTCAAGCATCGTGTGCCTTGTGCCGGTTTCCTCTTTAAGGAGAAGCCCCTGCTGCCTCATATCCGTCCCGAGATGCTTCAGGCCTATGATATTCCCGTCAGTCAGGTGAATAATATCAAAGCCGGTATGGACTGGACAACGCCTGATGGCGATGTGATTCCCAATTCGCGTCTTACGCGTCCTGCCGATCCACCTCGCAGCTATGCCTATTGTTCCGACACACAGTATATGCCCAGGCTGGCTCAGTGGCTGAAAGGTGTCAACCTGCTGTTTCATGAAGCGACCTTCGGCGAGGGGTACGCCAAGCGTGCTCAGCAGACCTGTCATTCCACGGCTCGTCAGGCAGCCATGGTAGCCGAGGCTGCGGGTGCAGGACGCTTGCTCGTGGGACATTACTCAGGCCGTGTCAAGGACGAGAAGATGCATCTGGCAGAGGCAAAGGAGGTATTCGCCAACAGCTTCCTCTCGAACGAGGGGCAGGTGTGGGATGTTTAGTCGATTAACCGTTTAGCCGTTTAACCGTTTAGTCGTTTAGTCGTTTAGCCGTTTATTCGTTTAGTCGTTTAACCGTTTAACCGTTTAACCGTTTAACCGTTTAGCCGTTTAACCGTTTAGCCGTTTAACCGTTTAGCCTCTTGCTCTTCTCTTTTTAGCCGCAAAATGAGGTGTTTGAGTGACAAATAGCACATAATTGAAAAGTTTTTCGGTTTTTTAGGCAATATTTTTTGGCTGTAAGCGTAAAAATGCTTAATTTTGCGAAGTGTTAATCAAAACTATTGTTGTACGAATCTATGCGCAAGCTACTTAAAGTCTTAAGTCTCTCAGTCCTGATGATGGGTGCTCCCATCATGGTGATGGCAGAAGAGATGTTTGACGGTCCCGAGGCGGAAACCGTTGAGGCTACACTGTCGGTGAATGGCAGGACGGTACGTGTGTGCGGTGCCAACGGTAGTGTGCTTAATATATATAATGTGGCAGGTGTTGTCGTGGCAAGTTACCGCATTGACAGTAACGATAAGACCATCGAGACATCGCTCAGCAAAGGTCCCTACATTTTCAAGGTGGGCAAAATTGTTCGCAAAGTGTCCATTAAGTGTTAATGGGCCTGTTTGATATTCGATCCTGAATATTAAACCTTCTATCTATTTTCGTGTCTATAAGATATGCAGCTTGACGAACAGCAACTCATAAAACGGTTACACGACGAGTCCACTCGGCGTGCGGCTTTTGAGGAAATGGTGCGTAAGTACCAGGAACCTCTGTACAGACTGGTGAGGCGCATGGTGCTGATACATGAGGATGCTGATGA
The DNA here is from genome assembly GCA_018064685.1 of Bacteroidales bacterium. Lineage (GTDB taxonomy): Bacteria > Bacteroidota > Bacteroidia > Bacteroidales > Bacteroidaceae > Physcousia. The sequence goes on along the minus strand of JAGHUS010000148.1, from coordinate 9,987 downwards.
CGTGCTGCAGAATACCTTCATCAAGGCATGGCAGGGAATAGAGAAGTTTCGTGGAGACTCGAGCCTCGGTACGTGGCTGTATCGCATCGCGTCGCACGAGGCACTTGACCATCTGGAGAAGAACAAGCATCTCTGCGCCAGCATCGATGACGAGGACAGTCCCGGCACGATGTCCATAGCGGCTAAGTTGGAGGGCGATCCGTTCTTTGACGGCGATGAGGTGGAACGCCAGTTGCAAGAGGCCATAGCCTCGCTGCCCAACAAGCAGAGGCTGGTGTTCAACATGAAGTATTACGACGAGATGAAATACGAGGATATGTCGCAGGTGCTGGGGACGAGTGTGGGAGCGCTGAAAGCCTCTTATCATCACGCTGTGCAAAAAATTTCCAAGTTCTTTGGTCTTGGCGATTAAACTATTGCGATTTTATCACGTCTAATATATAAAAGACAAAAAAATGACAGAGGAAAAGCTGAAACAATACATCGAAGAGAAGCGTCAGGGCCAAGCCCAGGATGCTTTCAAGGTGCCAGAAGGTTATTTCGATAACCTGTGCGATCGTGTGATGTCGCAGCTGCCCGAAAAGCAAAGACGAGCAAAGCGTGTCACGATGTTGCATGTATGGCGCTATGCAGCAGTGGCTGTAGTGGGTGCTTTGGTATGCACCAGTGTTTTCTTGATTCCCCGAATGGGCAACAAGTCCAACTCGCAGTTGGCCAGTGCACAGTCGGAAACTGCTCAGGAGACAGAACAGGCGTACTATGACGAGGAGTATCTGAGCGATGCCCTTGAGTATGCTGGTGTCAATAATAATGAGATTGCTCTTTACTTGACTGAAAACTATTGATTAAGAGAATGAAAAGATACATTACCGTATTATTGCTCTCCTTGTTCTGTATGTTGCCCGTCGTGGCACAGCAGCAGAATGGAGGTCGTCCTCGCTTCAATCCAGAAGATTTTCAGAACAGGATGAAGACCTTCATCAAGGACCGTGCATGCTTGTCGCAGCAGGAGGCGGATGCCGTCTTCCCCGTCTTCTTCGAGATGAAACAGAAGCAGATGGAGCTGACGCGCCAGATAGGCGGACTGAAGATGGATGCATTCAAGAAGTGTGATGAGAAGGACTGCAGCGAACTGCTGAAGCAGATAACTGCATTGAATGTCTCTTCTTCGAAACTTGAGCAGACATATTATGCCAAGATGGCCAAGCTGGTGGGTGCCAAGAAGGCTGTGAACATCATGTTTGCCGACGATGCCTTCCACCGTGAGATTCTCAGCTGGTCGGCGAATGCCAGAGGAGGCGGACATAACCGTGGCGGTAGGCCTGGCGGAAAGTAAGTCCCTTGGCAATTAACAAAAAGGAATTAGTAAAGTTTTAGTTTGAATATAGGTGTTGCATCGCTTCTGCCGTTGATGGCATGGGCGATGCTTTTTTTCGTTTAGTCGTTTAATCGTTTAACCGTTTAGCCGTTTGGTCGTTTAGCCGTTTAATCGTTTAACCCATTAACCCTTTAACTTCACAACCTCCCCCCTTCCTAGAAAGGCTTGTCGTATTCTGGAATCTCGGGTGAAACAAGTCCGTCGGGGTCTCTCTCTTCGGGGTCGAAGGCATTGGCGTCGGGTGATGAGTAGCTTTCGTACTCTTGCGAAATGTCGTTCTGGTCGCTGCTAGAGCGGCGGAAGTAGTATTTGTTCATGGTCGACGTCAGTCGCAGAGAGTCCTGCGAGAGGTAGGTGATCTGGAAGGTGTCCTTGGGCATCTCTTCCGATGTTCTTCCGTCTATGGAGTTCGTCATCAGCAGTTTGCCATTATATATTCTCCACTGTGTGTAGTAGTCGGCTCGGCTGTTTATGCTGCTGGCAGCACCGCCATCCTGCAGTTCGATGCCATGCATCATACCCTCGTCCACAGCGTCGGGTTCAACCCAACGGCCAGCCAACTCGGTCATGTCGATGACGAGTCTTGCCTTGTTCTTGCTGCCTTCGGCAAAGAGAAGGGCAATCTTATGTCCCGATTCCAGCGAACCCAGTCTCTGTGCTCCTACGAGGCTCACCCATGTCGTGTCGGTGTTTCCGTTGATACCCTGTTCCGAGTAGTTCTGTATCCACAGCAGTGAGTCGCGCTGTACGCGTTCTGAGATGCCGTACTTGGTGCTGTCGCTCTCCATGCCTACTATCTGGAAGCTGTTCTCGCTGCTGCTGGCGCCCTCCTTCTTGCAAGCCGTCATGGCCAGAAGGGCTAAAGGTAGAATAAGTAGTTTCTTCATGATTCTGAGTGGGGTGTTTTGTTTTGTTTCTGGTTCATGGGGTTGGCCCCCCCTTATTCATTTTGTTTTTTTGGATCATGGGGTCAGACCCCCTGATTCATTTTTCAATTCTCTTTTGGATAGGCCGAATTTATTTCTTCAGTACTTTTTTGGCCTCGTTCCACAAAGCGTCCATCTCGGCCAAGGTCATATCTTTCAGTTCCTTACCCTGCTCTTTGGTCTTCTGTTCCACGTAGTTGAAGCGGGCGATGAACTTCTTGTTCGTGCGCTCGAGGGCATTGTCGGGATTGATGTGGTATAGGCGTGCGGCGTTGATAAGGCTGAACAGGAAGTCGCCGAACTCATCCGTGCTCTTCTCCTTGTCCTCGCGCTCCAGTTCCACCTGCAGTTCCTGCATCTCCTCGCGCACCTTGTCCCACACGTCCTCGCGCTTGTCCCAGTCGAATCCCACGTTGCGGGCCTTGTCCTGTATGCGGTAGGCCTTGATGAGCGAGGGTAGGGCATTGGGTACGCCCGAGAGTACCGTCTTGTTGCCATCCTTCTCCATCTGCTTGATCTTCTCCCAGTTAAGCGATACGTCGTTGGCAGAGTTGACTTCGATAAGGCCAGACCCCCCAACCCCCTGAAGGGGGAGAGCAGCTGACGATTCCCCATCCAGTTCTCCCCCTTCAGGGGGTTGGGGGGTCTGTGCTTGTGTGGTCTTATACACATGCGGATGACGGAAGATAAGCTTGTCGCACAGCTTGTTGCACACATCGGCAATGTCGAACTCGCCCTTCTCGCTACCTATCTTGGCATAGAATACCACATGCAGTAGCACGTCGCCCAGTTCCTTGCATATCTCCTTGTTGTCCTCTTTCATCAGTGCGTCGCACAGCTCGAAGCACTCCTCGATAGTGTTGGGGCGCAGGCTCTCGTTGGTCTGCTTGGCATCCCATGGGCACTTCTCGCGCAGCGTGTCCATCACGTCCAGCAAACGGCCAAAGGCCTCCATCTTCTCTTCTCTTGTACTCATTTCTGTTATTCTTATTTCCTTCGCAAAGGTACGCTTTTTTTCTCTATTGGCAAATTTTTCCGTCGAATTCTTTTAGTATCAACCTTGAAGTCTATGCTGCCAATCCTAAATTTCTGGTTTAAAATTTCTGCATTTCCGAAACTTTTGTGTACCTTTGCATTATTAATAATTGCCTGGAGGATACAGGCTAAAGCTTTATGTTCAAATGAGATATTTACGTTTTGCGCATATTTTTATCGTGATTCTCGCATCTTTGTTCTGCACAAACACCTTTGCGCAGTCGCACTTGCTGGACGAGGGCATCTCGTGGGAACTGGCCGTGCAACGCAAGCAGGCACTAAGTAATTTGCGTTATGCTCTTGAGTTCTCTATTCCGGAGAATAAGGAAGAGGCTGTGGAGGGAAAGGAGACGGTGTTCTTCGATGCTAAGGAACCGATGGATGTAATCCTTGACTTCAACGAGAGTGCGGATAAGGTGCATAGCGTGGGCTATCGAAAGAACCCATACGGCGACGGCAAGGTGCATAGCGTGAGCTATCGAAAGACCCCATACAGCGACGGCAAGGTGAAGGAATGCAAGTGGATGTTCGTGAATGGGCATATCGTGATTCCTAAGAAGTATATTCGTACGGGAAGGAATGCCATCGTGATTGACTTCACTGCTGGCAATCAGGGACTTAATCGTCGCGATGGCTATGTCTACACGCTCTTCGTGCCAGATAGGGCACACACCGTGTTCCCATGCTTTGACCAACCGAATATGAAGGCTGTGTTCAGCTTGACGCTTGAGGTGCCAAAGTCGTGGAGCGTGGCGCAGAATGGATATGAGTTGACTGCTGCGGATGAAGGCAGTTTGAAGAGAGGAGGGCAGAAACCTGCAGGAAAAGAGGGATATAAGAAGCAATATTTTGAGATCAATACACCTATTCCCACCTACCTCTTTGCCTTTGCTGCGGGTGAATTCAAGTATCAGAAGTATGAGGAGGATGGCTACGAGATTGGTGCTTACTATCGTGAGACGGATTCCCTTCGCATCGCCCAGTTGCCCGACATCATGCATCAGGTCATCTTCTCGCTGAAGTGGCAGGAAGCGTTCACGGGATTGAAATACCCCTTCCCCAAGTACGACCTCGTCATCCTGCCCGGTTTCCAGTTTGGTGGTATGGAACATGTGGGAGCCACGTTCTACAACGACAACAGACTATTCCTTCCTCCCAATCCCACGCCCGACGAGGAGTTGCGCCGCACCGAACTCATCTCGCACGAAACCAGTCACATGTGGTTTGGCGATGCCGTCACCATGAACTGGTTCGACGATGTGTGGACCAAGGAGGTCTTTGCCAACTATTTTGCAGCCGAGATCACCGAACCCCTCTTTCCCAACATCGACCACGAACTCAACTGGTTGCGCACCTATCAGGGTGCAGCCATCAGTCAGGACCGCACCGAGGGTCGCACCAGCATCCGCCAGCCGCTCAGCAACATGCGCTATGCAGGTCTTATCTACAACAACATCATCTACAACAAGGCGCCCGTCATGATGCGCAAGATGGTGAAGCTGATGGGTAAGGAGGCTTTCCAGCGTGGCATTCAGAAGTATGTGGCGAAATACAAGTACGACAATGCCACATGGGACGACCTCATCGCCCTCTTGGATGCCGAGACGACAGTCGACCTGCGCACGTTCAGTCGCGAATGGGTGGATACGCCTATGTGGCCGCAGCGCCGTGCTGCCAGCTATGCCGATGCCTATGATATTGATTACTATGGCTATACAGCACTCACGCCAGAACAGACCGATTCGCTGCTCGCTCATTTCCCCACGAACGGAGCCCAGTCGATGGCAGCCATGATGACGCTCTACGAGAATTACCTGAACCGCACGATTGCTGCCAAGCCCTTCATCTCCATGATGTTGCGCATGGCCGAGTCGAGCGATCCGCTGACGTGCTCTACAGCCATCAAATACCTGGGCGAACCATTGCGCGAGTTGCAGCTGAAAGACATGCCCGACGAGGTGGTGGCCACAGAATCCACCATCTATGCCCTCACCACGTCGCATCCACTTCTTTCTGTCCGCACCCAAGCGTTGCGTCTGCTCATCTCGCGTGCCGTCAGTCCCTCGGTGGTCGATTCGCTCTACATCCTTTGGCAGCAGAATGACTCCCCGTTGCTCTCCATCAACGACTATATGACGCTTGCCTACGAACTGGCTATCCGAATGCCAGAGCGAGCCGGATCCATCCTCTCCGCACAGCGTCAGCGCATCACCAATCCCGACCGCTTGGCGCAGTTCGACTTCGTATCTCGGGCTGTCAGCCCCTCAGCCTCCGAGCGCGACAGTCTCTTTGAATCGCTCCGTCAGGCCGACAATCGTCGCATCGAGCCCTGGACGCTCTCTGTCCTCTACTATCTCAACCATCCCCTTCGCGACCGTGAGAGTGTGAAGTACATCCGTCCAGCCCTCGAACTCCTGCCTGAGATACAACGCACGGGCGACATCTTCTTCCCTGAAGACTGGGCCTCCAACCTCCTTGCCGGTCACCGTCTGCCCGAAGCCCACCAAGCCGTGCAGGAATACCTCAATGCGCATCCCGACCTGCTCCCGCTGCTCCGAAACAAAGTGCTGCAAGCCGCCTATCTTCTCAAAAGGAGTAATTGACAAAAACGTAGAGTAGTGTGTTGTTGTCAGGCATCTTTTAACTCTAAACCAATCAACTACTCTAAACTCTAAACTATACACTCTACACTAAAAATGTATACCATAAACTTGGTAAAGTGGGAAAAAGTTTGTAATTTTGCGCGCAAAATTGTAAATAAGTAATATTATAAGCTATGGAACTAGCAACCAAGTACAGTCCTCAGGACGTTGAGGGCAAATGGTATCAGTACTGGCTGGACAACAAACTGTTCAGCAGCAAACCCGATGGCCGCGAGCCTTATACTATCGTTATTCCTCCTCCAAATGTGACCGGCGTATTGCACATGGGCCACATGCTGAACAATACCATCCAGGACATCCTCGTGCGTAAGGCACGTCTGGACGGCAAGAACGCATGCTGGGTGCCTGGCACCGACCATGCCTCTATCGCTACCGAGGCCAAGGTGGTGAACAAGCTGGCTTCGCAGGGCATCAAGAAGCGTGACCTGACACGCGAGGAGTTCCTCAAGCATGCCTGGGAGTGGACCGAGGAGCACGGCGGCATCATCCTGAAGCAGTTGCGCAAGTTAGGCGCCAGCTGCGACTGGGACCGCACAGCCTTCACCATGGACGAGTTGCGTAGCGAGAGCGTGCTGAAGGTCTTTGTCGACCTCTACGAGAAGGGCTACGTCTATCGTGGCCTGCGTATGGTGAACTGGGATCCCAAGGCTCAGACCGTACTCTCGACCGAGGAGGTTATCTATCGCGAGGAGAAGTCAAAGCTCTTCCACCTGAAATATTATGTGGCTGACGCCGACGTAAACCCCGTTGTCCCCACCGGCGAGGAGGGTGAGGTTCTGCACAAGGACGAGAAGGGTTACTTCGCCATCGTTGCCACCACACGTCCCGAGACCATCATGGGCGATACCGCCATGTGTATCAACCCCAAGGACGTGAAGAACCAGTGGCTCAAGGGCCACAAGGTCATCGTGCCTCTCGTAGGCCGTGTCACCCCTGTCATCGAGGACCGCTATGTCGACATCGAGTTCGGTACGGGCTGTCTGAAGGTTACTCCCGCACACGATGTCAACGACTACAACCTGGGTAAGACCCACAACCTCGATACCATCGACATCTTCAATCCCGACGGTACCATCAGCGAGGCTGCCGGTATGTACGTGGGTCAGGATCGTATGGACGTGCGCAAGCAGATTGCCAAGGACCTTGAGGCAGCAGGCCTGATGGACCACATCGAGGATTACGACAACAAGGTTGGCTACTCGGAGCGTAACCAGGACACCGCCGTCGAGCCCCGTCTGTGCAAGCAGTGGTTCCTGTCGATGCAGCACATGGCCGACATCGCTCTGCCTCCCGTGCTCAGTGGCGAACTCAAGTTCTATCCCACCAAATATGTTACGACCTACAAGAACTGGCTCGAGAACATCCAGGACTGGTGTATCAGTCGTCAGTTGTGGTGGGGACATCGCATTCCTGCTTATTTCATTCAGTCAACGAGTCAACAAGATGATGAGTCAACAAGCGAGGCCGAGGAGAAGTTCGTTGTGGCTCTCACGCCCGAGGAGGCACTGGCCAAGGCCAAGGCACAGCTCGGCGACCACATCACGGCCGATATGCTTGTGCGTGACGAGGATGCGCTCGACACATGGTTCAGCAGCTGGCTGTGGCCCATCTCGCTCTTCGACGGCATCAACAATCCCGGCAACGAAGAGATCGAATACTACTATCCCACCAGCGACCTGGTGACGGGTCCCGACATCATCTTCTTCTGGGTGGCTCGTATGATTATGGCGGGTTGTGAATACCAGAAGCAGATACCCTTCAAGAACGTATACTTCACCGGTATCGTTCGCGACAAGCTTGGCCGCAAGATGTCGAAGTCGCTCGGTAACTCGCCCGACCCCCTCGAACTCATCGAGAAGTACGGAGCCGATGGTGTGCGTATGGGTATGATGCTGGCAGCTCCTGCCGGCAACGACATCCTCTATGATGATGCACTCTGTGCGCAGGGTATGAACTTCTGCAACAAGATGTGGAACGCCTTCCGTCTGGTGAAGGGTTGGGAAACCAACGACGCCGAGCAGCCCAAGGCTAATGCCAAGTCGGTGGCTTGGATGCAGGCTAAGATCAAGGCTGCCTATGCCGAGATCAACGACCTCTACTCGAAGTACCGTCTTAACGAGGCCCTGATGGCTGCCTTCAAGCTCTTCACCGACGAGTTCTCAGGTTGGTACTTGGAGATGATCAAGCCCGACTACGACCGCGAGGCTGGCAAGGCACTGCCCATCGACAAGACCACCATGCAGGCTACGCTCGACATCTTCGACCAGCTGATGCACATCATACACCCCTTCATGCCCTTCATCACCGAGGAGTTGTGGCAGCACATTGCCGACCGCAAGGAGGGTGAGTCGCTGATGGTTTCTGAGTTCAAACTGGCTGCTCCCAATGCCCAGGACGAGGCTATCATCGCACAGTTCGAGGAGTTGAAGCAGATCATCTCGGGTGTGCGCGCTGTTCGTCAGAGCAAGAACATCTCGCCCCGCGAACCCCTCGTGCTCGAGGCTCCCATCAGTGGCACTGCTGCCCACGAGGCTGACCTTGCCGTCTTGGTCAAGAAGATGGCTGGACTCTCAGATATTCAGAGTGTTGAGCAGAAGGGTGAAGGCTCACAGACCTTCCTCGTGGGTACCAACGAGTTTGCCGTTCCTCTGGGCAACCTCATCGATGCTGAGGCCGAGATTCAGAAGGCCGAGGCCGAGATCAAGCGTCTGGAAGGCTTCATGCAGGGCATCATCAAAAAGCTCTCCAACGAGCGCTTCGTGCAGAATGCTCCCGCACAGGTTGTAGAGCTGGAGCGCAAGAAGCAGGCTGATGCCGAGAGCAAGATTGCTGCGCTGAAGGAGACCGTCAAGTCGCTGCGCGGGTAAAGATCAACTCAGTTTAGAGTTTAGTGTTTAGAGTAGTTTTAAAGTTCAGAGTTTATATAGTTTCTTTTACGCGTATAGCTTTCAACTTTCAACTGATTCAACTGCTCTAAACACTACACTCTAAACTCTAAACCAACAACTTGAGCGAAAGTTGAATTATACGGGCATTACCCTCTGACATTCGCTAAAAAGCCCCCTCTAACTTCTCTCTTCTGGGAAATTAGAGGGGGCTTTGGTGTCAGGGGCTTCGCTTGGGAGGAAGGAAAGTGAACCGCTTGCGGACTTGGCTCCTCCCAGGGAAGCAGGTCTTCCTACTTCTCGAAATCTATCGCCTCTGTAAAGGTTGTGCTGGCAATGGCATTCAGGATGTTCTCGTCGAGCTGTTTGTCTACGTTTACGTTTGCACCGTAGTATTTCAGCTTGAAGTCCTTCTCGCTCTCAGCCCTTCCTATAGCCAGTTTCAATGTCACGTTTTTGCCCATCTGCTTCAGCGCGTCCTGCCAGTTGTCTTTCAGTGCGATGGTGGCCTTGATGCTTACCTTGGTGTCCTTCTCCACCTCGAAGTTGTCCAGTCCGGTCGACTTGCCGTTCCAGTCCCCTTCGGGGTCTGTCGTCACCTTCGTGTCCTTTCTCAGTGTATAGTCCGTCTGTTCTGTGCCCACCTTCTTTGTTATCTTCACGTCGAAGAGTTTCAGAGCGTCGTCAGAGAGGATATACTCCATGAAGTAGGTTGTCTTCTCGTCCTTCACTTCGGGCTCCTTGCCGGGCTCATCCTTGCCGGGCTCATCCTTTCCGGGATCATCTTTTCCGGGTTCATCCTTTCCGGGCTCGGTCTTGTCATTCTCGTCGGTCTTCTCTACGGGGTTCTTCTCTGCGGGATCGTCATCGTCTCCGCATGCCGAAAACACTGGGCAGATAATGCATGCTGCCAGTACGGCCAGTAACATCTTTTTTGTTTTCATCACTTTTTGTTTTTTATTTATTCTTAATTAAAGTTTCCCACCCTTGAGTTGAGCCACAAAAACCGAAATCCACCCCTTGTGATTGATGCTATGTCTCTTCGAGCCATTGATGCTGTAGCCGTCTGAAAATCCTTGAAAACAAGTTTTCAGATATTT
>JAGHUS010000114.1 GCA_018064685.1 Bacteroidales bacterium | reverse complement strand
GTTAAGGTTGTTCTCGAGATTACTTGGACAGAGCCCGGCTTGAAGGGTGACACCGCTACCAACACCTTGAAGCCTGCTAAGGTTGAGACTGGTGCTGAGATTCGTGTACCTCTGTTCATCAACGAGGGCGAGATGGTCGAGGTTGATACCCGTGACGGTAGCTACCTAGGTCGTGTCAAGGCTTAATGCTGAACGACAAAAACAGGCGTTTTTATAGCGCCTTCGCAATAAGAGGACGGTTTCGTCCTCTTTTTTTTGTGCAAAATTTGCACGTCTCGTTCGAAAATGCTAAATTTGCATATTCTCTTTTAGAGAAAAATGTACTGGAGACTCAAAAAGCGTTTACTGCGTCTTTCATAATACCTTGATGGTGTTTTAAGAATACTCTAGCAGTTTTTTGAAAATTCCCTAGCAGTTTTTTTGAAAAACTCTAGCGCTTTTTTGAAAAAACTCTAGCGCTTTTTTGAAAAGACTCTAGCAGCGTTTCCTACTCCCTTTGGAGTGGCAGCCGGAAAGCTTGGCTTGGCAAGAAGAGAAAAACGACAAAAAGAAAAAAGAAATAGAATGGTTCGATACTCTATCATAGTACCTGTGTACAACCGTCCCGACGAGGTGAACGAGTTGCTGGAGAGCCTCACCAAACAGACCTTCCGTAATTTTGAGGTCGTCGTGGTGGAGGATGGCTCTAGTGTGCCTTGCGAGGAGGTTTGCAATCGCTATACCGATGTGCTGGACATCCAGTATTACAAAAAGGATAACTCAGGTCCTGGTCAGACTCGCAACTATGGTGCTGAACGAGCCAATGGCGAGTTCCTGCTTGTGCTGGACAGCGATTGTGTGCTCCCTCCCGACTACCTGGGTGCTATTGAGGAAGAACTGAAAAACGAGCCTGCCGATGCTTTTGGCGGTCCCGATCGTGCTCATCCCTCGTTCACACCGGTGCAGAAAGCCATCAACTACTCCATGACGAGCTTCTTCACCACAGGTGGCATACGTGGCGGTTCGGCCAAGTCGAAGGGAAAGCGCTCGCTGGACAAGTTCTACCCCCGCTCGTTCAACATGGGCATCAAGGCTGAGTTGTACCGGCGCTTGGAGGGGTTCAGCAATATGCGTTTCGGCGAGGACATAGACTTCTCGTATCGTATCTGCAAGAGTGGAGCCAGTTGCCGTCTGTTTCCCGAGGCCTGGGTTTGGCATAAGCGCCGCACCGATATGCGCAAGTTCTGGCGACAGGTGCACAACAGCGGCATTGCCCGTATCAACTTGATGAAGCGCCATCCCGGCACCTTGAAGCTGGTGCATCTTCTGCCGGCAGTCTTCACACTGGGCGTTTGCTTCTTGCTGTTGCTTGTTGTGCTGGGCATAGCCTTGCATTTTACGGCATTGCAGAATCTGGGTTGTGTGCTTGGCCTGATTGGTGTTGCACCATTGGTGCTCTTCAGTTTGTTGGTATGTGTCGATTCGGCCATTCGCAACAAAAGTCTCTGGGTAGGCATTCTCAGCATTCGTGCTTCGTTCACCCAACTTATGGGCTACGGCACCGGCTTTCTGCGTGCATGGTGGCTGCGTTGTGTCTGTGGTCGTAACGAGGAGCTACAGGCTTACAAGGAGAATTTCTACAAATAATAGCAAGATACCCGGAAACGAAATATCAGCATGATGCATAATCGCCATAAACTCATAACGAATCCCTTTGTTCACGAAGAGGAGGTCGCTCTCGGAACGGACAGAGAGGAGTCTTCTGCCCCTCGAGGAGGCATCAACAAATGGGCCGAGGAAGACAGGCCGCGCGAGAAGCTGATGTCGTTGGGGGCTGAGGCGCTCGACGAACCAGAGTTGCTGGCCATACTCATCGGCAGCGGTAATGCCAAGGAGAGTGCTGTCGACTTGATGAGGCGCATCCTGTCGGACCATTTCAACTCTCTGGCTGCCTTGGGCAGAATGTCGATCGAGGAACTGATGAGTTATAAAGGTATTGGAGAGGCAAAAGCGATAAGCATCATGGCTGCCTGCGAATTGGGTAAGAGACGTATGAAGGAGAAGGTAGAGGAGTTGCAGGTCATACAATCCTCGGAGGATCTCTTTGCCTATTTCCAACCACGAATGATGGACCTCAACGTGGAGCAGTGCCATGTGCTGATGCTGGATGTCAAGCACCATCCCATTGGCTATAAAGTGATATCCAGTGGCGGCATAGCCAGTTCGCCTGTCGATGTGCGTGTCGTCATGCGCCAGGTGCTGCTTAGCGGAGCCATTAGCTTTGCATTCTGCCATAATCACCCCAGCGGAAGTCCACAGCCCAGTCGCGATGATAATCTGTTGACAGACAAGCTGAAAGAGGCAAGTCGTGCTGTGGGACTGACGATGCTCGACCACATCGTCGTGGGTCTTGGAACGTATTATTCTTATCACGATGAAGGTCGTGTTTAAATGAATTAAACTGAAAATATGAATATAGAACTGAACGAACGTGTCATAGAACTGCTTCGCACTGTCTATGATCCAGAAATTCCCGTCAACATCTATGACTTGGGACTTATCTATCGAATCGACATCAACGAAGAGGGCGACTGGCTGCAGGTAGACATGACGCTCACTGCCCCCAACTGCCCTGCCGCCGACTTCATTGTGCTGGATGTGCGCACCAAACTGGAGACGATAGAGGACTTCAAGCGTGTCGATGTCAATCTGGTGTTCGAGCCAGAGTGGACCAAGGACATGATGAGTGAAGAGGCAAAGCTGGAACTAGGGTTTTAAATATAGTCGTTTAGGAGATTAGTCGTTTGGTCGTTTAGGTGAAGTCACATCTACCTCTTTCGGCAAGACAATAATCCCTAGTTTCCTAAACGACAAATCTCCTAAACGACAAAATGAAGAACGTATATTTCCTTTCCGATGCCCATTTAGGCAGTCTGGCTATTCCTCATGCCCGACAGCAGGAACGGCGACTGGTGCGGTTTCTTGACGAGATCAAGGAGAAGGCATCGGCCGTGTATCTCTTGGGAGATATTTTCGATTTCTGGTACGAGTATAAGCACGTCGTGCCAAAGGGCTATACCCGTTTGTTGGGCAAGATCAGCGAGTTGACCGACAATGGCGTGGAGGTGCATTTCTTTACTGGCAACCACGACATCTGGGTCAGGGATTATTTCGAGAAGGAATGTGGAATGACCATCCATCGCGACCCCATCACAGTGGAACTGGCCGACAAGGTTTTCTTGTTGGGACATGGCGACGGACTCGGTGACCCAAGCCGCGGTTTCCGCATCCTGCGTGCCTTCTTCCGCAACCGTTTCTGTCAGTTCTGCTTCTCGTGCATCCACCCTCGTTGGGCCATGTCGTTCGGACTGAAGTGGGCATGCCACAGTCGCAAGAAGCATGGGCTGGAAGGAGGCGATCCTCCCTTTATGGGCGAAGACAAGGAGTGCCTTGTGCAATATGCCAAGACTTATCTCAAAGACCATCCCGATGTCAATTTCTTCGTCTTTGGTCATCGTCACATCGAACTCGACCTTGCCCTCTCTCACGCCAGTCGCGTCTTGATACTAGGCGATTGGATCAAGCAATACACCTATGCAGTGTTCGATGGCGAACACATGTTTCTGGAAAGTTACATTGAGGGTGAGACGGAGGCGTAGTTGTAAAGGTTATAGGTTATGGGTTATAGGTTATAGATATATAAGAATTTAATGAAGAAAAGGATCCTCTTTATAGTCTGGCTGCTCGTGCAGAGCCTTTGCCTGTTAGCTCAGTCTTTCAGCGACAAGGCTGTGTACAGCATCTCACCGTCGCCCGTGGCTGCAGATGTGCTGTGGACGGTGACACCACTGAGTGGTTCGTGGCGTATCATCAATCCGCTCACACATCAAGCTCTGCGTGCCACACAGCAGGGACTGGCGTTGGGCGAGGAGAATGGTTCGGACGAGGCACAGCTGTGGACGTTGCACCTTCACAGCGATGGCACTTACGACCTCATCCCCACCAATTTCCCCAGCTGGGCCGACAAGAAGCGTTATACCTTCAAGGAGGACAAGCAGACCTTGGCGCAACTGCTCGGCGTAGACGAGAGCACGCTCAGCAAGCAGCAGTATATCTGGGAGGACGAGACCGTCTTTGCCATCAATAAACTGCCTGGTGCTGCCACTTTCATGCCCTACGCCAGCGAGAAGGAAATGATGGCCGACAAAGCGTATTATCGGACACCCTGGACGGAGCCGCAGAGTTCGCGCTATCAGTCGCTCGACGGTATGTGGAAGTTCCGTTTCGTTGAGGCGCCCACCGAGTCGTTCAATCGCGAACTGATGACTTCCATCACCCGTGGCAGTCTGGCTCCCAACTCCGAGATTCTCAATCCCGAAGAGGCCGAGATACCCGTTCCCTCTTGTTGGGAGATGCAAGGCTACGACCGTCCCATCTATTGCAATGTGGAATATCCACACAGCAATACGCCACCCTACATCAACGCCCGTCCCGGTTATAATGATGGCGGTAAGAACTATGCCATCAATCCTGTTGGCGTGTACCAGCGCAGCATAACCGTGCCTGCTGATTGGCAAGGCCGCCGCACCATCCTGCACTTTGGCGGCATCTACAGCAGTGCCTTTGTCTACATCGACGGTCGTTTTGTGGGCTACACACAAGGCGCCAACAATGTGAGCGAGTTCGACGTGACGGAGTATGTGAGCTCCCAAGCCCTCGAGGGGGATGTGACTAAACGACTAAACGACCAATCTCCTAAACGACTAGACAACCATCAACTGACCGTCGTTGTACACCGTTGGTGTGATGGCAGTTACCTTGAGTGCCAGGATATGTTCCGTATGTCGGGCATCTTCCGCAGCGTGTATCTGTATAATGTGCCCAGTGTGAGTGTGAGCAACCACCGCATCTTGACCACTTTGTCCGAAGAGAACCATCGTGCAAAGGTGGACGTTACGCTCGATTTCGTCAATACGTCGGCGTTCAAGGGTATGAAGTTCGTCGACCTCAAACTTGTCGATGGCAAGGGCAAGACCGTGGCCAAACAGCATCATAACATGGTGTTTACGGGCATTGCCTCTACCGCCATGTCGGCAAGCATTGACGTTTCCAATCCGCAACTTTGGTCGGCCGAGGAGCCGAACCTCTACACCCTCAATGTGGTGATGAGCGATGACAAGGGCAAGGAGGAAACAGCCTTCTCCACCAAGGTCGGCATCCGTGAAGTGGAGATTCGCGGCACGCAGTTATATGTTAATGGTAAGTCGGTCTTCCTCAAGGGCGTCAACCGTCACGACACCGATCCTGTGACGGGACGTACCGTCTCGTTGGAGTCGATGCTGCGCGACGTGATGCTCATGAAGCAGAACAACATCAACTGCATTCGCACCAGCCACTATCCCAACGATGCCCGCATGTATGCCATGTTCGACTACTACGGACTCTATGTCTGCGACGAGGCTGACTTGGAAGATCATGCCAATCAGAGCATCTCAGCCAATGCTACGTGGATTCCCGCCTTCGAGGACCGCATCGAGCGTCTCGTGTCGCGCGACATCAACCACCCCAGTGTGGTGATGTGGAGCCTGGGCAACGAGGCAGGCGCAGGCAGTAATTTCGAGGCTTGCTACAACAAGGCACACAGTATGGATGCCACACGTCCCATTCACTATGAGGGCACACGTATGGGCAAAAGCTTCGGTGGCAATGCCTACAGCGACTTCTACAGTAAGATGTATCCCAATATGACGTGGATGAAGGACAATCTTCCCAACATGGACAAGCCTCTCTTCATCTGCGAGTACGCCCACGCCATGGGCAATGCCATCGGCAACCTCTCAGAGTATTGGGACGCTGTCGAGCAGAGCGAGACCTGCATCGGAGGCTGCATCTGGGACTGGGTGGATCAGGCTATCGTGGAGCCAAACCAGGCTCCCCCCACGGGGGGCGGGGAGGGGGTCTTGAACCTACGTACCGGCTACGACTTCCCCGGCCCTCATCAAGGCAACTTCTGTTCGAACGGCATCCTGACTGCCGATCGTAAGCCGACAGCCAAGCTTGCAGAGGTGAAGGCTGCTTACCAGTATGTCAAGCTCAACCTTACTGCCGGGGTGCTGGGTGTGAAGAACGCCTACGCCTTCCGCTCGTTGAAAGGCTTGCAGCTCAGACTCGATGTGTTGGTGAATGGTTACGTTTCGAAGACAAAGACGATAAAGCTGGGCGATGTGCAGCCTGGCGACTCCACCTTCGTCGTTGTCACCGACCTCATTGCCAAGACAAAGAATAAGACCGGCAAGGAGGTGCTGCTCAATGCCCTTGTCGTGGAGCCAAAGGCCACTCGCAGCACCGAGGCTGGCCATGTGCTGGCTCGTAAGCAGTTTGCCATCAGTAAGCCTGTAAGTCTGCTTGCCATCGCCGTGAATGAAACCGATGAGCCTCTTGAGGCCATACAATCTACACTCTCGCCCTCTGGCGAGGCAACCGAGGGGCAGAAGGGGACTTTACGCGTATATAATAATAAGGTATATACGGAGTTCGACATGAAGACGGGCCGACTGCTCCATCTTCAACTATCCGGCAACGAAGTCCTTGCCGACGGCATGGGTCCTGTCTTCGACAATCATCGCTGGATTGAGAACGACCGCTTCGCGAAAACCGAAAACGGACTGGAGGAGGAAGGAACGATAACTTGTGTGCAGCAGGCTCCCAAAGTGAGTGAGGAGGAGTTGCACAGCATGATGCATTGTCTGGACCAGAATCCCGCCACGATGCGCACACTCGAGATGGACTACAACTGCCGTCCCTATGTGGTGACGACCCAGCGCAAAGGCTCTCTGGCCGACCAGCATATCGTCTACACCATCTATGCCAATGGCACCGTCGACATGGAGGTGACCATCCTGCCCAAGACCTCCGACCTGCGCCGTGCCGGTGTGGCGTTGGGGCTCGACACAGCCTTCTCGCACATCGACTACTACGCTCTGGGCCCTTGCGAGAACTACCCCGACCGCAGAGACGGCGTGTTGACGGGGCGCTACAGCAGCAAGGTCGACAACCTGCTCGAGCACTACATCAAACCTCAGACCACTGGCGACCGTGGCCAGTTGCGTGAGTTCACCCTTACTGCAGCCGATGGCCGCCGACTGCATCTGCAGGCCGAGGGGGATGTCAGCTTCTCGCTCAGTCGCTACACCGATGCCGACTTGATGAACTGCAGCCACGAGTGGCAGTTGCAGCCCCGTCCCTACCTCTACCTCCACCTCGACGGAGCACAGCGAGGAGTGGGAAACGGGTCGTGCGGAGCAGGCACGGGTACCATCCCCGAGTACTGTATTCCTCAACAGCCCGTTACCTTCAAGGTGCGGCTCAGTATCCTTTAACCGACTAACCGACTAATCGAATAATCGAATAATCGATTAAACTATTAAACCATCAATCCGACAAACCATCAAATAAATACTAACTTAACTTAGTTTAAATTCAATGAAAAAAAGAAATCTTCTCGCAGCTTCCATGCTGCTCGCCTCTTCGCTGGGCATCTCGGCGCAGCAGGCCATGAAGGCTCCTGCCGGTGGCAAGGCCATCAGTGACGAACTCATCGGTATCTTCTTCGAGGATATCAGTTTTGCTGCCGACGGTGGTCTGAACGCCAACCTCGTGCAGAACGGCTCGTTCGAGTACAACCCCACCATTCGCGACGGTTGGGGCCCCGGCACATGCTGGACCTTCCAGCGTCCCGGTCACTCGGCTGGCTACATCAACTTCGGTCAGCAGAACCCCATCCACAGCAACAACCCCACCTACATGCGCATCATGGCCGAGCGTATCGGTCACTACGACGACTTCGACGGTTGGACTGGTGTGGGTATGCAGAACAACGGTTACAACGGCATGAACGTCAAGGCTGGTCAGAAGTACGACTTCAGCGTCTTCATGCGTAATGTCAGTGGCAAGGCAAAGCCCATTCGCGTAGTGCTCTGTGCCCCTGGCCGCAAGCCCACCATCCTGGCCGAGACCACACTCAACGTCTTCGACAAAGAGTGGCAGAAGTACAATGCCGTGTTCACTCCCTCGCAGGACTGCCCCAATGCCTATCTGCAGATTCTGATGCTCGAGTTGGGTGAGTTGGACGTCGACATGGTCAGCCTCGTTCCCGAGGATACCTACCATGGCCATGGCATCCGCAAGGACCTTGCCGAGGCTCTCGAAGGCTTGAATCCTAAGTTCATGCGTTTCCCCGGTGGCTGCGTGGCACACGGTGGTGGCGACGGCTTCTGGGACACCTATCGTTGGAAGACCACTGTCGGTCCTAAGGAGACACGCAAGGCTTTGAAGAACACCTGGGGCTACGGTCAGTCTATGGAGGTTGGTTACTTCGAGTACTTCCAACTGTGCGAGGATATGAAGATGCAGCCCCTGCCCATCCTGCCTTGCGGCGTCAGCTGCCAGGGTGTGAACGGTGGTTGGGGCATGTGGCCCAAGCAGGCACAGAAGGTAGTGCCCATGGACGAGATGGACGAGTGGGTACAGGATGCCCTCGACCTCATCGAGTGGGC
Source organism: Bacteroidales bacterium (assembly GCA_018064685.1). Taxonomy (GTDB): domain Bacteria; phylum Bacteroidota; class Bacteroidia; order Bacteroidales; family Bacteroidaceae; genus Physcousia. Next base: position 1,156 of record JAGHUS010000114.1, on the reverse strand, counting down.
TAACGGCGACGTTACCACCAAGTGGGGTGCTGTGCGTGCTGCAGCAGGCCATCCTGCTCCCTTCAACCTGAAGTATCTGGGTATCGGTAACGAGGAGAAGATCTCTCCCGAGTTCGTTGAGCGCTTCAAGTACATGTACGACAAGGTTACCAAGGCGCACCCCGAAATCGTCATCGTGGGTACCGCTGGTCCCGGCTCACATGCTGGCAATCAGGACTACGAGGCAGCGTGGAAGCTGGCCGAGGAGATCAACCTTCCCATCATCGACGAGCACTACTACGATCCCCGTCAGCAGTTCATCGACTCTCGTCAGTACGACAACGACTTCTACAAGAACAAGAAGTGCAAGGTATACCTGGGCGAGTACAGCGTGCAGGACAAGGGTCACGGTCAGATGAACCAGTGGGGCGATGCCCTGGCTGAGGCTATCTACCTGATGCACGTTGAGCGTAATGCCGACAAGGTTGTGATGACCTCTTACGCACCCCTCTTCGCCTACAAGCACAACACCAACTGGAATCCCAACATGATCTACTTCGACAACGAGCGTCCCTTCTTCACCTGCTCATACTACGTGCAGCAGATGTTCGGTCAGTCCAGCGGTCAGTACTACTATGGCGACTGCGTGAAGTTTGCCGATGGCGACGACGAGTTCAAGAACCACCTCATCGGTCAGTCTGTTGTGCTGAACGTCAACAAGAAGGAGCTCTATGTCAAGGTGGCCAACAACACCGATGCTGTCAAGACAGCCAACGTCGACCTCTCTCGCTTCTCTGTCAAGGCCAATGCCCAGAAGACCACCCTCTCTGGCAAGCTCGACGACGAGAACAACTACGACAAGCATCCCGTTTCTCCCGTCAAGGAGAGCTTCAAGGCTGCCAAGAAGATGACCCTCGAGCTGCAGCCCTACAGCGTGCAGATGATCACCATCAAGCTGTAATACATCGACCCGCTCACTGCTTCTGTTTTGGGGGCGTAAGCCCATCCCCGCGAAGCAGTAAAATAAGAACCTTGTACGTGCCATTGCGTCACGTGCAAGGTTTTTGGCGTTTATATATTTACAACTGCTAAACTGCTAAACTGCTAAACTGCTATAAAAAAGGTTCGCATTTTGAGTGCGAACCCTTTGTGCGTTGAAGTGCATTTATTGCTTCAA
>JAGHUS010000063.1 GCA_018064685.1 Bacteroidales bacterium | reverse complement strand
TGTTTTTAGTTTCCCAGTATCACTCCGTCAGCGGTCATGCCTTCGGCACTCACCCTTATCTGTCCGGACTTACCATTATTAAATATTCTTATCCTAGCCTTTCCCTCTCTGCCCAGTCTCATCTCTGGGTTCCAGTACAGGGTGCGTCGGTAGTCTTTGGGGTGATCGTCGAGTTTGCGGTTCTTGTAGCTGGGACTGTAGAAGTTGTCGGCATAGTTATAGCCAGCATGCACGTATCGGCGGTCGCGGTAGAACATGCGTCGTGCGCCTTCGGGCATCTTGTAGATGGCTATCGACGTCTCGGGCAGCAGTGAACCGTAGTAGCGGCTGTCGCCAGCCAGACGCGGTTGGTAGTCGGTGTAGATGACGTACTTGTCCAGCTTCTGCATCTCGTAGTATTCCTTCACCGCCAGTGGCGACATGAATACCGTCAGACGGCCATGCTTGTCGTATGGGGCAAACGACCATAGGTTGCGGTGCATGTACATCGAGTCCTCGTCCAGCGTCTTGTCGTGCGTGGCGCGGTGTATCTCGTCATACCCGAACCTTACCTGTATGTTGCTGCTCTGTATGCTGCCACTGGGGCTGGTGTAGGGGAATTCCAGTCCGTAGTCGCCCACGTAGGCACGGACGATGTTTTCCGGATAGGCCGTCAGCATGCCCGCGTCGAGGGCGTAGTTGTAGGCGTCGTAGGCATCGATCATCATGGCCGGGATGCTGTCCGAGAATCTCTTCATGCCACCCCTCTTGGCGCCCACCTTCAGCTCCTTCATCTGTGTGGTGCCGTCCTGCATGCGTATAGCCTGCAGCACGCTGTCGCCCAGCACGAGAGGTTCGGTCTGATAGTAATGATACGGCTTGACGAAACGCGGGTAGGGCGTGAAGATGCGGGCCACATAGTCGGCAGGGTCGACTACGTATCGGTTGCGCTTCTTGTCGGGCAGGTCCTCTTCTGGCACGATGTTCTGCACCCAGATGTGGTTTTCAGGCTTCAGCCTGTCCCTCTTGCTCCATTTGCCCGAGTCGCTGGCACAGAAGAAGAGTATGGCATTGCCATAGAAGCCAGGCATCTGATAGCTGAACGCACCATCCTCGGTCATCCTATCTCTCACTATCACGTCCTTGCCGTCCAGCGACACCAGTTCCATGTGTGTCAGCACCTCCTTGTTGCGCTTCTTGCGCTGCCTGTACCGGTCCATCTCCTCGCTGGCCGTTCGCGGCACGTTGTTGTGGTTCTCGTCGGTGGTTTTACGTATGTGTGTATTCTGTGCGCTGCCCGTCTCGTCGCTGCTCATCCCGCTGCTCACGCTGGCTGTCGACGTTACGTAGTTCAACTCGGGGTGACGCTCCAGTATGGCCAGTTCGTCGGCCCCCTTGTCGGTGTCGGTGAAGTACATTCCGGCTGTCGATGCCACGGCCAAGAACTCCTCGGCACTGTATTCCGGCAACTCCAGGTCGGGGTTCTTGTATACACGTCCGTTCAGGATGGGTGTGTGTTCGGCAGGCTCTGTCAGTTCGAACTCGCCTGGCACAGCCATCTCGCGCCAGTCGAAGCGGCGCCAGCCCTGTATCATCAGTAGCAGGTCGAGAGCCTGTCGGTGCTCCTCGTCGTCGCGCTCGAAGTAGTATTGCGGATTGGCCACGAAGCCCTTTATCTCCGACGACAGCAGCATCTCGCTGTACATCGTGGCATTGTCGTTCAGCAAGTCGCTGTTGGCCGCGTCGCGTATCGATATCGACAATACCGAATACGGTACCGTCTTCAGACTCAGTTCGATGGACTCGTAGGCATCATACGTAGCCTCGTCGATGCTCTGCCCGTCATGCCGTTCGCCCGCCGGCTTCACGTCGATGGGGTGGAACAGCTTCTTCTTCTCCAGCTGTATGTTACCCGTCAGACTGCTCCTCTTCTCGCTCTTGGCGGTGTTGACGAGCGTGTCGATGCGGTCGTCGGGCAGCATGTTGAAGAAGAGTCGGTCGGCCAGTATGCGCCCATTCACGTCGAACACTGTTATCTGGTTCACGCCTTCGCGCATCTGTACCTTCTCCACACGTAGCATGTCGGTGCTGCCCTTCACGGCGAAGATTTTCTGCAGCGTGCCTTCCTGCATGATGGTCACCGCTATGCTATCCTTGCTCAGGCCCGGCGACAGTTGCAGGTCGAAGCGCCACTCCTTGTCCGTCTGACTGGCACGCAGCGCCACGCCCTCCTTTTCAGGCTTGGGCAGCGAGGCCTCCACCTTTCGGCCCTCCTTGTCGGTGAAGCTCACCTTGTATTTCTCACCCTGCACGGGAGTCACCTCGATCGTGCCTCGCGAGGGCCGTCCCTGCAGTTCCATCTCCTGTCCGTCCTCCCACACAGCCTCGTAGGCCACGCGGCACGGCAGTCCTGCCACCACGTTGCCGCCTTCGGGGTACAGGTTCAGTGCAAACTGCCGTTTGTGCGGTTCCTTCTTGAAGTAGCGTCGCATGGGGCGCAGCGTCATATCCTCGATGTATTCGCCCTCGGTCTTCGGCTTGTCATAGACGGGGAAGACACGGCTGTACAGCTTGTCGTAGTCGCGGAAGTAGTTGTCGTGCATCTCCTCGCTGATGAACCAGTTCTTCGACACCGAGGCATTCTTTCGCTCGAACCGCCCCCAGTTCAGCTGCCAGCGCGTGTAGGCACGCAGTTCGTAGTAGCCCGCATACTGGTCGTCGTTCAGCGCGAAGTTGCCATATCCGCGTCCGCCCCTCATCTGCACCAATTGTCGTTCTACGAGATAGCCATCCTGATTGTACAGCTCCACATACAGCGTGCCGCTCTTGTATGAAGGTTCGTCGTCGAACGTGTTGCGCAGATAGGCCGCATACCATATCGTGTCGCCCACAAAGTAGCACGTGTTGTCCATGTGTACGTATACCTTTTCCTGCGGAAAAGACTGTCCGAAGAGCAGTATGCGGCTTATCAGTCGGGCCAGTCGCGGGTCGGCATCGTCGGGCAGCTCGCCCACCACCTTCCTCTCGCTCGCCGTCAGTGGCACGGTCATCATGGCGCCGCCCCGCGTCTCCTCCATGTCGCCTTCTCCGGCCTTCATGGCCTTCGCCTCGTCGTTGGTGCGCTTCACTATGTCCGAGTTCTGCCACAGCAGTTCGTCGAATCCTGCCTCCTTGATGCTGGTCAGCATGTTCTCCTTCACCGTCTCCTGCTTCTTGTCCTTCTTCTTGCCGTCGGCATCCTGCGTGGCCGATGTCAGGTCGATGTCGTCGACGTTGAACATCACGCACTGCGACGTCATGTCGCCGCTATGCATCTTGGTGGCCATGTTCTGCACCTCGGTGTATCCCTTCGTGTTGTCGTAGGCCATGTGTACGTCGATGTCCAGCGTAGCCTTCTCCCTGCGTGTCTGCTCGGTCACCACTATGGCCATGTCCTCAATCTTGCCCTCGAAGCGCAGTGGCTGCAGCGTGGTGGCGTCCATGTACAGGCGTCCCGTCATGATGCCGTTGGCATACACCTTCTTCACCCCTCCCTCGTCCTTTCGCTTTATGTCGAAGCAGAAGTACTTCGTGCCCACACTGTCCTGCAGTGTCTGTGCCGTGATGTCGTAGTGCTCCTGCAGGAACTTGGGCGTGATGTCGGGCATGAGCGGTGTGACAAGGTTCTGCCAGAACTCCGATTCGGCTATCCACGGACTGGCCTCCAGCATGTGGTGGAAGTTCATCCTCTTCGTCACGGCCCCTTCCTCGCCCTCGGCCGTGCGTCGGGCATGGCGTCCGCTCACCACCACCGTGTTGCGCAGACTGCCCATCGACCGGGCCTTGACGAAAGCCTCTGTCACGTCGTAGTATCGGTAGGCCGTGTTCATTCGGAAGAAGTATTGCGAAGTCTTCTTGCCATGCTTCCTGTGCTCCTTGTCCAGCTTCTGGCTGGCCTGTTGCAGCACCTTCTCCCATGCCGTCACCGTCACCTCGCCCATCACGCCCTGCCACGGCTTCAGCCTGATGCTCTTGGGCATGTCGGCAGCCTTGACAAAGCGCTTCTCGTAGCCCACGAAGCTGAAGCAGAGCACGTCGGTGGGGTCGGCCATTATCGCGAAGTCGCCTTCGTGGTTCGTTATCGTGGCACGTCCGCCTCCCGTCACCTCCACCTTCACGTATGGCAGCGTCTCGCCCGTAGCGTTGTCCAGCACACGCCCCTCCACCTTCAGCTGTTGTGCCAGCGCGGTGCAGCCTACCAGCATAAGTACGATGATGCTCAGCATCTTCCTTATTCCACTCATAATCCTTCTTGGTTGTTTCTGGGTAGTCTTTTTTGCATGGCAAATGCACCCTGCCCATTACGTGCGCGGGTACATTATTTTATTTGTGGCTGCAAAGATATGAAAAATCTCTTGGCCCACCAAATGTTTTGAGGGAAAAGTGAGGTTGATGGACTTTCAGCCCGTTTTACTGGACAACAATAGTTTTAAACAAAAATAACCCGCAAATTTGGCTCACCCGTAAACCTCTGTGTGGTTTAGTCGTTTAGGAGAATAGACGTTTAGTTGTTTTGTAGAATAGACGTTTAGGTGACTAGACGTTTAGTTGTTTTGTAGAAGTCTCACTCGTAAAAGTCCGTGTTTGTGTGTGTGTTGTTTTCCCATCTGGCAAGGCTTTTCCCCGGTGAGCCGTTTGCGCTTCCACTTACCGGTCGAATTGTTATTTTGCCTGCACTCTTCCACTAATATAGTCTATCATGCTGTAACACTGTGTGTTCTGTTAGTGGAAGACCCTCTTTTTACTTCCACTAGTCTTCCACTAACATCGTGCAGCACAATTGCCCGATTCGCCTAGCGGTATTTTCCTGTTTCCCTAGCACTTTCTGTGAGGTACACGCATGGTGTACCCTGCGGTACACGTATCGTGTACCCTGAGGTACATGCGTGGTGTACCTTGCGGTACATGCTGCGTGTACCGCATAAAAGGTGCAAGGGAAATCTTGAAATGTTCGCTTAGAAATGCTGAAACATAGTGCATGTGAAAATCTAGAATCCCCCACATTTAGTGCAAGACTAGTGCATGACTAGTGCAAGACTCATGCACCTTGTAACACGATGTTATTCTGTGCGATACAAGGTTGGTGCAAACAGTGCATGCAGTTTCAAACTTTACTGGTGTGGAGGAATTGATGTGCGAGCTCACGCCCCAGGAAGGGGGCAGGAGATGATGCTCAGGTGGGGATGATGCGATAGAGGAGGGCATTCTGGAGGACGAGGGGGCGGTGGTGCGAGAAGAATATGGTGCCGTCGTAGGGGCTGCGAACCTCCTCCAGTACGCGTCCGTCGTAGGGGTGCATGATGCATGCCAGCACTTCGCCCGCCTTGATGCTGTCGCCCGCCTTGTGTCGGCGTACATAAATTCCAGCGTGATGAGCCGAGAGGGTGGTGAGGTCGTCCTCGTTGACAAAATCCGACAGGTAGCCGGGCTTGGCATGGGTGTGCTCGATGGCTCCCACGTTGACCAGGAAGCGCATCATGGCGTCGACGGCCTGGCGCGAGTCCTCTTGGTCGATGCAGTCGGTGCGTCCGGCATAGAGGCTGAAGGCCGATGTGTTCCATATCTGCCAGTTGTAGTTGAGCAAGGCGGTGTCGAAGGGCAGAGGTTTGCGAACGGTGACGTATGGCATGCCGAAGAGACGTGCTGACTCGACGTCCTCATAACCAGTGCGCAGCATTCGTACGTGAGGCACGAATTCGCCCGGCACGTAGAAGGATGCCAGCTGTACGCCGTATTTGAAGTTCTCGATGCGCTTGAAGATGGCGGCCGCTATGCGCTGCGTGGTCTCGCCCTGGTCGTAACCGGGAAACATACGGTTGATGTCCGTGCCGTCCATGGCCCAGAAGCGTCGGCTTACATTCATTGAAAAAGGATTGCACGAAGGTATGACCAGGATGCTGCGGTCGGGCTGGAGCAGTCCTTCCGACTCGGCCTGTTGCAGCTCGTGTACTATCTGCGAACAGATGTATTGTTGCTGCACCTCGTCGCCTCGCATCGGTCCGACGATGCACACCGTCTCTTCACCGCTTCCGAAGCGGTATCCTTCTATCTTGAAGTCGTCGCGGTAGGTCGACTTCATCTGGAAAAGTATCTCTTTCTTCATGTTCTTTTTTCTTTGTTATTCGGGTTTCTGACTTACGGCAGTGACAAGTTCCAGTTCGTCCTCGTCATGGCGGAAGATGCGGGCCATGAGCGATCCCTCGTAGACAATGGGGTAGGCACGGATGGTGAAGAGGAAGCCGTCGGTGGGCGAGATGACGTCGGACAGCGTCTCGCCAGTGAGCGGCTCCACGATCTTGCCTATCGACTGCCCCTTGCTTACGATGGTGCCGGTGTGCAGGTCGGTTAGGAAGACGCCCGACGTCTCGGCATTGAGGAAGGTGACGCGGTCGCCCTTGCAAACGATAGAGGGTCCGATGCTCTTTTCGTTTTCGTTATCGTTATCGTCATCGTTATCGTTATCCTCGTGTCCCCCCTTCCACATGCCCATCTCGGTCATGAGGTTGAAGATACCATCGACGAGGTGCGAGCACATACGGTGGTTGATGCGTTGTCCCACGCCCATCTCTACCACCAGGCAGGGAGTGCCGGTGCTGTTGAGCGAGTGTGCCAGCGTAGCCTCGAGCACGGTGGCTGCATCGTGCACCCAGATGAAATCCACGCCTAGGTGCTTGGCCTGCGGTACTAACTCGGCCTCGTTCAGTACGTTGATGCGCACCTGTGGCGATTCGCGCAGATAGAGGTTGGACGAGTGAATGTCGATGACCATGCAGGCTCCCTTCAGATCCTCGCAGATGCGGTAGGCAGCCTGTTCGGCCATGGTGCCGTGCTCGTTGCCCGGGAAGATGCGGTTCATGTCGAGGTCAAAGTTGGGTATGCCTCGCTGTATGGTGTCAATGCCCAGCGGGTTCAGTGCCGGGTATATCTCGACGGTGCCCGTCAGTCGGTCGATGTGTTGCTGTATGAGGCGTGCCATCTCGTAGCACACCATCTGTCCCTCCAGTTCGTCGCCGTGGGTGCCTGTGACGATGCACAGTCTCTGTCGTCCCTTGCCTCCCTTTATGATGTTTTTCTTGACAAGGAATCGTTCTGCCAGTGGCAGTTCGGTGTTTACTATTGTCTTAATCATATTTCCTTTACTGAAACATTTACAAATGTATGCTGTTGCGTGATGCCTATATAGGTACCTCTGCTTACGGGACAGTCCAGTGCGTCGCGCCCGTGTGCTAGTTTGATGTAGCCACTGGCTATGGCCGTATCGTTCGTTGGATCGAATGCATACCAGCATTGTCCGTCATACGCCTCAACCCATGCGTGTGTCTGTCCTTCGCCCATCATCAGTCCGCATACGTATCGTGCTGGTATGCCGACGGCTCGGCACAGCGATATCATGAGGTGTGAATAATCCTGACAGACGCCCTGCCGTAGCCGGTAGGCTTCCTGTGCTGTGGTGAGGATGTGAGTGACCCCCGGTGTATAGGCCAGGTAGCGGTGTACCTCGTGCGAAAGAGCCAGACAGTCGTTGAGAAACGAACCAGTGAGGCGTGGCATCAGGGTGAGCATCTCGCGACTGGGCTGGGTGAGGCGTGAGGGGAGAGAGAACATGGGATGGGGAGCCGAATCGGGTATGCAGTAGATTGTTGTCTCAACAATGCCGCTGCATGCGTAATCGACAAATGTGTGTGCAGTATCTGTCCCGGTAATGATGATTCTGTTGCCCAACCCATCCCGTCGTTCTCTGTACCAGAATTCCTCGTTGATGGTGAACTGCTCGTTGCACACATGCTGGAATGCCTCCTCGCGTGGAAGGCATCTCAGCAACATGTTGTGCCGCCCGATGGCAGGGCAGAACTCTGTGCGTGTAGTGTATGCGAACCTCAGTCTCAAACCATTACAAGACTGTTGACGTACTTGCACAGTGTCCAACGGAAATTGTCATCGGCCTGTGCGTAGGTCTCAGGTTCCAGCATGCGGCATATCTGTCGGTCGATGTTCTCATCCAGCAGTTCGGGCCACAGTTTGGTCCATGTCTTCAGCAGACAGTATTGTGTGGCTATGCGCTCGTAGTCGTAGCTGAATCGCAGCATGATGTCCATCTTCTCGGTCAGCTGTCCGATGGCCAGCAAGGCCAGTACGCGAGGATCTTCGATGCGCTGGGCTGCTGATCCACGGAAGGCCAGCATCCAGTCGGTGATAGGTTGCAGATTGGTGATGTTCGACTCTGCCACGTGGCGCTGCTTCTTGAGCATGGCTATGCTAATCTCGATGAACGACATCGTCTCCGTCTTGATGTCTTCGCGCAGCAGTATGGCATTGTCCATGGCATGCTGCAGCGATGAGGCTACCGAACCGGGGTTCTCCTCGTCATAGAGCATGCCCAGTGTGAACTCGCCACGTGTGGCGTAGTTGTCGTTGATGTCCATCTTCTTCCAAAACTCCTGATAGTCGGTGGGCTCACCGTCTATCATCTTGTCATACACTCTGCGCAGCAGATGCAGTGTCATATATGCTCTCTGCACGTATCGTCCCAACCAGAACAGACGGTTGGCTTTGTTTGCTGATATTGTTGCCATAATTGTATTCTTTTATTTCATCATTACCCATGTATCCTTGAATCCGCCACCCTGACTGGAGTTCACCACGAAGGAGTCGGGGTTGCGCGAGAAGCGTGTCAGACCGCTCTTCCATACCACGGTGTCCTTGCCCGTCAGCACGAAGGCTCGCAGGTCGGCCTTGCGTTCTACCATCTCACCGCCTTCCAGCAGCCCCAGGTCTTTGAAGTCAATGACCTCCTGTGCTATCCAGCGTCGCGGTTCGTCGTTGATGAGTTGTCGCATCTCGGCCAGTCTCTTCTCGTCCATATCCTTGCCGAACATTACCCCGTATCCTCCAGCCTCGCTCACGTCTTTGATGACCAACTTCTCGATGTTGGCCAGCACGTAGTCTTTGTCCTCCTCGTAGTAGGGCAGGTAGGTAGGCGCGTTCTGCAGTATGGGCTTCTCGTTCAGGTAGTACTCCACCATCTTCGGTACGAAGTAGTAGATGCCCTTGTCGTCTGCCACACCGTTGCCTATGGCGTTGATAAGTGCCACGTTGCCAGCCTTGTAGGCCTGCATTACGCCTGGTATGCCCAGTAGTGACTGCGCTTCGAAGCAGAGAGGGTCCATGTACTCGTCCGACACGCGGCGGTAGATGGCGCCTACGCGCACCTTCTCCTTGAACATACCTATGTAATATACCTTGTCTTCCTCCATGACGAGGTCGCCAGGGTAGGCCAGCGTGGCTCCTGTCTTCTCGGCCAGGTAGGAGTGCTCGAAGAAGGCAGAGTTGTAGCGTCCAGGAGTTAGGATGACTTTGATGCCACCGTCCACGCACATCTCGTTCATCATCTGTCGCAGCAGGTCGCTGTAGTCGCGGTTGTCGGCCACGGCGTTGTCCTTGAATGTCTGTGGCGACACCTTTCGGCATAGTTCGCGTGCCACCATTGGGTAGCTGGCTCCGCTAGGGATGCGCAGGTTGTCCTCCAATACATACCACTGTCCGTCCTTGCCCTCGACAAGGTCGATGCCCGCAATGTGTGCATACACCTTTCCTACGGGATCCACGCCTTCGCACTCGGGCATGTAGCCTTTTCCGGCGTATACAAACTCCTCTGGCACGATGCCATCCTTGACAATTTGTTTTTCGTGATAGATGTCCCAAAGGAACCTGTTCAGCGCCTTCACGCGTTGCTTCAATCCAGCCTCCAGATAGTCCCAGTCAGACTTGGGGATGATACGTGGCACGGAGTCGAAGGGGAATAGCTGCTCGTTGAATACTCCGTGCTTGTACACACCGAAGCGAACGCCATATCGCTCCATCCATTTGTTTACCGCGTCGCGGCTTTCAATCAAGTCAAGTAGATTAATGTAGCCCATAATGATCCAATCCTTTCTTTATTTTTAAAAACCAATTCTTTCATTCTCTTCAATCATTCCCCGCATTCGTCTGCGCACGCGTTCATGCTTAAATACGCATTCGTCAGCGCTTCACCTATTGAAAAACAATCTTTTACCCTATAACATCTGCCTATTGAATCCGCTTTCTAAGGTTCATTTCTTGCATTTTGTTGCTATTTTTCTACTTTTTGCTTTCGTTTTGCTAATAAATCATACGCAAAAGTATACAAAAAGAAAGAATAAAGCAAATAAATAAAGAAAAAAGTTACATAAAACTTGTTCTTTGTGTCATTTTGAGACTGTTTTTGCGGATTTTTGTGTCAGAATGTAGTTGTCGGCTGTCGTTGTTGTGGTACGGTGTGTTTTGGGTGGATGTATGTAATGCGGAATTTGGCGTGATGTGCTCGTTTGGGAGATGCATTCAAGTATAAGGTGTGTCCACGTGCAAGGTTCATTCTGCCAGAGTGTGTGTAAAAGTTTCCCTCTAAGTGTTTTTATTGCTGAAAAATTTGCTTCTCTAGCAGAAAAGTCATATCTTTGCAAATAAATAAAATTGGTGTAATATGACAACAAGACTGGCTATCATACCCCTTCTGACGCTGGCTTCGCAAGCCATGGCGCAGGCCGAGCTGCGTCCTAACATCGTGTATATCATGACCGACGACCACACGGCGCAGATGATGTCGTGCTACGGCAACAGTTACATGCAGACGCCCAATCTGGACCGCATTGCCCAGGAGGGCGTGTTGTTCCGTAACAGTTTTGTGGCCAACTCGTTGAGCGGACCTAGTCGTGCGTGCATGATAACGGGTAAGCATAGTCATAAGAATGGGTTTACGAACAACGAGCACGGAGTGTTCGACGGCAGTCAGCAGACCATGCCCAAACTGCTGCAGGCTGCGGGCTATCAGACAGCACTTATCGGTAAGTGGCATCTGGTGAGCCAGCCTACGGGCTTCGACCACTACGAGATTCTGCACGGACAGGGCGAGTACTACAACCCCAGCTTCCTGCAGATGGACGGCACGACAAGGCAGGCCTCGGGCTACTGCACCGACGTCATCACCGACAAGGCTATCGACTGGATGGAGCAGCGCGACAAAGAGAAGCCCTTCATCCTGTTCGTGCACCACAAGGCGTGCCACCGCGACTGGCTGCCCGACCTGAAGTATCTGCGCGAGTTTGAAGACCAAACGTTCCAGAAGCCTTCGAACTTCGACGACACGTGGCAGGGACGCATCGCGGCGCAACAGCAAGAGATGACCATAGCCAGTGCGCACGACATGGACCTGGTGTATGACAACAAGGTGTATCTGCCTGGCGACAAGAGCCGACTGGCGGGCACGTATCTGGCCTACGTCAACCGACTGAAGCCCGAAGACCGTGAGCGGTACTGGGCATTCCACGACAGCATCTCATGCGACTTCTACCGCCGCTTCCCTGAGATGCGCGAACGTGCCTTGGCGGGCGAACTGAACGGCAAGCCCGGCGAGCGCACCATGGAGGTGGCTGCCGTGACGGACTGGAAGTACCAGCGCTATATGCGCGACTATGCCAAGGTGACGAAGAGCCTGGACGACAACGTGGGCCGACTGCTGGACTATCTGCGCCAGCACGACATGCTCGACAACACACTCGTGGTGTATACCAGCGACCAGGGTTTCTATATGGGCGAGCATGGATGGTTTGACAAGCGCTTCATGTACGAGGAGAGTCTGAACACACCGCTCGTAATGCTTCTGCCCGACGGCTACAAACGCCGTGGCGAGATCGGGGAGATGGTGCAGAACATCGACTATGCTCCCACCTTCCTGGAGATGGCGGGCGTGAAGGTGCCCAGCGACATGCAGGGCGAGAGCCTCGTGCCGCTGCTGCGCGGCGAGAAGACCATCGGCCGTTGGCGCGATGCCATATACTACCACTTCTACGAGTACCCTGCCGAGCACAGTGCTAAGCGACACTATGGTGTGCGCACCGACCGCTACAAGCTGATGCATTTCTACAACGACATCGATGCCTGGGAGTTGTACGACTTGAAGGAGGACCCGCAAGAGATGCATAACGTGTATGGCGATCCTGCCTATGCCAAGGTGCAGAAGATGATGCACGCCAAGCTGAAGAAGCTGCAGAAGCAGTATGACGACGACATTGAGGAGCAACTGAAGAAGTGATGGAGCACGACGATCTGAGAGAACGCTTCAACCCCGACGGCTCGCTGCTGCGCCGACAGCAGGAACGTATGCTGGAGATGCTGCTTGTCTTCGACGGGATATGCCGAAGGCACGGCATACGCTACTGGCTGAGCTCGGGCACCTTGCTAGGCTGTGTGCGCCACGGGGGCTTCATTCCGTGGGACGACGACCTCGACGTGGAGATGCTGCGCGAGGACTACCAGCTACTGTGCAGGGTGCTGCCCGGCGAACTGCCCAGCAACCTGGCCCTGCAGTGTCACGACACCGACCCCAACTATTTCTTCTCGTACGGCAAGCTGCGCGACCGCCGCAGTCGTTTGGAGGAGACGAACCAATATGACCGTGTATTCCGCGAACAGGGCATCTTCATCGACCTCTTCGTGCTGGAACGTAGTCCGTTGTGGCTGCACAAACTGTCGTGTGCCACCATCGGCCATGCCTACAAGATACTCAGAACATGCAGCGAGGGCGAGGAGCAGCGAGCCATGTGTTCGGTAGGTCGTTGGTATGCATTCAATCACGGTCTGCTCTATCCCGTTTTCCGCTTGCTGAGCTGCCTTGGCAGCGGGGCTTTCGTGCGCCACACCTTTGGCGTGCCTTATCATGTGCCGCGTCGTGTGGCCGACTTGTTCCCTCTCACCACAGCTGAGTTCGAGGGCCATGCGTTGCCAGTGCCTCACGACACCAACGCCTACCTCACTCGTATGTATGGCGACTATATGCGTTTGCCCGATCTGGATAAGATACAGGTGCATGCGGCCAGAATAGAGATAATGGATTGAACTTGTTGAGATATTAAAGATGAGTGAGATAAAGAGTAGTAACCGGCTTGAATGGCTGGATGCCATGCGCGGTTTCACGATGATCATGGTGGTGGCCTATCATGTGGCCCAGATATCGTATGTACAGAGCTTCCGTGCCTCTGCCTCGTTGCCATTCCTTGTATTGTTCCGAATGCCACTGTTCTTCTTTGTCAGTGGCTTTCTGGCGTATAAGGCCAGCTTCATTTGGTCGGCCCGCAACACGCTGAGTCTGCTGGGCAAGAAGTTCAAGATACAGGTCTTTCCGGCACTGGTATTCCTCTGCCTCTTCATCATATTGCGCAAAAACGACTTCGGTGCTTCGTTCTGCTCGTCGATGGAGTCGGCCACGAAGGGCGGTTATTGGTTTACCTGGGCTTTGCTGCAGATGTTTGCCGTCTACTACCTTTTCAGCTTCGCCATCCAGCGCCTGTCACAGCGTGCACAGCATGCCATGATGTGGGGACTGTGGGTGGCCTCGCTCGTGGCATACGAGTTCTGCTATATGCCCAAAGTCTTTGATGCAGAGCATAATTACTTCCTCAATACCAGCAGTCTGATACAGGGCATGAAGTACATGCATTTCTTTGTGATGGGCAACATCGTGCATCGTTACTGGAATGATGTGCAGCGACTGTTCGACACGCAGTGGTTCTTCCCCGTCATCTGCATCGTTGCCTTCTTCTGCTGCGCCGACCTTTTCCGTTGGCATAACCTGCGTTTTGTGTGGACCAATCTGCCCCGCACCGTTGCCATGTACTGTCTGCTCTTCATCGTCGTCGTCTTTTTCCGCTACTACCAGCGTTGGTTCACCCGTCAGACGTTGGTAGGGCGCAGTCTGCAGTATGTCGGTACGCGCACACTCGACGTCTATCTGCTACATTTCTTCCTCTTGCCCCAGCTGCCTGCTGTGGGACAGTGGCTTAACAGTGTGCAGCCCAACTTTGTGCTGGACATCTTGCTGAGCCTTGTACCCGCCATCGTCGTAGTGGCTTTCTGTCTGTTGGTAAGCAACATCCTCCGCATCAGCCCCCTGTTCTCCGAGAACTTCTTCGGAAGGAAGAATAGTTAGTTTAGAGTTTAGAGTGTATCACACGAAGGCACGAAGGACACGAAGTTTTTTTCTCTCTTTCAAGATATTATCTTCGTGTCCTTCGTGCCTTCGTGTGATGTGCTATCAACCCTCTTTAACTACTTTACACTCTACACTCTACACTAGATTACTCTACACTCTACACTCTCAACTATATTACTCTCAACTCTTTCAACTACTCTAAACTCTAAACTCTACACTCTAAACTGCCCCCCCCATTCATACACTTTGTCGATGGTGGGTGTAGGTGTGTTGTGCTTGTGTGCCAAGTCGTGTATGAAGCGCAGTCCAAAGGGGAAGTCCTCGGTGAAATATCGGCTACTGAAGTCGGGCACCCATCCTCCTTTCACTTCCTTCATAGGCGATGTGATATGCTGGAATGCGGCAATGCTACGTATTTTGCGTGTCAGACTGGCTGCATCGTGACTCTCGTAGTATTCGAGCAGTGTTGGGATGGCGCCTGGCGTGACGGGGAGTTCTGCCAACAGTAGCATGAATTCCGCATCCATGTCAATGAGGGTCTGACTGGCCTCGTCGGTCCATTCCTTGTAGAAGAGTATGTTGTGATCGTACACTTCGCCCTTCCAATCTTTCCAGAGTGAATAAAGCCGACCTGTGTGCAGGATGGGATTGCTGTTTGTGAGCGACACCTCGTAGTGGGAATTGAGTAGCAGGGTGGGGGTGCGCCATAGTTGCTCTACCTGTTGGCGAAAGGCCTCTCTGTCCTCGGCGTTCTCGATGGCAATGGCTATCTGTGGTTTGTAGCCGAGCAGGTTGGCTGCGTGTCCGTACTGGGTGGTGCGGGCTATGAAGGGTGTGCGCTGAAAGCCAAAGAGGCGTGCCTCTGTGCCCAAGATGCGGTGGGCGGCAAAGAAGAAGCCCGTACTGCATACAATGCTTCCCACAACGGCTTGGCCTACATGTGGCTTTATCCTGTACAGGGTGTCTTCGATGGCAAAGCCTGGCAGACAAAGAAGGATGATGTCGCACTCGCTGACAACCTGTTGCGGATTGTTGCTGACACACTCGAGATGACCCTCGAAAACGTGGTTGTCAGGGTCGGTAATAAGCAGCTTGCTGCTCCATCGTTCGGGATGCTGGGTGAGGACACGCACCTCTGTGTCGGGCTGGGCGGCAAGGAAGCCAGCGCAGACATGGCCCAGCGAGCCACCACCGCATATACATATTCTTGTAACTCTTGTCATACAACTAAACGTCAGTAGCCTTCAATGCCTCTATCAGTCTGTCATTGTCTTCGCGGCTACGAACGGCCATGCGTATGTAGCGGTTGGGCTCGATGCCTTTCTTGGCACTGCACGCACTGACCAGTATGTTGTGGTTCTTTAGCAGTGCGACGGCCAGATCGTTGGCGGTGAGCGGCTGCTGCACCTCGCACAGTACGAAGTTGGCCTGGGTGGGCATGACGTGCAGGTAGGGGATGGCGCGCAACTTGTCCAGGAACTCGGCTCGTACCTCGATGAACTGCTGGCATGCTTGCTGGTAGTCCTTCTCGTACTTGTTGAATATCTGCATGAAGAACTCGGCAAAGGAGTTGATGTTCCAGATGCTGACCTGCTTCTTCATCATACTGATGAGGTGGCTGTCGGCACTGGCCATGATGCCTAGGCGAAGGCCAGGCACGCCATAGCTTTTCGATATGGACTTCATGACGGCCATGTGTGGGTAGGCCTCGAGATATTTGTCGCAGAGCAGCGATGATGTCTGCCACTCTTCGCTGAAGTCTACGAAACTCTCGTCCACGATGAGGCGCATGCCACGGGCTTCGCACCATTCTGCCAGTTGGCAAATGTCGGCAACGGGAATGAAGTTGCCGGATGGGTTGTCGGGGTTGATGAGCAGCAATGTGTCGACGGGGTGCTGGCCGAAGAACTCCATCAAGTCGGTGGCTGTGTAGCGGAAATCGCGGTTTTGGGGGACGAAGGCTACTACCTGGCTCTCGTCGATGCGGTTGGGGTACTCCTCAAACGTAGGACGTACCACGCCAAGCTTTCCCTCGACGTTCTCCATCAATGCCTTGATGAGTTCGGCTGCCCCGTTGCCCGGTATGATGTATTCCTCCTTCACACCCCAGCACTTGCTGGCCAACAGGGTGTTGACCTTCATGCCTGACGGATACTCGCCAAGCAGGGTGCGGAAGTTAGCCTCCAGTTCGTCGATGATCTTCGAACGGCGGAAGTAGGGGTTGACAAGATAGCAGAAGTCGAGCATCTGTGGAAAACGCCAGAAACCGCCGTAGCGCGTATAGTATTTCTTGAGCAATGCCTCGGTGTCCGAGAAGAGGGCCTCGGCAATGTCCAGGTCCTGCTTGTCGTCTATCTCGTACCACTTCTCGTGTGTGATGGGCAGTGCCTTCAGTTCCTGACTGTTGAGGAAGGTGATGATGCGCAGCACGTTCTCGTAATACTCGTTGTTGCCCACAGCCTTGGTGTAGGCTTCGAGGAATGGCACGTATTTGGTCTGGGCAAATTCACGGCTGAACTTGTATATGTTGACCGTCTTGTAGTACTGGTCGACGTGCTGGTAGTTGAAGGCAGCCTTCGGCACGAAGTTGACGATGCTGTTGTCCCTGTCGATGCATACCATTGTGCCATCCATCCACGTCTCGTATTTGGCTACGAGTGCCAGGTTGGGGAAGGGGTTGTCGAGGAGCAGGCTAAGCATGCCATCGTCAAAGATAAGATCGCTTTCGAGCAGCAGGGTGTCGTCTTCCTGCATCTTGTCCTTGGCCAGGGCCAGCGAATAGATGTTGTTGGTCTTGTCGTAGATGGGGTTGTTGACATACTCTATCTTGAGTCCGTTGAACTCCTGTCCTACGTGCTCCATCAACTTCTCTCCCTCGTATCCCACCACGATGACCACGCGTTTCAGCTCGAGTCGCGACAGTTGCTGCAACATGCGGTCGATGAGTGGTGTGCCGTTGACGGGCACCATACACTTGGTGTTGTTCTTCGTATATTCGCCGAGGCGTTTGCCCATGCCTGCGGCCAGAATGATTGCTTGCATAGTCTCTTTTTTATAGCTTTCCCTGATCTCCTAATCTCCTAAGCGACTAATCATAAACGAAAATTCAGAAAAGAAAGAAAATTTTCTCCATTTTTTATAATTTTCGTTAGCCCTAAACGACTAATCTCCTAGTTTCCTAATACCCAAATATCTCTTCGGTGGTGACGCGTTTAATCTTGCCCAACTTCTTCAGTGTCTCCATGTCTAGTTCTTTCTCGTCGCCCAGGATGAGGTGGCGATAGGTGCGACCCTTGACGTTTTGTTGGTGGAAGTTCTGCAAGTCTTGTATCGTCATTTTCTTCGTCTCATTGTATATCTGTTCGCGAGGGTCGCTGTCGGTGCTGAGCCCTTTGTCGTGCAGTTTGAGGTAGAGTGAGAGTACGTTGGCACGTGTAGTACGCTGTGTGGCAGTGCGTTTCAGTATGGCTTCCTTGGCCAACTGGAACGAAGCTTCGCTCAGTGGTAACTGCTCGGTGATGTCGTTGAAGACGCTGAGGGCGTCCGTCATCTTATCGTTCTGGGTGATGATGACCTCGTAGAAGTCGTTGTAGTCGCCCTTGTAGGAAGGGGTATCGTACAGGGCACGGGCACTGTAGGCAAGGCCACGTGCCTCGCGCAGTTCCTGGAACACAACGGTATTCATTCCACCTCCAAAATACTCGTTGAAGAGGTCGATACTTGCCTCCATCTTTGGATCGTACACCTGCCCGTTGTTGCTATAGCTTGTCATGTAGATGTTCTTAGCGTCGTAGGGTGCAATGATCACCTCCGACTCGGTGACGGGTATGCTCTTGTAGTGGTTCTCTGCCACATTGGCAGGTGTGGGCGTCTTGCTCGTCTTATGTGTCGAAAGCATCTTCTCGAACTCCTTCTGGCTTGCAGGGCCATAATAACAGATGGTCTGCTCGTAGTTTTTCAGACTGCGTAGGGCTTGCAGAAGTTCTGCTGGCGTGATGGCTTTCATCTGCTCGGCACTGAGGATGTGTGTCTGGGCGTTGTCGGCGCCATATACGCCGTATGCCCTGAGTCGGCTGTCGTTGGTCTTTTGCTCCAGTTTGTCATCTTCGCGCGACTTCAGTATGTCTTCCACCAGTTCGCTCAGCACCTCTTCGTCGGGCTGTGACTTGTATATCCAGTCTTCGGCCAGTCTCATGGCTGCCTTCATGTTTTCCTGCAATCCCGAGATGCTGATGTGGGTGCGATCCTGACTCACGTTGATGTTGATGTCGCAAGCCAAACGGTACAGTTCGCTTTGCAACTCCTCGGCACTCAGTTTGCCAGCACCCAGATAGCCCAGGTATGTTGATGCCAGGTCCAGCGTCATGTCCTGCTTGCTGCCACGCTCTATGATGTAGCTTATCTGGAACAGTTCGTTGTCGTCGTTGTGCTTGTAAAGCAGCGTGTTTCCGTTCTTCAACTTGGTGACAGACATATCTTTTCCGAAGTCTACGAACTTGGGTGCGATGTCCTTGACGGGTGTGTTCAGCACCTCGGTGACGAAGGCGCTCTGCTTGTCGCGGTTCATCTCGATGGGCGAGATGGCGGGCTTTTCAATCTTCTTCTCGTTGGGGTCTTCGCCCTGCTCTTTGTACACGCACACATAGCCGTCGGTGAGATACTTTCCGGCAAAGTCGATGATGTCCTGCTTGGTGAGCTTCTCGATACGGTCAATACGCTCTACGGCATCCTTCCACTCTACACGGTTCACGAAGGCGTTGACCATTCTGCCTGCGCGACTCTCGTTGCTTTCCAGCCCTTTCATGTAACTGCGTTTCATGTTGTTGACAATGGCTTGCAGCATACTTTCTGCGAAATCTCCTTTCTTGAGTTTGGCTATCTCTTTCAGCATAAGGTCCTTGACCTGCTCCATGGTCTGTCCGTCTTTAGGCAGACCAAGGACAATGAATTCGCTATAGTCGGCCATGCCGTTCTCGAATGCCTGTACTGCCATTACTTGTTGGCTCTGGTTCAGGTTGAGGTCGAAGAGGCCAGACTTCTCGTTATATAGCAGGCTGCTCAGCACCTCCATCTTGTCATAGTCCTTGTCGTTGATGCGGGGCATACGCCATGCCAAGACCACCATCTCGCGTTCGCGACCCGTCACCTTCTTGACGATGGGGGTCGTGATGGGACTTTCTGCAGGAAAGTTCAGTGTGGGCAGATGGGTGTTGGGCTTCCAACCGCCAAAGTGCTTGTCGATGATGGCGACGATGCTGTCAGGATTGCTGCCCAGGTCGCCGCTCATGCAGATAGCCACGTTGTTGGGCACATACCACTGCTGGTGGAAGCGCTTCACATTCTCGAGTGAGGGATTCTTCAAGTGTTCTTGAGTTCCAATGACGGTTTGCGTGCCGTAAGGGTGGTGAGGATAGAGCGACTGGTTGAGCGATTCGAGAATCTTGTCTATGTCACTGGTCAGGTGTATGTTATACTCCTCATATACAGCCTCCAGCTCTGTGTGGAAACCACGGATGACAAGGTCTTGGAAGCGGTTGCTCTGTATCTTTGCCCAACGGTCTACCTCGTTGGCGGGGATGTCCTCGACGTAGCATGTCACGTCTTCGCTGGTGTAGGCATTCGAGCCTTCCGAGCCGATGCCTGCCATCAGCTTGTCGTATTCGTTGGCAATGGCATGCTGGCTGGCGGCATAGCTCAGCGAGTCGATGATGTGGTAGATGGCTTTGCGCTGTTCGGGGTCGGTGGTGTGACCGTAAACCTCGTATTGCGCCTCTATCTGGTCGAGCAAAGGACGTTCTGCGGCATAGTTCTGCGTGCCAAACAACGACGTGCCCTTGAACATCAGGTGTTCCAGGTAATGTGCCAGACCTGTGCTCTCTGCGGGGTCGTTCTTTCCACCGGCACGCACGGCAATGTAGGTCTGTATGCGTGGCTGTTCGGGATTGTCGCTAAGGTAGATGGTCAGCCCGTTCTGCAACTTATAGATGCGAGTCTTCATGGGGTCGTTATCAACCTGCTTCCAGTTATATTTAGGATTGTTGTTTGCTTGAAGGGTCAGCAAACTCAGTGTAAATGTCAGTGCCAGAAATATTCTCTTCATGCCTTTACCTTATTATATTTAGAATTTGAGTGCAAAGTTACGCAAAAAAATGATGCAAACGAAAAAAGTCGGGAAAATGTTTGGCGTATTCACAAAAAAGCCTTACCTTTGCACCCGCAAATCAGAAATGAGTGCGTTGTTGCTGCTTTAGCTCAGTGGTAGAGCGCATCCTTGGTAAGGATGAGGTCCCGAGTTCAACTCTCGGAAGCAGCTCAAGTTGATAGGTTTCCGTGTGCTCTCTATGGGGTATGCGGATTTTCTTTTTATTTCACCTGACAGCCTTTCCTTCCATGATTGCCATTGCTCATATTCGCAACGATTTCAAGACCAAGTTCGGTGTGCCACGCCAGAGTGGTTTGGCAGCGAGTGCCGTTTCCGTCATTGTCTTCGAACCAGCCTATCGCAACGTCGAGGCGTTGAGGGGGTTGGAGGAATTCTCGCACCTTTGGCTGTTGTGGGATTTCAGCGAGGCTCATCACAATGAGGGGGAGTGGTCGCCAACCGTTCGCCCTCCTCGTTTGGGCGGCAATAAGCGAATGGGGGTGTGGGCTACACGTTCTCCTTTCCGTCCCAATCCTATTGGCCTGAGTTCTGTGCGCATCGAGCGTATCGAACTAAGTACGTCTGAGGGGCCCGTCATATACGTCTCTGGGGCCGATCTGATGAATGGAACTCCAATCTTCGACATCAAACCCTATCTGCCTTTTACCGATTCGCATCCCGATGCCGTGGGAGGTTTCGCCACCAAGACCACGCTTCACCAGCAGCCCTTGGAGGTGATTCTCCCCGATACCTGTTCCAAGCGTTTCACTCCACAACAGCTTACTACGCTGCGCGAAGTGTTGTCGCAAGACCCTCGTCCTCATTATCAGCATGACGAGAATCGGGTATATGTCATGGAGTACGCTGATTGCGAGGTGCGCTTCAAGGTGTCGGATGGCAAACTCGAAGTGCTGGAGTAGACTTCTTCCTAATTGAACCTTTTTGCAATTCACAATAACTGACACATCGTGCACTGGTATCTTACCATTCCTTTCGCTTTAGGCATCTTCCTCTCGCAATACATTGGTTTTGAGTGGCAGGTGGAGTTGTGTCTGCTTGTTGCGGGGCTTCTTTGCATGTGGCTTTTCTATCGAAAGAAGCAGAATATTATTCCCGTTCTGGCTGTCAATTCTGTGTTGATGGGCTGCTTGTACTGTCCATTGCGTCAGTCTTTTTCCGAAGACAGTAATGATGTCGCCCATGTTTCCTCCGACTCTGTTTTCTCATCTTCGGGCTTGTCTGCAGAGCATCAGGCAGTGTTGAAAGCTATGCTTTTGGGCAACAAATCCAAGCTGACAAAAGAGCAGGAGACGATGTATCGAGATGCTGGTGCCTCGCACCTGCTGGCTCTGTCAGGTACTCATCTAGGCATATTACTGGCCATATTGGGCGTGCTGATGCTTCCTTGTGTCCGCTTTAGTCGTTGGCGTTGGGTGGCACTGGCAGCCATCCTGGTCTTGCTTTGGTTGTATGCTTTCATGGTGGGGCTGCCTAAGTCGTTATTTCGAGCTTCCCTCATGGCCACTCTTTTTCTGTTAGGAAAGTTCTCCCTTCGTCCTACTCGTGGCTATGAGATTCTTGGTACGGCGGTGCTTGTTATGCTGCTGGCCGATCCGCTTTGCGCCTTCGATATTGGTGCGCAGCTCAGTGTGACGGCGTTGGTGGGCATAACATGTTTTTATCCGGCTCTTAACGGTTTGCTGCCTGACAATCAGCAGATTTATTATTCCTTTCCAATGTTTGGCCGCAAGCTTAGGGAGAGGTTGTCGTGGTTGCAGCGCAAGGGGTGTGCATTGCTGCGTTTCTTTTTTATCTCTCTGTCAGCCTGGCTTTTCACCATGCCACTGGTGGCGTATTATTTCCATCAATTTCAGTTATGGTCGCCTTTGTCGGGAATGTTGATCATCCCACTCACCTCTTTGGTGCTCTATGGTGGTGTTGTACTTCTTCTCTTGTCCTTTTTCAGTGTGGGCGTCGCAGCTTCATTCTCAGTCTTGCTTGACGGTTTGATGGATGTGCAAGAGTCTGTTCTTCAGTTTTTTGCAGGTCTGCCAATGTCTTGTGTGGAATTGCCAGACGTCTCATTGTGGCATGTGGCTCTGCTTTATCTTCTTTTTGCAGAATTGTGGGTACTGTTACGTCATCGTTCTTGGAAGGTGTTGGCACTTGCCACGCTGTCATGTGTGTTCACCATGACGTTTTTTGTGTTTCTGTAAGTAGTATTTGTGTTTTTTTGCTGTGCTTTTCACTTTTCCTTTGTCATAAATGATGAGGGAACGGTGAAGGTGAGTTCTTCGTTTGTCCGCGGATGGTAAATGGTGAGTTCTTCGGCGTGCAGACAGAGTCGTTTTCCTGCTATTCCATACAGTCGGTCGCCCACGATCGGTGTGCCGAGCCCTTCTGGATGTGCCATGTGTACACGTAGTTGGTGGGTTCGTCCTGTGTGGGGCCATAGATATACAATGGCATGCCCGTCTTGGTTGCCAACAATTTCGTATTCAGTAATTGATCGTTTTCCGTATTCGTAGTTCACCATTTGCCTTGGACGGTCGGTTATGTCCGGACAAATGGGCAGGTCAATGCGACCGCGTTGCCCTTCGCATAATGGCTTTTCCAGTAGTGCGGTGTATCTTTTCGTGACTTGATGTTTTACGAATTGTTCTTGCAGATTGTGGTAGGCTTCTTCGTGCAGAGCCAGCACCATGAGTCCGCTTGTGTCCATGTCTAGTCGGTGTACAATGAGTGGTCCTGTGGCTTCGGGGAAACGCTCTCTTATCTCTTCCTGTACGTTGGGCAGCGCATCCTTGCCTGGTACGGCCAGCATGCCCGATGGCTTGTTCACCACCACGATGTCTGCATCCTGATAGATAATGGTGAGTGGTTCGTTTATCGTCTTGAGTAGTGGATTGGGCTCTACGTCCAATCCTTTCAGCATATGGCGGAGCAAGGGCTTGCACTTGGCGCTGCATGCAGGGTAGAATCTGCCCTCAACACGTATTTCCTTCTTGGGCGACTGACCCATCCAAAATTCTCCCATACAAAGTGGTTTCAGCCCTCTTCTGTAGGCAGTCTGAAGCAGTTTTGGTGCACAGCAGTCACCTGTGCCAGAGGGAGGTGCGACACCCTCGAACAATTCCTCTATTCCTGCTTGTTCTTTGTTGGCATTCAGGAAGTTGTATTGTGAAAAGAGCCATCGCTGAAGCGCTATCGAGCGTCGTTTGCCTTCTTCAGTCTTTTCTTTGTCTTCACTTTTTGCCAACAGACTGATCTCTGCTTCTTCCTTCTTGAAATAGCTGTTGGGGGCCATCAAGTCATAGACGGGTTCTACAAAATAGGGTTGGATAGTCTTTCCGCCTAGCGTGCCAGAAAAGGCTGCAAGAAAACACAGGTCGTTGTGCGGTTTGTCTTGACGCTCCTCCTCTTTGTCGTTGTTCTCGCAAACCAATACTCCAAACATTTTTCCTCGCTCAATCTCCTCTGCCCATTCTGGGTGTAGTTTCAGTTCTTCCTTCACGTCCTCGGCGGCTTGTACCACAAGCGGATGTGGGGTGTAGCAGTGCGGGAATGTGAACTGGCTTGGAATGGACTCGACACTGACGAGTGTATGTGTTACGTTTGTAGGTTCTTGCATGATGCAAAGGTACAATAAAAATTCCGTAACAACACTTGGCTGTTACGGAATTCTTGGAAAAAGCTATGAGTTTTGTTTTAAATCTGTGCGAATGCCTGCTCCAAATCGTCGATGATGTCGTCAATGTGTTCAACGCCAATGCTCAGACGCACAGTGGTGGGCGTGATGTGCTGTTCTGCTAATTCCTCGGGCGAGCACTGGCTGTGGGTCGTGGTGTAGGGGTGGATGACCAGACTCTTGACGTCAGCCACATTGGCCAGAAGTGAGAATAGCTTCAGTGAATCGATGAACTTCCATGCATCCTCCTGTGTGCCGTTAATCTCGAATGTGAAGATGCTGCCACCGCCTTTGGGGAAGTACTTCTGGTAAAGCAGATGGCTGGGATGGCTGGATAGGGCAGGGTGGCTCACGCTCTTCACCTTTGGATGCTTGCTCAGGTAGTTGACAACCTTCTGTGCGTTCTCGGTATGACGCTCAATGCGAAGTGGCAGGCTCTCAACACCTTGCAGCAGAATCCATGCATTGAATGGACTGATGGTGGCGCCTGTGTCGCGAAGGATGACGGCACGTATGCGGGTAACAAAAGCTGCTGCACCGGCTACATCTGCAAAGACGGCTCCATGATATGAAGGATCGGGCTTGGCAATGGTGGGATATTTGTCTGCGTTGGCCTTGAAGTCGAACTTGCCAGCATCTACGATGACACCACCCAGACTGCTGCCGTGTCCTCCTATAAACTTCGTTGCGCTGTGTACAACGATGTCTGCTCCGTGTTCGATGGGGCGAATCAATATGGGGGCAAAGGTATTGTCGACGATGAACAGCACGTTGTGACGGTGTGCCACCTCTGCAATGGCATCAAGATTTGTCACATCGCTGTTGGGGTTGCCAAAGGTTTCTGCGTATACTACTTTCGTGTTGGGCTGAATGGCTGCCTCCAATGCTTCCAGGTTATTGACATTCACGATGGTATAGCCAACTCCCTGTGTACTGAGAGTGTGGGTGATGAGGTTGTAACTGCCTCCGTACAGGTTGTCGGCTGCCACAACGTGATCGCCGTTCTGCAATACGTTCTGCAATGCATATGTTACTGCAGCGGCACCACTGGCAACAGCCAGACCTGCTACACCACCTTCAAGTGCTGCCACTCTGTCTTCAAACACCCCTTGTGTTGAGTTCGTCAGTCGTCCATAGATGTTTCCTGCATCTCTCAGTCCGAAGCGGTCGGCTGCATGTTGACTGTTATGAAACACATAACTGGTAGTCTGGTAGATGGGCACTGCACGTGCATCGCTTGCGGGGTCTGCCTGTTCCTGGCCTACATGAAGTGCGAGAGTCTCGATGTGAAGTTTTTTCTGTGACATAGTTGTATGATTTTAATGATTAATATTCTAGTTTGTCTCTGTCGTCTTTGGGTAAGAATACCCGTCGTTTTGTTTTGACATTGCAAAGGTACGATGTTTTAGAATAATAATCCAAGTACTCCATGTTATAAAAGAAAAACTGCGCAGTATTTTCTTACTACACAGTTTATTTATTCTTTTTAGAGGCTTCCTTCAGGCTGTTCTACTACTCTAAACTTCACGCTCCCAACTCTCACCTCTTTCAACTACTCTACACTCTGAACCCTTAACTCTGAACTAAATTACTCTCACCTCTTTCAACTACTCTACACTCTACACTCTAAACTCAGAACTAAATTACTCTCACCTCTTTCAACTACTCTGCACTCTGAACCCTTAACTCTGAACTAAATTACTCTCACCTCTTTCAACTACTCTACACTCTGAACCCTAAACTCTGAACTAGAACACTCTAAACCGGTATTCCGTATGTCAGTTTCAGTGTGTCCATGACAAATGTGCTTTGAATTCGTGCCACATAGTCTAATGCTCCGATCTTCTCAATGATGAATTTCTGGTATTTGTCCATGCTCGACACGAATACTTTCATCATATAGTCGCATGTTCCGCTCACATTATAGCATTCGCTTACCTCGTTCCATCCTTCCACTTCTTTTTGGAAGTCGGCAGCTATTCGTGTATTTATCTGTTTCATGGAGATGTTGCAGAACACAACAAATCCACGCTCTAGCTTTTCGGCGTCCAATACCGCTACATATTTATGTATGAACCCCTGTCGTTCTAATCGTCTGAGTCGTTCGAATGTTGGGGTTGTTGACAGGTGAATCTTTGCTGCAAGTTCTTTAGTTGTTAGTCTGCAGTCTTCCTGCATTGCTCGCAGAATGGCAATGTCTGTTTCGTCAAGTGTTTGCTGTATCATGATTTCTAATGTCTGTTGTTTGTCTTTAGGTTTAGCCGTTTCGTTCATCAGTCGTTGCTGTCTTTGGCAATTGCTGGTCTGTATGTTTTGCAGAACAGCCACAACAGTGCGGTGCACATTATAAGGCAACCTGCTATGATGCCCCATACCGTTCCGATGTCTCCTATTTCGTCTGTAACTCTATAGTTCATGGCTTCTGGCCCCAACGTTCTCATTTCGTATAGCGAATATGAATTGTTGGCAATGTGCAATATGCTGCAAAGCCAAACATTTCCGGTTTTCCAATACAAAATGCCAAGGATGAGGCCGATGAGTGCGGCAAAGGGAATCTGTGCCGGATTCATGTGTATAATGCCAAAGGTTAGTGCCGACACTGAAATGGCAATCCATGGCTTACATCCACGTCTTAGTAGGTGTCCCTCTATGGATTCGCGGAAGACCAGTTCTTCTACGATAGGCCCGACAATGCCAACGCTGATAATACCGATTATGCTATGCGACATGTCCATAAACTCGCTTTCCAGCCAGTTCGGAAGTTCTACCTGTTCGCTCAGCAGGTTTATGCTTATTATACCCGCAACGGCTGCGATAAGTGCAATGGCGCCAGCCCCCCAGTTTCGTACGTCGTTTGCTCCACTGGCCAGGAATGCCTTCTTCAGTCTGATGCTTTTCAGTATAAGCGCGATAAGAAAAACGCTTATGATTCCTGTCACGAGTGTTGTCCACGATATAAGGTCGCTGTTGCTGTGGAGTATTTTCTCTCCCGTAAATATGTTGAATAATACTGATATTACTCCTCCCACACCTTGCACTCCAAAGAAAATAACTACACTTAATATTGGTTTCCAGATCTGCATATTCTTTTTCTTGTTTTATGTGAAACTGCTGCAAAGTTACAGAATATTCTTGAGATAGTCAATACTACATGTTTTTTATCTTATATTTACTCGTTCATTTTTGCTATTTAGGTCAATCGCATACGTTTTGGCAATGATATATAGTGCTACGTGCCAAAATCTAAAACCAACATCCTTACGTCAATCTTCTTTCACGCGCGCGTATAAATAATATAATGTGTAGTGTATTGGTGTACACGTCATAAATGCCAAATTCCAACAAAAAGCACATTTTTTTGAAAAAAAGTTGCAGAAAGATTTGGTGGAATGGAAAAAAGGCCGTACCTTTGCACCCGCAAACGAGAAAGGAACGCTTCTCACGAGGTGAATACGGAAACTCGGGCGCTAGAA
>JAGHUS010000118.1 GCA_018064685.1 Bacteroidales bacterium | reverse complement strand
CTGTGATACGCTAAAGGACGCACATTGTTGCTCATTATTAATTACTCATTGTTAATTATTAATTGCCCATTAATTACATTACTGTTCAAGGATGGGAAACTCTAGTTAATCTAATATCTTTGCTATGTTCGTAGTTTCTTTATTAATGGTTCTGCTGGTCATTGCAGCCATTGTGGGTGTTGTGCTGCTGATTGTGGGTTTGACCAATCCCTTCAAGCGTCGTAAGCTTATTGTAGTCGGAAGCACCATGCTGGCGGTATGTGCCACCTTGATGTTATTTTTGATCTTGTTCTCTAGTGCTTTTTAAAGTACTTGCAGAATTCCGACAGTCCGCACTCCGAGCATTTCGGACTCCTTGCCATACATACATACCTGCCATGAAGTATTAGCCAGTGATGAGCTTTAGGGATAATACTTTCGGGTATGTATTTCATTAGCATCTTCTCCACGGCTAGTGGGGTGGTGCATTTGTCGGTCACCAAACCTATGCGATGACTGACACGGAATACGTGTGTGTCTACAGCCATTGCTGCCTTTCCCCACACCACGCTCTGTATCACATTGGCCGTTTTCCTTCCTACTCCCGGCAACTTCACCAGTTGCTCTAAGTCGGAAGGTACAACACCCTGAAAATCTTCTTGTAACATCCGTGCCATATTAACCAGATGCTTGGCCTTGTTGTTGGGATAGCTTACACTCTTTATGTATTCGTATATCACCTCTGGTTCGGCCATCGCCATAGCTTCGGCTGTAGGATAGTCGTAGAATAATTTGGGTGTGATAAGGTTGACACGCTTGTCTGTGCATTGCGCGCTCAGAATGACGGCCACCAACAACTCAAACGGATTGCTGTAGTGCAGTTCGGTTTCTGCAACCGGCATCTTTTCTTCAAAGTACGCTATTGTCTTATTGTACAATTCCTCTCGTCTCATGCTGCTTGTCGTCACTTGATTATTCCACGAAAAATATCTAGTCTGTGCAATGTTGCATTGTCTTTTCCGCAATCTTCATTGCTCATTTTCAATTTGTCTCAGTATTGTTTTGCAAAAATACTTTCTTTTTTGTACATTTGCAATACTTTTCACTAATTAATTCACAACCATGAAGTGTTTACGTACTCTCGCTGCTTTGGCTTTTGGCATTTTCCTTTCGGCCGGAGCTTTTGCTATTGATTTTAATGACTATTTTGAAAATCGCACGCTGCGTATGGATTATATCTTCTCGGGCGACAATCGTCATCAGGTCATCAGCCTTGACGGTTTGTGTCAAAGTCCTGGTTGGTATGGCCGTCGTGGCAATCTCGACAGTCTGTTGCTGGCTGGAAACGGACAGATAACCGTTACCATCCCCGAAAGCGGTAAGGTGATTTATCGTCATAGTTTCTCCACACTCTTCCAGGAATGGCAGTCTAGCGAAGAGGCTGCTCGTGTGCAGAAGAGTTTCGAGAATGTCTTTCTCGTTCCTTTTCCCAAACAGATTGTTGATGTGCATGTTACGCTGACCGATACGCACAACAAGGTGAGTGCTGACTTTACGCATCGCGTCGACCCCAAAGACATCCTTATTCGCCGCATCGGCGAGCAGGGTATTACGCCCTGGCACTATGCTTATAAGGGTGGCGATCCGGCAGATGTCATTGATGTGGCTATTGTGGCAGAGGGATACACTGAGAATGATATGCAGCAATTCGAGGAGGATGTGAAGATGGCTGTCGATGCTTATCAGAGTCATGAACCATTCAAGTCGCTGAAGCAGAAGTTCAACTTTATTGCCGTGAAGGCTGTCTCGCAGGAGAGTGGTGTCAGCATTCCGCACGACAACATCTGGAAGAACACCGTCCTGTCCAGCAACTTCGACACCTTCTACAGCGAGCGATACCTCACTACACTTCGCATCAAGAAGTTGCACGACATCCTTTCGGGCATCCCATACGAGCACATCATCATACTTGTCAACAGCGACCACTATGGTGGCGGCGGTGTGTACAACAACTACATGCTTAGCACGGCCCGCAACCAGAAGACGCGTCCTGTCATTGTGCATGAGTTTGGTCATTCCTTTGGCGGACTGGCCGACGAGTATTTCTATGACGATCAGTACGAACCTATGTATCCTACTGACACTGAGCCATGGGAACCCAATATCACTACATTGGTTAATTTCGATTCGAAATGGCGTGACATGCTACCCAAGAAGACTGCGATTCCAACCGTTGCAGACGGCAAGGACATCTACAAGAAGCTGGGTGTGTATGAGGGTGCTGGCTATTCTTCCAAAGGTGTGTACCGTCCTGTGCAGGAATGCCGTATGAAGATCAATGAGGCTCCCGACTTCTGTCCTGTATGCGATCGTGCTATTCGTCGCATCGTCGATTTCTATCTTTCGAAATAGGAAGGTTATAGGTGTTTTAGGTTATAGGTTATAGGTTATAGGTTTTTGATCTTATTGGTTAAATACTAAAGTTTCCCATCTTTGCAAGCAATATGCATTTGGCTGGAAGCCAATATCTTAGTAACCGGTTGCATCGACGAAGGAGATGCTGCCGGAATAAAAGAATCAAGCTCTCCATGTGCCTGGAAGGCACTACCTTGCCCTCGAACAAGGTACTGCCCTCCAGGCAGAAGTTAGCTTAGTACTTTGATTCCGAGGGCGTTGCCCCCGGTTACTGACCACTCGCTTCGCTCGCTGTGTTGCCTTCCAGGCAATTCTACCCAGTTTCTAAAGGGTGGAAAAGTTGAGTTAAATATAAAAAATTATAGGTTATAGATGTTTAAGGAATAGACTGGATGATACGCATCTTACATACGTAATATATCTATAACCTTTAACCTATAACCTATAACCTTAAACATCTATAACCTATAACCTTTTATCTACCTATAACCTAAAACCTTTTATCTACCTATAACCTAAAACCTAAAACCTAAAACCTTTTATCTACCTAAAACCTTTTTACTTGATACTCTTCTTGCCGTTCTTGATGATTATGCCACGTGAGCTCTCTGATGCCTTTGTGCCATCAATGCGATATGCGGCATTACTACGGCTGCTGTTTTCTGCCTCAGCCTTCAGGTCGTTTACGCCTGTCTCAATGCCATCCATTACGGCTTTAACCTCCTCGGCATCGAGTGCGTAGTTGAATATCTTGAGGTTGCTGATATGGCCCTTCAACATTGGGTCGCTGGCAAATTGGCTTCGGCCTATGTAGTTCATCATGGGTTTGATGTCGCTAGGCTTGATGGTAAGTGACTCGTTGCGTGCCACTTCCTCGCCATCAAGATAGATGATGCCGACGCCATTGTCGATGGTGAATGCTATGTGCGACCATCCGTTTGTGCGTGGTTTTTTGGCAGTGGTTGGACGTACTATCTCTTCTTCTCCACCGTTCTTGATGGCGAAACGCATGCGTGCTCCGTCATAGGGGGTAAGGAACATGTAGCTGTCAGTGCCGTTTCCGAAGTCGAAGATGCGGCTCCAGCTGTTGCCTCCACTGTAGTAAAGCCACATCGAGATGGTCAGTGCATCGTGGTTGGCTACGGTGTAGGGCAGCTGTAAGTAGCTGCTGCTGCCATCCAGTGTCAGACCGGTACGTTCGCCCTTAGTAGTGTAGGTTGCCTTTCCGTTCAGGATGCTGTGGTTGGCATTATCGCTAAGGTCGGCGAAGGTGCTGTCGTTCAGCACGAGGTCGGCCACAAGTCCCTTTTCCATTGTGGTGAGGGCTGTTACTACTGCCGAGTGCTCGCTGCGGTTCAAACTCATGTCCTCCGCATATACCTTATAAGAATAGTTTGTGGCGTCATTAGCCTCGTTGTCCACGAAGATGGTGTCTTTCACATTGTTGGCCAGCGTGATGAAGTCCACTCCATTCTCGCTTCGCAGGATGGTGTAGCTTTTCACATCCTCGTCTGCAGGAGCTGTCCATGACAGTTCGATACTTGCGTTGTTAGCCTTGGCAGTGAGCTCGGTGGGAGCTGCAGGAGCCTTCTTGTCGGGTGTGACATCAACAGGCACGATGCGCCATTTCTGCTGGTCTTTACCGGTGAAATCAGCCATTTGGATGTTGGCACCAGCTGTCAATGTGCCACCTGCCACCTCAAGGTACTTGGTGCTGTAGCGCGAGCGGATGTAGAAGCTGTTATTGCCTGCATATTCCAGATACCACTGCTCGAGGCTGCCACCTCCGCCGGGGAAGGTGCCCACATCGGCTCCGCTTTTGTAGTTCCAGTCCAGGATGTCGATGTAGATGGGTTTGCTGCCTTCTACATTCAGTTTCAGCAGATAATAGGCACGGTCGCCACTAGTGACGCGGTTGATGAGCCACTGCTGGTAACCGGGGTTCTTGTTTGAGTTGTTAACCTGCTTGATGGATGTCCAACTGTTGCTAGGAGCTGCGCTGCATCCCAGCAGCTTGGCACTCTTCAAGTTTACTATCTTGTAGGCCATGCCATCCACAATGACAGGCATCACATCGTCGCTGTTCTGTATCTCCACCTCGTTTTCATAACCCGTCTGACCTTGCTGATAGCCCGTTCCACCGAGGATGTTCATTCGGTATTCGCAGCTTCGCACTCCGTTGTACCATACAGGTATGTCGGTAGAGATGAAGTTGTAGGATGTGGTGACAGCCTGGCGCTCGCTTGTTCCACCAAATGCCTGTACCAATCCGTTGGCATGACGGTATACGCTGGCAGCAGTCCAGTTGTTACGATGCTCGCCGTAGCCGAGTCTGACACCGGGATTGCCCTGGTAGGTAGCCTTCATGAAGTCGCTTCGAGTCTTCTCGCATGTTCCCCACCAGATGGCGGTCTGCATGCCATATTCGGCACCCACAATACCCTCCATCACGTTGTGAAGCTCGTCGTTGGTGGCGTGCATGCCAGCCTTGGTCAGTGTCTGGAAGAAGTTGGCATAGTTGTCGAACGAACCAGCCAACTGATGGGTATTACCCTCGTCGAGATAGGTCTTCAGATAATTCCACCATTCATAAGCCTTGTCGGGGTTCAGTACATTACCGCCACACATACGTACGTCCTTGTACTTATCCTTGTATGCCTCGTCCTCCTTTAGCAGTCGGCATATCTCTTTGAAGTCTGCCTTGCGATGACTTGGGGTGGGAAGGGCGTGATAGTCATAGTCGGGTTCGTTGAGCGGACTGATGCTGACCAGGTTGGTCAGTCCCTTCGACTTGTAGTAATCGGCTGTCATGTCGATCAGCTTAGCCCAGTTCTTTGCACGTTCGGCTGTTGTTGACACGCCTTCGTTGTACCAGTCGTCGAGCGAGGCATGGTCGCAGTTGATGTTATATTGCACGTCGCTCTTGCACCAGTTCTTGACGGCAGTGATGCGTTTGTTCAGTGCCGATATCTGTGCATTGTTGAACTTTCCGTCTGCCACGCTGTAGGTGGGCTGGAAACTCAGACGCATGATGTCGATGACATCCTTTCCGGCATAGAAAACACCCGTACGCAAGTTGGCTTCGTCCAGCCATGCCAGGTCCAGTCCCCATTCGATGGGAGTCTTCACTCCCTCGCCATAGAACTTGAATGGTACTGTCACATCGGCTTTTGGAGTGGTATGCATGAAGGATGCATTGCTCGTCTTTTGTGCGATTGCTGGTAGGGTAGTGCTGGCAATGATAGCTGCGATACAGATTTTTTTCATGGGTTTAATGTTTGTAATGATAAAGACCATTTCTTACTCTCTCATATACGTGAGTGTTTATTTAGTGGTCGAAGTTTGGTTTTAGATGTAATTGAAACAATAAGCCCGTATCTAAGTTTAACCTTAAATACGGGCTTGCTAGTCAAATTTGGAGGTGCCTGGCGGATTCGAACCGCCGTAGACGGTTTTGCAGACCGTTGACTAAGCCACTCATCCAAGGCACCATTTCCTTGTTTGCGGTTGCAAAGGTAGTGCTTTTTTTTAGTTCTGCCAAATCTTTTACCTACTTTTTTGTGTTTTTCTTGATATTTTGATAAGTTCGTTTGGATTTTAAGGCAATTGGTTATACTTTTGCATCGTTCTTAAAGTATAAATGACATGCGAAATATCATTCGGTATATCCTGGTCCTGATGCTTCTTGCTTCCAATGTCCACTATGCCTTTGCCCGCTTGAAGGTAGGACTGGTGCTGGGAGGCGGTGGTGCTCGTGGTGCTGCACAAGTGGGTGTGCTGAAAAGCATCCAGCAGTCGGGTGTGCCTATCGACTATGTGGTGGGTACGAGTATTGGCGGCATAGTGGGAGGACTCTATTGCCAGGGCATGACCCCTGAACAGATGGAGACTCTCTTCACTTCACAGAATTGGATAGGATTGTTTGCGGGACTGGAGCAGTACAATGTCAACGACCTATATCGTGGTGATGGCGAGGTGGACTTCCTGCGTGGACAATCGCTTTTGGGTAAGATAAGCAAGGATGGAATGCTGATAGGCATATTGGATGGCGGAAGCATAATCAATCTGCTTGACAGGGTCACAGGCACGCGTGGCGTGATGGACTTTGACTCGTTACAGATTCCTTTTCGTTGCGTGGCAGCTGATATCAATACTTTGGAGAGTGTGCCCCTTCGACGTGGCAATCTCGCTGTTTGCATGCGTGCCAGCATGGCCATACCTATTGTCTTCACTCCCGTCAATCTGGACGGACGTGTGTTGGTGGATGGCGGTTTGATCAATAATCTGCCTTGCGATGTAGCACGTGCCATGGGGGCAGATGTCATTATTGCCATTGATTTGTCTCAAGAACATTACATCATGAAGCGCGAGAAATCCTTTTTGCAACGCATGTTCGAGAATGTCGACCTGGGCGTCGGTCTGCTCAATTGGCTGGCCCATCGTCCCGACAAGGAGATTTATCTGAACAATATTGATATGGCCGACGTCTATATCAATCCCGACCTGCACGATTTCGGTATCACCGCTTTCTCGCTTTCGAGCGTGCAGAAGATGATTGCCATCGGCGAGCAGAACGGACAGAAATCTCTGCCTTTACTTAACATGCTGAATCAATATGTTCAGCGGTATGAGGCAGATAATCGTCCTAGCTTTAAGGAGTTCATTCAGCAGCAGCGTCGTGCAACTAGCACACCGTATCACTTTACTCTGCCTAGTAAATAGAGGATTCTTTGTTATTTGTACGCATATTAGGAAGAAAGGCAGCCCACTGATTCACACGAAGGCACGAAGAACACGAAGAGAATTTCTTATAGGAGTGAAGAAAAGCTTCGTGTACTTCGTGCCTTCGTGTGAGCAGTCTCAAAACCTCAAATTCTATCGAGCACCATTGTTATGAGGTCATCAATCTGGTTCTTGTAGCCAGTATTCATCTTTTGTGCGTAGCGATTGGCAATGACCATGCAGCATGTCATGGCTCGATGTCCAAGTATTGATGCCAAGCCAGCAAGGGCTGACGATTCCATCTCGAAGTTACATACGCCCGAGAGACCTTCCTTGCCGTTGACGGGCGATAGGGTGGTTCCACCTTCGATGGCATATCGGAAACTTTCTACTTTCTTGTTTTGCTCCGGATCTTCGATTCGCATTCGCACCTGTCTGCCCTGCGGACCATAGAATCCGCCACAGGCAATGGTTATGCCTCGCACCATGTCGTTGCCCGCAATCTGCTCGATTAGTTCAGGACAAGCCGTCGAGACGTAAGGCGCTCCTTTTTGCGGGTTCCAGTTCATATGCTGCTTGAATGCCTCTTCAAGTTCCAGGTCACATACATGGTTTCGGTCGGCATAGTAGTTGAGCAGTCCGTCGAAGCCGATACTCTTCACGCTGGCTACAAAGGTGCCGAGAGGTGTCTCGGGCTGCAATCCGCCACATGTTCCCACACGTACCAAAGTGAGTTGGCGGAAGTTTGGGTTATCCTCTCGTGTGGCAAAGTTGATGTTGGCCAGTGCGTCCAACTCATTTACAACAATGTCTATGTTGTCACATCCTATTCCCGTCGACAAGGCTGTTACACGCTTTCCCTTATAGGTGCCGGTCATAGTGTGAAACTCACGGCTTTGCACATTGCATTCCAGTGTGTCAAAGTGTGCTGCCACTTTGTCCACTCTGTCCTGGTCGCCTACAAGGATGATGCGGTCGGCAATCTGGTCGGGTGTTATATGCAGATGGAAAATACTTCCGTCTGCGTTAATGATAAGTTCTGATTCTGCGTATTTCATGTCGTTGATTTTTAGGTTAATTCTGTTACCTTACATAGGTTGTATTCTCTTGTGTCAAGACTATTGTACAGCTTGCCTCATCTCCTTGATTTGCTTGTCTATGGAGAGGTAGAGTGTGCGAACCCTGTTCTCTTCTTGTGCTATTTGCTGCGTCATTGCCGTGCGTGCATCGGCGTTGCTGCTGGCATATTTATCGCGAAGCAACTGCAGGTTGTCTTCTGCTTTTTTCAGGTCGTTCTTGCTCTCGAGCCAATATTGCACCTTCTTCAGCAGTTCTGGGTTTTGAATCTGCGAGAGCGAAGTGTAGATGATACGGTCGTTGAGTATGAGCTCAAATGCATTCTTGCCATTCTTGTTTGTCGCTGATGGGTTGTTCTTAAGGCCCTTCAGTGTGGTAAGCGATGCTTGTACTGCCTCCTTGTTCTCCCAAGTGTCGGCTATAGAGCTGATACGTGCAAAGGCCTGCAGACGTGCGTCGCCTATTTCTTCCTGATTGTATATTCTGCGTGAAGCGTTGGGGATGAAGGTGTAGACGCACACCGTATCGGAAGGCATGTTGCGATCGGTGACAAAATATCCCAGGTTATGGTATTCGTCGATGGCAAAGAGGTAATCGTTGGCGGGTGAGTTGAAAGGCATTCCGATGTTCTCGGGTGCCAGGAAGTGATGCTCGTCGGCGTCATAGCGTGTCATGAAGATATCATATCCGCCTATACTCTCTTCGCCTTTGGCGGCATAATAAAGAGTAGTGCCGTCGTTGAGCATGAAGGGGTAGTTCTGCACGATGTCGCCATGTTCGCCCAAACCTTGTTCGGCAAGCAGTTCGGGTGCCGTCCATTCATTGCCCACAAGATGACTGCTATAGAGCATCATCTCGCCATTGGCATCAGACTGTGCAAAGACTATCTTATCGGTAAATTGCGATAGGTAGACAGTCGATTGTGTGGAGTCGTTCTTGTGGAAATACTCGTTGTATGTCAGCACCTTACCACTCTCGTCGCTAAGGAAGATGTGATTGATGGCATCAGCTTTGCTTGTCACTATACTATCGATGAATGTGGTACGCTCGGTGGCATGAAGTCGGCTCTTGGCACGTTGTATTTGGCGCAACATGGCTTCTTTTTCCGTGACGTCGGCACGGCGTTTGCGTGTTGCTGCAATGTCTTGGTTCATAATTCGTTCTGCCTCGTCAAAGCGATATTGCGACATAGCTTGCTCGAGTGTGATGGAAGCAGGTGCGGCAGGTCTCTTTTGTGCCAGGGCAGAGGCTGATATTGCCAAGAGAAAGGTACTGATCAGGAGTGACTTCTTCATGATGATAGTGCTGTTGGGTTATTTCTGCTGAACTTGTTCGGTGGTGTGTGTCTTCTTAGTGTCCTTACTGCTTCCGGAGTCCATGAATACGAAATAGACTGCACCGACGAGGCACAAGAGAGCACATAGGTGATTCCATTTGAGGGACTGTCCGTCGAAGAGGAACTTGGCGATGACACAGAAGATGATGAGTGAGATGACTTCCTGGATGATCTTCAGCTGCATCAGAGAGAAGGGACCACCATGTCCCTCGAAGCCGATGCGGTTGGCTGGAACCTGACAGCAGTACTCGAAGAATGCTATTCCCCACGAGAAGAGGATGAGCAGGAAGGGAGCCCAGTTGTCGGTGTTAAACTTAAGATGTCCATACCATGCCAATGTCATGAAGACATTGCTTACTATTAATAATAATATGGTATAAAATCCACTCATTGTGATTTTCTTGATTGGTTTGAAAATTGTAAAGAAGCCAAAGCTCTCTCGTTGTCGTGGAGAGAGCAATGGCCTCAATAGAATCTTGAATTACTTGTTCAGATATTCATGCATTGCAGCGGCAGCACGACGACCGTCGCCCATAGCGAGGATTACGGTTGCACCACCACGCACAATGTCGCCACCGGCGAAGATGGTAGGGATGTTCGTCTGCATACCCTCGTTGACCACGATGGTGTTCTTGCGACCCAGTTCGAGTCCCTCGATAGAGGTGGGAACGATGGGGTTGGGCGATACACCTACGGCCACGATAGCCTGGTCGATAGCGATGGTCTCGATGGCTCCGGGGATAGGCTGGGGGCTGCGACGACCTGAAGCGTCGGGCTCACCAAGCTCCATCTTCTGCAGTACAACTTCTGTTACGTTGCCCTTCTCGTCAGCATGATATTCGATGGGGTTGTGCAGGGTGAGGAACTCAATACCCTCCTCCTTTGCGTGCTTAACTTCCTCCAGACGTGCGGGCATCTCTTGCTCGCTACGACGGTAAGCGATGAATACACGCTCAGCACCTAGGCGCTTGGCTGTTCGGCAGCTGTCCATAGCGGTGTTGCCACCACCTACTACCATCACGCTCTTAGCCTTCTTGATAGGTGTAGCGAACTTGGGATTGCTGGCATCCATCAGGTTGACACGAGTCAGATACTCGTTGGATGACATAATGCCGTTGCTGTTCTCACCGGGAATACCCATGAAGTTGGGAAGACCTGCACCCGAACCAACGAAGATGCCCTGGAAACCTTGCTCTTCGAGCTCGGCTACCGAGATGGTTTTGCCTACAACGCAGTCCTTCACGAAGGTTACGCCAATCTTCTCAAGGTTCTGGATCTCAACGTCAACGATGGCGTTGGGCAAACGGAACTCGGGGATACCATACTTCAATACACCACCAATCTCGTGCAGTGCCTCGAAGACGGTAACATCGTAACCAGCCTTGGCCATATCGCCAGCGAAGCTCAAACCGCTAGGACCTGAACCGATGACAGCAATCTTCTTGCCATTCTTCTCGGCCACCTCGGGCAGTGCAATCTTGCCAGAGTTACGCTCGTAGTCGGCAGCGAAGCGCTCCAGGTTACCAATTGCCACAGCCTTGTTGCCCATCTTGAGCTGCATACACTGGCTCTCGCACTGCTTCTCCTGGGGACAAACACGACCGCAGACAGCGGGCAGGGCACTGGTGCTCTTGAGGATGCGGGCAGCGTTGAGGAACTCACCACGCTCGATATTCTTGATGAACGAAGGAATGTTGATGCTGACGGGACAACCCTGCATACAGGTGGGGTTGGCGCAGTCGAGACAACGCTTGGCCTCGGTCAGAGCCTGCTCGGTGGTAAGGCCGGTGTTGACCTCCTCTACACGAGTGGTAGCACGGTAAACGGGATCCAGCTCGGGCATCTGACAACGCTCAATCTGTGTGCGCTCCTTGGGCTTCATAGCCTTGCGAAGCTCCTCGCGATAAGCAGCTTTGCGGTCGAGAAGCTCGGCCATAGGCGTTGTGGTGTCCATCTTGCTGGCATCGATAGTGTCGGCACTAACCTTTTCAGCGGCTGCAGGGGCTTCGCAGCAGCAAGCCTTACCTTCCAATGCTGCCTGATATGCGGCCATAGCCTCAGCCTCCTCGGCCTTGAAGGCACCACCGCGCTGCAACATCTCGTTGAAGTCAACCTGATGTCCGTCGAACTCGGGACCATCCACGCAGACGAACTTTGTCTTGCCACCAACGCTGATACGACAAGCACCACACATACCGGTACCATCCACCATGATGGTGTTAAGGCTGACATCGGTAGGAATCTCATATTTCTTGGTGAGCAAGCAGCAGAACTTCATCATGATAGCGGGACCGATGGCAAAGCACTTGTCAACCTTCTCGCGCTGGATGACTTCCTCCATACCTACAGTGACAACACCCTGCTTACCGTACGAGCCATCATCGGTCATGATAATAACCTCGTCGCTCGAAGCACGTACCTCGTCCTCGAGGATGATAAGCTCCTTCGAGCGACCGGCAATGACGCTGATGACGCGGTTGCCAGCTGCCTTCAAGGCCTGGATGATAGGCAGCATGGGAGCTGTACCTACACCACCACCGGCGCACAACACGGTGCCGTAGTTCTCGATGTGTGTTGCACGACCCAAAGGACCCACTACGTCGGCGATGTAGTCGCCAGCGTTCAAGGCACAAAGCTGTGAGGTGCTGGCACCTACGGTCTGGATAACCAATGTGATGGTGCCCTTCTCGGGGTCGCTACCAGCAATGGTCAAGGGCACGCGCTCGCCCTTCTCGTCAACACGAATAATGACGAAGTGACCAGCCTTGCGAGCCTTGGCAATCATAGGTGCCTCGACAACGAGCTTGAACACTTTCTCTGAAAATTGGATTTTTTCAACAATCTTGTTCATCTTACCTTAATATTTGTTGGTTGATTTTTGATTTGTTTTCTTCATTTTTTTGAAACCAAAAATAGCACAAAAATGGCAAAAATAATTCCTCGTTTATATAAATGTTAAATTACGAATCTTTCAATTTCTACTTTTGCTTTACCAAAATTGATAAGCATTCCATATTTGATGTGAGTAGCTTTCATGTAATTAAGAAGCTGTGCTTTTTGAATGTTCGTAATCTCATCTAATACTTT
This sequence comes from Bacteroidales bacterium, assembly GCA_018064685.1. GTDB lineage: Bacteria > Bacteroidota > Bacteroidia > Bacteroidales > Bacteroidaceae > Physcousia. The sequence goes on along the minus strand of JAGHUS010000118.1, from coordinate 11,073 downwards.
TAGTTCAAGAATAACCTCATTGTTTACAATAATATCAGCTTTATAATTAACATCTAATGGCTCACCCTTATAGAACACTGTTATTGGTTGCTGCTGTTGAGGAAATAATCCTTTCTGTTTTAACTCATAAATAAGTGCTGCTTCATATACTTTTTCAAGAAAACCAACACCTAGTTCATGTGACACTTCATAGCATGCACCAGTGATAATATAAGAAAGCTCCTTAAAATCCATTTTTGTGATATTTTTGTGCCATTTTTGGTTTCAACAAAAGCAAATTACTTTATAATGTCTGTGCCCATAAATGGTACTAGTGCAGCAGGAATCTTGATGCCATCTTCGGTTTGATTGTTCTCCAAGAGGGCAGCCACGATGCGGGGAAGGGCAAGGGCTGAACCATTCAGGGTGTGGCAGATTTCTGTCTTCTTCGTCTCGCTGTTGCGATAGCGGCACTTGAGGCGGTTTGCCTGGTAAGTGTCGAAGTTGCTGACAGAGCTGACCTCGAGCCAACGCTTCTGTGCCTCGCTGTAAACCTCGAAGTCGTAGCAGATGGCAGAGGTGAACGACTGGTCGCCACCGCAGAGGCGAAGGATACGATAGGGGAGTTCGAGCTTCTGCAGCAGACCTTCTACGTGAGCCAGCATCTCCTTGTGGCTCTCGGCACTATGCTCGGGGGTATCGATGCGTACAATCTCGATCTTCGAGAACTCGTGCAGACGGTTCAAACCACGCACATCCTTGCCATAGCTACCTGCTTCGCGACGGAAGCACTGGGTGTAAGCGCAGTTCTTGATAGGCAGATCCTTCTCGTCGAGGATGACGTCGCGGTAGATGTTGGTGACGGGCACCTCAGCTGTGGGGATGAGGTAGAGGTCGTCGAGGTCGCAGTGGTACATCTGACCCTCCTTGTCGGGCAACTGACCAGTGCCGTAACCGCTGGCAGCATTCACCACCGTGGGAGGCATAATCTCCTCGTAACCGCTCTTGTTAGCCTCGGCCAGGAAGAAGTTGATGAGCGCACGCTGCAGCTGCGCACCCTTGCCACGATAGACGGGGAAACCCGCACCGGTGATCTTCACACCCAGGTCGAAATCGATGAGGTTGTACTTCTTTGCAAGTTCCCAGTGAGGCAACTTGGCTGTCTCCACCACGGGATTGGCATCCCAATTGCCTACGGTGTCAACGCCAACGACACACTCCTTGAGGTTTGACTTTACCACCCAGTTGTCCTCGGCGCAAGAACCCTCGGGCACCTCGTCGTAGGGGATGTTGGGAATCTGGCATAGCTGGCGGGTCAGCTCCTGCTCGGCAGCAGCCTTCTTCTCCTCGAGTGCCTTGCTCTGCTCCTTCAGTTCGGCTACCTTAGCCTTTACTGCATCGGCTTCGTCCTTCTTACCCTGCTTCATCAGCATGCCAATCTCGCCAGCCAACTTCTTGGCGGCAGACAGGTTAGCGTCCAGTTCTGCCTGTGTGGTACGGCGCAGTTTGTCGGTGGCCATCACCTCTTCGATAGCCTCTTTGGCACCCTTAAAGTGCTTTTTCTCCAATCCCTTGATAACCTTTTCGGTTTCCTCGGTAATAAGTTTTAATGTTAGCATATAGTCTTAAAAATTTTAATCTTGGTTTTAAAATCATGCAAAGATACGAATTTATATCGACAAAATGCTAATTCTAATGCAAAAAAATACCGTCTTTTTTAAATTTGTTCAGTACGGGCGTATATGCACGAATATTTGCATCCAATTTTCTTCTATTGATTCTCTTTTTGTGTTATTGTTTGGTGTTAATAGGGTAGGAATTGGTTTAGTTGTCATGAGGCCAAATATGTGGCTTTTTTAGTGGGGTTGGGGCTTTTAAAACACTCGCAGCGAACGCAGCCGTCACTCGCAGCGAACGCAATTGTCACTCGCAGCGAACGCAGTCGTCACTCGCAGCGATCACAGTCTGCGCTCCGAGCGTGTGTTATATGGCTTCACATTGGCAGTTTAGAGACATCTAAAGGGAGAAGATATGAGCAGGTAGCCATATGTTTTTTTGCAAGATAAGTGCTTTTTTTGCAGCTCAGTGCATTTTTAAGTGCATTTTTCAGCGATTTTTTTATTTTTGTAATATAATGAGAATCAATAGTATACAACTCGTCAGTGCAAAAATTGCACTTTTTTTCCGAAAAGTTTTCTTACGCGTACACGTAAAGAGAGTTTTTGGAGAAAAAGTGCACTTTCTGCACTGAGGTAACATAAGTCAAAGATAATCAAATAACTACAAAGTACTTTTTTAATTTAAAAATGCACTCAAAAACGCACTGAATATAAGATGCTAATCTTGTGTAGGGCTATTAAATAGCTGAAATTAAATATATTAGCGATACTTTACAGTTGTTTTACTGTTTGAAAATGATTCTGCCTTGTGGTGAAGCATATTCCTGACCGATGTGGCCGTCGAGTTTCTTGGTGACATACTCGATGAGTGCCTCGCTGTAGAGCATGATATTCTGCTTTACCACTTTCTCGTTTTTCAATAGAGTCTGCAGACCGCCTCCTGTAACGCAGTAGTCGATGGTGCCAAGAGTATAGGTGGCATCAGGGTCGATGTCAGAATATTTGCCAGTCTTTTCATCCAGTATCTCCACTTTGCTAACACGCTGTTGTGCATTCATATCGATGGTGTACCGTATTCCAGATACCTGTGGAAAATCTCCATTCTCCAATGGCAAGAACTTTGTACAAGCATTAAGTACGTCGATAATCTTCTGTCCTTTCACTTCGAGTATCTCCACGTAGTTCTCGTAAGGAAGCAACGCTATGATGTCGCCATAAGTAAGATCTCCACTCTTTAGACTTGTACGGATTCCTCCACCATTTGTTATGGCAATTTGCGCATTTGTAACGTACCGGTAAGCGTCAGTTACGAGGTCTCCAGCATTAACTTCACGCAGACGTACGGCCTGCTTTCCTTTAGTGTCGAGGATGTTGAGTTCCACGTCACTGTTGCAGATGTGCTTCTGTACCTTGGCGTTGTACTCTTTCATGACTTTTTCAGTAGCAGCCTCTACTTTCGTGTTCTTTTTCGTCAGGCTCTTCATAGGGATAAGCTCGGTACACATCTTACCGTCTGGCTTTATGAGCAGTTTTCCCACGTTGGCATATTTTGTCCCAGTCTGTGTTATGATGACTGGTTTACCATCCTTGTTATATTCGGTGACTTGTGGCACGACCGAATGTGTATGGCCATCCAGCACCACGTCAATGCCGTTTGTCTGCTTTACCAGTTCGTGCGACATAGTGTGGCAGATGTTGTCATCCTCGCCAATATGCGACAGTAGTACGACATAGTCTGCACCATTTTGTCGTGCTGCATTGACAGCTTTCTGTACCTCTTGGTATAGATTTTTCTCGCTTAGGTGGTGAGTCTGCCTGTCGTTTTTGTCATAGAAGGAGTATGCCTCGGTGTAGAGTGTAGTGGGGGTTACGGCACCGACAAACGCTATGTTCTTGTTGCCTACCTGCTTCGTCACGTAGCTGGCGTATTCCTTTTTGCCTGTTTCGACTGAATAGAGGTTGCAGCATGTAACGGGTGCTCCGATGTCTTTGAGCAGCTCTTTCATGCGTGTCATGCCATAGTCGAACTCGTGGTTGCCTAAGGTTATGGCGGCATAGTCGACGGTCTTCATGATGTCGGCCACATATTGTCCGCTGCTTATGGCACCGGCTGTTCCACCTTGCAGGTAGTCGCCGCTCGACACCATGATGCAGAATGCGGTGTCCTGGATGGCATCGCGTAAACCGGCAGCCATCTGATATCCTTCGATGGCGCAATGAACGTCATTGTCATAAAGTACGACTATCGACTTGCGGGCGTTTGCCTCGTATCTGCCCATACCCTTGTCGAGTACCCGGCAAGAGGACAGTAAGAGTGAAGCGGTGGCCATTATTACCACCGCTCCAAAGTTTCTTCTTAATGTTTGCTTCATTGAATTGTGTTATTTTGTCATACTCCAACCCAGCTTCATACCGTTGAAGTTGCCCAACAAAGAACTGATGGAACTGCTGCTCTGGCCCAGCTTGGTGAGGGCATTGAAGATAGCCTTTGCCTCGAACAATAGGAAGAGCTGGTTGCCCTGGATGCTTACGGTAGCATTGATGGTGGTGAGACCCAGTGCGCCCTTCATGGTGAGGCTGTTGCCATTGAGGGTGTAGGTGCCGTTTGTGGTCTTGCCATTTACGGTAACGGTCATGGTGCCGTCCTCCTTGAAGTTGAACTTGCTGACGCCAGCCTTGAGACCAATCTTCTCGAGCTGTGTGCCCAGAGTGCTCTCGAGCTTGTTGCCAGCCAGCTGACCGCCAATGCCAGCCAGTACGTTGTTCGACTCGAAAGTGATTTCGGGTTTTGCATAGGTCCATGTTCCGACGATGGTGTTCTTGTTTACGGTGTTACCACCGAGCAGTGTGCTGAGGAGGTTCAGACCGGTGCTGGCCAGAGTGCTGCCCGTTGTAGCACCGCTGTTGTTGCCAGTGAGTGCATTACCCAATACGCCTGCTGCAACGTCGGTTACGGGGTTTACACCACCAAAGCCACAGCTGCCCAACATCAATGCGGTAGCTGCAATGGCTACCATAGAAAAAATCTTTTTCATTTCGTAAAAAATTTGTTTGTTAGTATATAATTTATTTGTTGTTTGACAATTCTGCTTAAATTCATTCAGACAGGTCTTCTTTCTTCTCCTTACCAGTAAGAATGTTTCGGAATGCTGTAGGTATGGGAGTCTCGAACTCCATTTTCTGTCCCGTTATGGGGTGATAGAAGAAGAGACGGAATGCGTGTAGGCAAAGACGGCCGATAGGGTTGGGCATATACGTGTTTTCGAGTCCGTATTTCGGATCGCCCACTACGGGATATCCAATGTCCTGCATGTGTACACGTATCTGGTTCTTGCGCCCCGTCTCTAATCGCATCTCGGCCAGTGTGTAGCCGTTAGCTGTCTCCAAACGGTGGAAGTGTGTGATGGCCAGCTTGCCTCCGTTGTCGGTGGGAGATGAAAACGTGACGTATGCCTTGTTGTCGGTGAGGTAGCTCTTTACAGTGCCACCTTCCTGCTCCATCTCGCCCTGTAGTACAGCACAATATCGGCGGTCGAAGACGCGTCCCTTCCAGTCGTCCTGCATGATTTTTGCAGCCTCTATACTCTTGGCATACATCATCAGTCCGCTGGTGTCGCGATCCAAGCGATGCACACAATGTGCATGACATTTGAAGTGACGGCGCTGGAAGTACTCGTCGAGTACGGTTTTGATGCAGAACTGCTTGGCTGTTGCAGCCATGGAAAGAATTCCCGCAGCTTTCTCTATCACTATGATGTCTTTGTCCTCATACACTATCTTCACCCATTTGTTTACTAGTTCTGTGCTACGGCGGTGCTTACTGATACGCACCAACATGCCAGATTGTAGGGGGAAATCGTATTTTGTAACGAGTTTGTAGTCTACCGTCACTCCGTGTCCTTTCAGTATGTCTTTCAGCTTGTTGCGGCTGATTCCTGACATCTGCTTCGAAATAAATTCGGTGAGGGTACACGGTTCCTTCACCTTGAATTCGTGATACTTCGTTGCAGCGTAACTTTCTCCACTTTGATTCCTCATTGTTTCTTATAAATTTAGCATTCAGAAAGAAGAGTTAAGAATTATCTTTATTGTACTCTCTATTAAATCATTATTGAATCTGGGGGTCAGACCCCATGATCCACACGCACTCTCTCTTAGATCAGTATTTTAAATCTGGCTCCTTGTGTGTAGGTGCTGTCCAATGTGATGCTGCCATTCATCTTCTCGGCAGACAGTCGGGCAATGGAAAGACCTAGTCCCGAACCACTTGAAAAATAGTCTTGCTTGAAGAACTGATTGAATATTCTGTCTTTGATGTCTTCGGCGATCCCTATTCCTGTATCTTCAATTGTTATGCACAATCGCTTTGTGATGTTCTCACTGGATGAAGATGTGTCAGTGCAGCTTTCATCCAACGATGTGGTGATGTGCACATAACCCTGCGACGTGAATTTTATGGCGTTGTCGATGAGTGCATTCAGGATGCTCTTCATACGGTCGGCATCGAGTGGATGCTGGTAGTTTGCGGGAAGCAGGTCGGTGTAGCTTATCTCCAACCTGTTTCTCTTGGCTATCATCTCGTCTCTGTCTATGCCTGCATCTTCCATCTCTCCATTCAGCTTTTTATTGAATGATGACACTATCTCCTGGCAGATGGGGTAGACGGCATTCATCCTCATCTGTACGGGTATCTTGCCAGCTTCGAGTCGTGACATTTCGAGGATGTTGTTGATCAATGTCGACAGGTAGCTGGTGTTGTTCTTTATGCTCTCTGTAGCCTTCTTCCTCTCTTCGTCGTCCATGATGCTCTGGTCGCTGTCAGTGAGCAGTGTCGAGAATCCGATTATGGCATTCAGCGGTGTTCGTATTTCGTGGCTCAGTGTGTGAATGAACTTTGTCTTTACCTCGTCGCTTTGCTGTGCTTCCTTCATGGCTTTTGCCGTTTGCAGATAGGTGGCTTTTATTCTGCGACGTCTGTTTGCAAGTATGGCCACATAGATGAGTATGACTATGAAGGTTGCTAGCACACCAGCCAGACTGTAGAATATGATGATGTGTTTCTGGTGGGCCAAGAGATTGTCTGCCTCAGCGTTCTTGCGCTCTCGTTGTGCATTCAGCAGATTGATGTTCGTTTGTTTTTCGTCCAGTGTATGTTTCACGCTGTCTTTGAACATCTGCTGTTGCACCGAAGCCAGTGAGTCATCCAGCACTTTCTTCTGCAGTTGCAGCTGTTGTTCCTTCAACTGCTCCATGCTTTTCTGCTGCTGTATGGTCTTAGCACGCAGTGCAAGTTCGTTTTGGTAAAGCTCGTAGAATGTGGGCGCGTTGTTGATAATGTAGTTGTTCTTCTTTCTTTCTACGATGGATTCTTCAAGATATTTGCATGCCTCGTTCAGATTGCCCGCCTCGTAGTGTATATAAGCTTCGGGCCTATATAGCTGTTCGTATTTTGTGACAAGGCCAGTCTCCTCTATCAACTCCAATGCTTTGTCCTTTTGTCCGTGACGGGCAAGCCAGAATGCCATGATGGTGTTGTACGATTCGTTCTTCTGCAGCAGTGCCTTGTCATATTCTTTGTTCAGCTTGTCTACCTCTTTGTCGAAGCTGTCGTATTGTTCGTACTGGTACATGCACAGGCATTTCATGATGTGCATGCTTACAGATGAGACGTTTGTCTTCATGTGCTTCTTCAGATTGTCTATCTCTGCTATTGTCTCATTGTAGGGTCTGTTTGTGAGTATCAGGCTCAAGCAGTATTCCACACAGCCCTGTGCGGGATTCTGGCTTGGCACCTTTTCGATGATGTGGTTGATGGCCTTCTTGCCATACGTGGCAGAAAGCTTGAAGAAATGCTGTACGTAGTAGAACTTTGATATGTTGCTATAATACAATGCTTTGGCATATTCGTCATGGCTCTTTTCCGCTTCCTCCTTCAGTCGGTTGCAGCTTTCAAGCGCCATGGGGTAGTTCTGCTCGTTCAAGTAGGTGGAGATTTCGGTTGAGAACGACCAGAAGTAATATTGCATGTAGTTGTGCTTCTTTCCATTCTCGCGCATCTTCTCCATATAGCTCTTCTTGAAGTCGGAAGTGAATTTCTTGGATCGGCAAATCAACGAGTATAGTACGAGTTCTGCCTTCCATTCCTTGCGTCTTCGGGCGTCTTGCACGTAACGGTTGAGACGGGGCAAATAGTCGGGAGCCAGTTCGTCGCTTTGAAGCAGTTCCTGGTAGTGGTTATAGTCCAAGTTGCTAATGTTGAACGGATTATCCTGTGCCTTGGCCAGAGATGGCATTATGCATAGCAACAACATAAGTAGCATTTTACCAGCTCCCTTTATCTTGCTTGTCGCTTTTGTCTTGTTATCATTTTGACTCACTGAATCGTTGTCTCGTTCGATGAGTTCGGACAGATTTGTGGGATGGACAAAGATGAATCGAGCACCTTGGGTGTACTTTGTGTCCAGAGCCACTTTTCCCTTCAGTTGCTTGGCTATCAGTCGGCAGATGTTCAATCCAAGACCCGTGCCTTGCTTCATCGAGTTGAGCATCTCAAATCGTTCGAAGACATGTTCGGCATGTTCCTTTGGAATACCCACTCCGGTGTCTGTGACACTGAAGGTGAGGGTGTTGTTGGCAGCGTCATGTGCACAATGAAGGTGTATATGGCCTTGCTGGGTGTATTTACACGCGTTGGTAAGGTAGTTGATGAGCAGTTGGCGAAGTCGTGTCACGTCGGTGTAGAGCTTAAAGTTGTCATCCACATCGCTCGTCCATCTCATCTCAACCCCCTCTTCCTGTCTTCCTTCAACGGTGCCTATGGCATAGCGCATCACTTCGTTTACTCTGTGTGTGTCCAATCCCAATGTCAATTGCCCGCTTTGCATATTGCTGACATCAAGTATGTCGCTTACCAATGTCACAAGTTGTTCTCCGTTGTCGGTTATCATCTTGCATATCAGCGTGTTCTCTTCTTCCGAAAGATTGCCGTCTCGGGTCAGCATGTCAGAAAAACCCACAATGGCGTTGAGTGGAGTTCGGATTTCATGGCTTAGGTTTTGTATGAAGAATGTCTTCATCTTCTCGGCCGCTGTAGCCTTTTCTCTCACTCTGTTCATGCGTATTGTGGCTTTGCGCATAATGTTGTTGGCGTGTTTCAGTCGGTATGCAAAGAATGCCACAACACAGAAGAGGATGAGGATGATGATTATGACGACGAAATAAGTCCAGAATTCGGTTCTCGACAGTTTGGTCTCGTTCTCAATTTCTTGCTTCAGCTGGTTCTGTAGTGTTGTCTCTCTTTCCTTGTCCAGTTTCTGCTCTCTTTCTTTTGCCGACAATTTCTCTTTTTCAAAATCGCCATTATAGAGCTTGGCTTTTTGGACATTTATCGAATCTTCCAGAGTGTGATTGGTCTGAACTAGACTTTCTATGCTGTTTTGCTGTCTTTTCAGCTCGTCATCTTTTCTCTTCAGTTCTTCTTCAACTGCTGCGCGCTGTTCCTCGGCTGCTTCTTGCAATAGCGAGTCGTAGAGGATGGAATATCGCTTCATGGCTTTGAAATACTCCATCATGTCTCCCTTGGCCTTGTACTGTTGGCATATCTGTTCTTGCTGTTGCAGCATTGCCGACCGCTCTATTTTGTCATTTTGCGCAATCGAAGTAGTGGCACAACACATGTATGCGACCATCAGCCACAGAATTTTTAATATTATTATGTTTGTGTGCGCGCGCATATTGGGTGCAAATTTACAACTTTTTATTTGTTTTATCATCATTTGCAGTAAAAAATCTTATAGGCGTTGTGTCGTGTGATGTAAAAAATGCGATTTTTGTTTAAAAATGTTTGTATATGTTTGAATATTGCTTTCTTTTTGCTACCTTTGCATTCGCAATCATTTTTATGTGAACTAAAAATAGAGATTCAAAATGACCGATTCGCAATCCCTTTTAGACATCATTCAGTCTGTTCTTTCCTCTGTTTGTGACGTTCTATGGGGGTGGCCTATGATTATTCTTTTGTTGGGCACACATCTCTATCTTACTATTCGTTTAAAATTTCCTCAACGTAAGATTTTCTCTGCCATTCGTCTCAGCGTGAAGAGGGATGCGGATAGTCCTGGTGATGTAAGTCAATTTGGTGCTCTTGCCACCTCTCTTGCTGCCACTATTGGCACGGGTAATATCGTGGGTGTTGCCACTGCTGTTGCATTGGGTGGTCCTGGTGCCATATTCTGGTGTTGGATAACTGGTGTGCTGGGCATAGCCACTAAATATGCCGAGGGACTTCTGGCTGTGAAATATCGTGTCAAGACACGTAGCGGACGCATGCTTGGCGGTCCTATGTTTGCATTGCAAAAGGGATTGGGAATGAAATGGTTGGCTATTTTATTTTGTATCTTTACTGCAATAGCATCTTTTGGTATTGGCAATATGGTTCAGAGTAATGCCATATCTTTGCTTTGCCATGATACACTGGGCATACCCGAATGGGGTACGGGTCTGGCTGTCACCGTTCTTGCAGCATTGGTTATTTTATTCGGCGTGAAGGGCATTGCCAAGGTTTGTACCGCCTTTGTTCCCTTCATGGCTTTGCTTTATGTGGTAGGCTGTTTGTATATTCTTTTCGTAAATTCTGATTATATCATTCCAGCCTTTCAACTTATATTGAAATGTGCTTTTTCGCCTGAAGCCGGATTGGGTGGGGCTGTAGGTGGCAGCATTATCATTACAGCTCGTTATGGCATTGCTCGAGGTCTGTTCAGCAACGAGAGTGGTATGGGTAGTGCGCCTATAGTCGCTGCAGCTGCTCAGACAAAGAACCCTGTTCGGCAAGCCTTGGTCAGCAGTTCTGCTACGTTCTGGGATACGGTTGTCATCTGCCTTCTTACCGGACTTGTCATTGTCAGCACGCTTTTGGCATATAACCTTCAACTTGGTGATATAGAGACTGGTTCGCTAACAAAAGAGGCATTTAGTAAGATACCTTTTATAGGATCTCCACTTCTCACCTTCGGCATTGTGACTTTTGCCTTCAGCACCATTTTGGGTTGGAGTTATTATGGCGAACGTGCGGTAGAGTATCTAGGGGGTAAAAAGCTTATCGTGGGTTACCGTATTATTTATATTGTGGCTATATTTCTAGGTAGTGTGTTTGAACTTAGTCTTGTATGGACACTTTCAGACTTGATGAATGCGTTGATGGCTATCCCCAATCTTGTTTCGCTTCTATTGCTCAGTGGTGTAATTGTTCATGAGACAAAAAAGTATAGCAGTAAACTTTAATTACTAAAGTTATAAAACTGTATACAATTAGATGCTATTGCTGTCCTATGAAAACGGAGGAGTGATTTAAAATAATAAAGTTTTTTTTGGGTTCTTCACCAATTTAGGTGCAAAATTTGAGTGCTTGTGGCCTTCCTTGATAGATCATCTTCGCTCTTAATGTCGCTATGCCCGCCCTGTTGTACATGCTCCT
>JAGHUS010000026.1 GCA_018064685.1 Bacteroidales bacterium | reverse complement strand
GGCACCGTGGTGCGCTACAATATGCAAGACATAGAAAGCATCACCATCGAGGACATCCCCAAATGGGCCAACCGCTCGGAGTCGGCACGCAAGCTCTTGACCTACATGGAGGAGAACACGGGCAAGAAGATGCTCACCGGTACGCATGCCTGTGTGAACTACAACACATACGAAGCCGACTGGGTGTATAGCCACACGGGCAAGTACCCCGCCATCAACTGCATCGACTTCATCCACGACATCTACTCCTCATCGGGTGGATGGATTGACTACAACAACCAGACGATGTGGAAGAACTGGACGAACAAACGCGGCGTGATGGCTGCTATGTGGCACTGGAATATGCCCTCGAACGATGGCAAGAGCGACACCTGCACACCAGGCACGGAAGACGGGCAGACGAGTTTCCGTCCCTCGGCCATCTTCGACCCCACCTCCGAAGGTTACCGCACCATGATTGCCCGCATCGACCAGGTGGCAGCATGGATGAAACCGATGGCCGACGCACGCATCCCCGTCATCTGGCGCCCACTGCACGAGGCACAAGGCAACTGGTCGGACGCCAATCCCGGCACCTCCTGGCACAAGGCATGGTTCTGGTGGGGTATCGACGGTCCGGAAGCCTTCGTGGAACTGTGGCGCGTGATGTACGATCGCATGGTCAACTATCACGGTCTGGACAACCTGATATGGGTGTACAACTCGGGCGACAGCATGAAATGGTACCCAGGTGATGAGTACGTCGACATCGTGGCATACGACTTCTACAACGCATCGCTGGCCGACATGCGCAAGTGGTACAAGTTCTTCCAACAGCACTACCCCGATAAGCTTTATGCCATCAGCGAGTTCGGCAACATTCCCATGATGTCGCAGATATGGGCTGATGGTCAGTACTGGAACTACATGATTCCCTGGTGGGACAATGCGCGTACCAGCGATCCCAAGAGCGATGCTTTCAAGCTGACCGACCACAACAATGCCAACATAGATTACTGGAATGATGCCCTGAAGTGTGATTTCATCATCACTCGCGACGAATTACCCAACTTCAGGTAATGCTTTTCAAAATAAAATGGTAAATTTGCTACGACAATCTTATAAGCAAATCCATAAGAATCCAAACATAATACGATGAAGCCTTACAAATTCCAACCTTATCTCAAAACGACCCTATGGGGTGGCTATCAGATAGCTCCCTACAAGGGAATCTATACCGCCCAGCCCAACATCGGCGAAAGTTGGGAAATAAGTGGTGTTCCCGGCCACGAAAGCGTTGCCATCGACCGCGGACTCATCGGAGATGTTGACCTTGGCCTAACCCTTACAGAACTGATTGATAAGTATAAGGGACTGCTCGTTGGCGATCGTGTCTACAAGAAGTACGGCAACAAGTTCCCCATCCTTGTCAAGCTCATTGACTCTCGGCAAGACCTTTCCGTGCAAGTTCATCCAGATGACAAACTGGCTCTTGAGCGCCATGGCTGTGCCGGTAAGACTGAAATGTGGTACGTTATCAAAGCCGACATCGGTGCCAAGATCTATAGTGGCTTGCGCAAAAGTATCTCTCCCGATGACTATGAACGCCTAGTCATCGAGAATGATGTCGAGGCTGATAGCAAGGGGGAGAACCCTATGGCGTCCGTCATTGCTACACACGAGAGCCACGATGGCGATCTCTATTTCCTTCCCGCCGGACGCCTCCATGCCATTGGTGCCGGGAACTTCCTTGCCGAGATTCAGCAGACCAGCGACATCACTTATCGTGTATATGATTTCGGACGCAAGGATGCCCACGGAAAACCCCGCGAACTGCACGTTGAACAGGCCAAGGAGGCTATTGACTATCGGGTATGGCCCGAGTACCGCACCTCCTATGACAGTACAAAGCCAACCTCACAGCTTATCAACTGTCCTTACTTCACCGTTCATCGTGTCGTTGTACAGGTAGCTGCTCAGATCGATTTTCAATGCGACTCCTTCGTCGTCGTACTCTGCCTTTGGGGCGAGGCCAACATCAACGGTATCCACATTCGTCAAGGCGAGACGGTGCTGGTGCCTGCCAGCGAGAACATCCTCTACATTTTCGGGAATGCCACGTTCCTTACTGCCACTATGTAGAGCAACATGCACGATTGGGTGGGCGTATGAAATTTTATCCTATATTTTCATAAGTTACTAAATAATCAGAGAAGCATGCGTAAGACATTTCTTCTACTCCTCACAGCCATGAGCCTGTCGGCGGCGGCACAGCGTGAGCGCATCAGCATGGACGCCCAATGGCAGTTTGCGCTGGGACATGCCAGCGACTACAACAAGGACTACATGGCTGGAACGGAATATTTTAACTATCTGACCAAGGCCAACTCCATACACAATGAAGGTCCGTACGTGATGAAGTTCAAACCGGGTAACGAATGGAAAAACGTGGACCTGCCTCACGACTGGGCAGTGGATCTTCCTTTCAATGGCTCAGCCAGCTACAGCCACGGCTTCAAGCAGGTGGGATGGAAATACCCAGAGACAAGTGTGGGATGGTACCGCAAGACGTTCCAACTGCCCGAGAGCGACCGTGGTCGTCATGTGCGCCTGCAGTTCGACGGCATCTTCCGCAACGCACAGGTGTGGGTAAACGGATTTCTGGTGGGTAAGGAACCGAGTGGCTACGCATCGCAGGACTACGACATCACCGACTACCTGCTCTACGGCAATGGAGAGAAGCAGACCAACCTCATTTGCGTGCGCGTTGATGCTTCGCTCGAGGAGGGTTGGTTCTACGAGGGTGCGGGCATCTACCGCCACGTATGGATGGAGAAGATGGCACCCCTGCACATCGCCACCGATGGCACCTTTGCACACTTTACACTCAATGATAATTTCACCGAGGCGCAGATGACCCTCGAGACAGAAGTGGTGAATGATGGCAACAAACCCATCAGCAGCTACAGTGTGCAGCATGCACTCATCGCCCCCAACGGTGACGTCGTGGCCACAATGACGAACGAGGGTAAAGCACTGGCTCCACGCGAGATGGCCATAACGAAGACCGAGACAAATGTCACGAACCCAGCCTTGTGGAGTCTAGAGACGCCCCAACTATACAAGGTGCGTACACGCATCATCGTAAATGGACAGATGGTGGACGAACACATTACCCGAACCGGTATCCGCGACATCAAGCTCGATGCCGACAAGGGACTCTTCCTCAATGGCAAGCACGTCACGCTGAAGGGTGTGGACTGCCATCAGGATCACGCTGGCGTAGGTGCTGGTATCCCCGACGGCTTGCAAGCATACCGCATCGAACGCTTGAAGTGGATGGGCGTGAATGCCTATCGTGCCAGCCACAATCCCATGACGCCGGCCTTGCTCGACGTGTGCGATTCATTAGGTATATTGGTATACGAGGAGAACCGACTGATGGGCATCAATCCCTTCCAACTCGACGTACTGAAGGGTATGATACACCGTGACCGCAACCACCCCAGCGTCTTCTGCTGGAGCGTGGGCAACGAGGAGTGGGGCATCGAGTGGGACGACCGTGGCGAACAGATTGCCGCCACCATGACGGCCTACGCCCATCAGGCCGACCCCACACGCCCCGTCAGTGTGGCTTCTGCCAGCGGTCCGCACATCCTGCGCGGTGTTGACGTGGCTGGCTACAACTACATCAAGCAGCATCACATCGACGAGGATCGTCAGCGATACCCCAAGCGCATTGCCTTGGGTAGCGAGGAGACGACGGGATGCGGCACACGTGGCGTATATGCTCCCTGCGACAAGAGCACGGGACGCATGCCCTCAATGAACTACACACTCTCGCCCAGCGATTCGGTACACTTTGCCACAGAGTATGGTTGGAATTTCTACCACGACCGTCCCTGGCTGTTGGGTGTGTTCTACTGGACGGGCTTCGACTATCGCGGCGAGCCAGTACCCTTGGGCTATCCTGCCACGGGCAGCCAATTCGGCTTGCTGGACTACTGCGGTTTCCCCAAGGACGAGGCATACTACCTCAAGGCATGGTGGACGGACGAACCGATGGTACACATCCTGCCCCACTGGAACCTGCAAGGTCATGAGGGCGAGGCAGTACGCGTACAAGTGTTCAGCAACTGCGACGAGGTGGAACTCATCGTGAACGGTAAGAAGATGGGACGCAAACCGATGCCCCGCAACGGCCACTTGGAGTGGACAACCACCTACAAGCCGGGTAGCATCCAGGCCATTGGCTACAACAAGGGCAAGAAGACTGCTACCGAGCGACTGGAGACAACAGGAGAGGCCACACACGCCAAGGCCGTCGTGTCGCGTCACGCCGACATACACGTGCTGGACATCTCGCTGCTCGACAAGAAGGAGCGCTTCGTACCCACAGCCTCGCAGCCATTCACCATCACCATCAAGGGCAACGCCCGCATCTTGGGCGGCGGCAATGGCGACTCTGCCTTCACGGGCGTGGAGCGTCCCACCGATGCCACAGCCAAGACATTTACCATCAACAGTTTCAACGGCCACGCTCAGATTATCCTGCAGTCGACCGACGGCGACTTCACCTACGACATCAGCATGGAATAGCATTCCACCAAATCGAATCCTCGATCCCCCGAAATATCGAAAAAAATCCTCATGAATAAGATATCTCCCAGCCTTTTGGGCATACTCTTCACGATAACAATGCTAGCCGTATCTACGCTCGACGGCTGGGCTCAACTGTGTGCCTTTCCGCACCCATGCCTGGTCTAGTGGCGAGGATTTTCCAGTATGGAACAAACTCTATTACCAACCCCGTCTGGATTTCATCAACAATTATCTAAAATAAGAACACACACGAATAATCGAACAATCGTAACATCGAACAATCGAACAATCAAACAATATGAAAAAACTAACATTTATCATTCTTGCCCTACTGGCGTGCACCAACCTGCATGCCCAGAAATGGGAGAAGATTGGCGACCGCCCACAGATGGGTTGGAGCACCTGGAACAAGTTTGCAGGCAACATCAACGAGGACATCATCCGTGGCATTGCCGATGCCATGGTGGAGTCGGGACTGAGCGAAGCAGGATACACCTACATTAATATAGACGACTGCTGGCACGGCAAGCGCGACAAGGACGGTTTCATACAGCCCGATGCCAAGAAGTTCCCGAGCGGCATGAAGAGTCTGGCTGACCACATGCACGGCAAGGGTCTGAAACTGGGTATCTACAGCGACTGCGGCACGGGCACCTGTGCCGGTATGCCGGGCAGCTTCGGCCACGAGTATCAGGACGCACTGCAGTATGCCCGTTGGGAGGTGGACTACCTCAAGGAGGACTGGTGCAACACCACCAACATCAATGCCATGGGTGCCTACCAGCTGATGAGCGACGCACTGCGCGAGGCTGGTCGCCCCATCTTCCTCAGTATGTGCGAGTGGGGACAGCATCAGCCCTGGAAGTGGGCGAGCGAGATTGGCCACAGTTGGCGCATTGGTCCCGACATCTGGTGCAACTTCGACTCTACCCGTGTGCACAAGGGCGGTTTCACCGACATCGGCGTGATGCAGTGCATCCGTCTGGCCGAACCGCTTCGCATCTATGCAGGTCCCGGCCATTGGAACGACCCTGACATGCTGGAGGTGGGCAATGGCATGGCTGTCAACGAGGATCGCGCCCACTTCACTATGTGGTGTATGCTGGCCGCTCCCCTTATCCTGGGCAACGACATCCGCAACATGAGTCAGGAGACCAAGGACATCGTGATGAACCGCGAGATGATAGCCATCGACCAGGACGAGCTGGGCGTGCAGGGTCTGCACCTGCGCAACGAGCAGGGTCTTGAGTTCTGGTTCAAGCCTTTGGCTGGCGGCGACTGGGCCATGACTATCCTCAACCCCACCCAGGCTCCCATTACCTACGACCTCAACTGGCAACGCTTCAACCTCACCGACGACCAGGTAAGCAAGCGCAGCACGCAGTTCTACAACACCATCTACAAGGTGCGCGACCTCTGGGCATACAAGGAAGAGGGCAAGACCACCACGAAGGACAAGACGTGGCGCACCGTCACCGTGCCTGCCCGCGACGTCATCAGCTATCGTCTCACGCCCAGCAAGCCGGCAAAGGCTGCCGTCCAGGGCAAGAAGCAGACTGCCCAACTGCTGACAAGTCTGCACAAGATAGCCAAGAGTGGCCGGTATATGTTCGGTCATCAGGACGACCCCGTATATGGTCACGGTTGGAAGGACGACGAGGATCGTTCGGACGTGAAGAGCGTAACCGGTGAGTATCCTCCTGTGATGGGCTTTGACCTGGGACGTATCGAACTGGGCGGCAAAGCCAATCTCGACGGTGTGCCCTTCGACCGTATGCGCAAGGAGATCATCCGTCAGTACGAACGAGGTGGTATGTCCACCCTGAGCTGGCATGCCGACAACCCCTTGACAGGCGGTACGGCATGGGTGGAAGGCAAGGACAAGGCCGAGCAGGAGAAGATGACCGTAGCCAGCATACTCGAAGGCGGCGAGCTGCATCAGAATTTCCTTGGCAGACTGGACATCGTAGCCGATTTCCTTCTCTCACTGAAGACCGAAGATGGCACCCCCGTACCTGTACTCTTCCGTCCCTGGCACGAGCACACCGGTTCGTGGTTTTGGTGGGGACAGAACATCTGTACCCGTGAGCAGTATGTCGCACTGTGGCGCCTCACTGCCAATCATCTGAAGCAGAAGGGTGTGGACAATGTGCTTTATGCCTACTCCTCGGGAAACGAGTGCGGTTCGAGCGAAGAGAAATACCTCGAGCGCTACCCTGGCGACGATATCATCGACGTCCTGGGCTTCGACTCCTATTGCATGGCCAAGCCCGAAGACAAGGCTGCCTTGAACCGATACACCCAGAGCATTGGCACTCTGCTGACAACCGTTTGCAGCGTAGCTAAGAAGCACGGCAAAGTGGCAGCCTTGACCGAGACGGGCTATGAGGGAATCCCCTCAGACAATTGGTGGACTGAGACCCTGGCCCCCGCCATCGAAGGCCACAATATTGCCTATGTACTCGTATGGCGCAATGCGCATGAAACGCCTCGACATTACTATGTACCCTATCCTGGTCACAATGGTGTGAAAGATTTCGTCAAGTTCTATCAATCGCATAACACCAAAGTGAGGTAGTGAGGTAGCGAGGCTGTGAGGTTAGATTGAATACCCCGAAAAATCGAAAGATCGAAAAATCGAAAACAAGCAAACTATTATGAACGATATTTTCAAAGATAGAAAGACAAAGATCACGGCACGCCACGAAGCACTGCTCTCTCGCCCCAACAAGCGCGAGGAACTGGGCAATGGCATCGTCGACCGCTACGAGAACCCCGTACTCACCGCTGCACACACTCCAATGGAGTGGCGCTACGACTTCAACCCCGAGACGAACCCCTACTTCATG
Source organism: Bacteroidales bacterium (assembly GCA_018064685.1). Taxonomy (GTDB): domain Bacteria; phylum Bacteroidota; class Bacteroidia; order Bacteroidales; family Bacteroidaceae; genus Physcousia. Next base: position 30,556 of record JAGHUS010000026.1, on the reverse strand, counting down.
GAGCGCATCATGATGAACGCCACGATGAACAGCGGTGCCATCAAGTGGGGCGATAAGTATGTGGTGGTGGTACGCGTAGAGGGTGCCGACCGCAAGTCGTTCTTTGCCGTGGCAGAGTCGCCCAACGGCATCGACAACTTCCGCTTCTGGGACGAGCCCATCACCATGCCCGAAGGCGACAACGAGCCCGCCACCAACATCTACGACATGCGACTGACACGCCACGAGGACGGCTTCATCTACGGCCTCTTCTGCGTGGAGCGTCACGACGACAGCCAGCCCGCCGACCTCAGCGCAGCCACAGCCACCTGCGGCATTGCACGCACCAAGGACCTCGTCAACTGGGAGCGTCTACCCGACCTCAAGAGTCTCTCGCAGCAACGCAACGTAGTGCTGCACCCAGAGTTCATAGAAAAGGAAGAAATCGTAAATAGTAAATCGTCAAATCGTAAATATTATGCTCTTTACACCCGTCCGCAAGACGGCTTCATCGACACCGGTAGTGGCGGTGGCATCGGTTGGGCGCTCATCGACGACATCGAGCATGCCGAGGTGAAGGAGGAGACTATCATCAACGAGCGTCGCTACCACACCATCATGGAGGTGAAGAACGGCGAGGGCCCTCACCCCATCAAGACCCCCCAAGGCTGGCTGCATCTGGCGCATGGCGTACGCGCTTGTGCCAGCGGTCTGCGCTACGTATTGTATATGTACATGACGGCGCTCGACGACCCCACACGCACCATAGCCCAGCCTGGCGGCTATCTGATGGTGCCCAAGGGAGAGGAGTATGTGGGTGACGTGATGAATGTACTCTTCAGCAACGGTTGGATAGCCGACGAGGACGGCCGTGTCTTCATCTACTACGCCTCGTCCGACACCCGTCTGCACGTAGCCACCAGCACCATTGACCGCCTTGTAGACTATTGTTTGCATACACCCGAGGATGGCCTCAGCACCACAGCCTCGGTTAACACCATCAAGGATTTGATCAGGAGGAATCGTTCATGCTGAGGGAGAAGATAGCTTATGCGATGGGTGATGCCGGAGCGGGTGGCATCGTATGGAAGGTGATGTGCATTGCCTTCCCCCTGTACTTTACCGATGTCTTCGGACTCTCGTTTGCCGATGCTGCGGTATTGATGCTCGTGGCACGTCTCTTCGACGTCGTCACCGATCCGCTTATGGGTAGCATTGCCGATCGCACCCAGAGCCGTTGGGGCACGTATCGCCCCTGGCTCATCTTTGGTGCCATACCCTTTGGCTTAGTCTTTGCTTTGCTGCTCACCACCCCCGACTTCGGTCCTGTGGGCAAGCGCATCTATGCCTATACCGTCTATCTGCTCATGATGGCCGTTTACACGATGGTCAACGTGCCTTACGGTTCGCTGTTGGGCGTGATGACGGCCGACGATGACGAGAAGAACCAGTTCTCGGCTTATCGCATGGTTGGAGCCTATGCCATGGGGTTTGTTATGCTCGAAGCCTTTCCCTATCTGCAGCGTTGGGTGGGTGGCACACCCCAGCATCAGTATGCCATGGCGGGGTGGATACTGGGCGGCGTGGCAGCTGTGCTTACGCTCGTCTGTGGCTTGCTGACGCGCGAGCGCCTCAAGCCTGTTCGTGCAGAGAGATTCTCTTTGCGACAGTATGCCAACTTGTTGCACAACGGTCCTTGGCTACGCCTTACCGCCATGGGCATCTGCACCAATTTCTTCACCGGATTCCGTTATGCTGTGGCGGGTTACATGATATCATACTGTCTGGATGGCGATGTCTCGATAGGTGGATTCCTTATCAACTACACCGTGCTGATGTCTTTCGGTGAAGTCACCTGCATGCTGGCGGGTGCTGCTGCACCGTGGTTCACCCGTCGGGTGGGCAGCAAGCGTGTCGCCTTTATGTGTGCTGCAGCTATCTGCTTCATCATCTCGGCTGCCACTTTCTTTGTGCCGATGTCCGCTAGTTTCGTCTGGCTCATTGTGCTGCTGTTGGTGCTCTCGTCGGTGGGCGTGGGCATCTATTCCCCCTTGTTGTGGTCTATGTATGCCGATGTGGCTGACTATACGACGCATCGCTTCGGCACCTCGTCGACGGGTCTCATCTTCTCGTCGGGCACGATGGCACAGAAGTTGGGGGGAGCTATCTCAGGTTCGCTCGTTGCCCTGCTTCTGGGTATGGCTGGTGCTCATATGGTACAGGACTCAACTGGCAGCCAGGTGCTCGATCCCTCGTCCATCACCGCCTCTGTGCGCACCATGGTATGGGCCCTCTTCTCGCTCTTTCCCGCCCTGTTTGCACTGATCATGGGTGTGTTGGCGTATGGTTTTAAACGAGTGGCGAACTCCCCTCAAAGCCCCCTCTAGCTCCCGAGGGGAAAGCCCCCTCTGGCTCCCCCAAGGGGAGGATTGCAGACTGGGTGGCGTAGGCACTGCGCAGTCTAATTGTGAATTATGAATTGTGAATTATGAATTGTGAATTCTCTTCCGAACTCTCCCGCATCCTCTCCTTTTGGTTGCGTATGCAGGATTGTGAGCATGGTGGTTACTACGGTCGCATGCGGGGCGACGGTACGCTGGTGCCCGATGCCCCCAAGGGCGGCATACTCAATGCCCGCATCCTGTGGTCATTCTCCGCTGCTTATCGACTCACTCGTCAGCCCGAGTATCTGCGTGCAGCCATTCGTGCTGAGGAGTACATCATGCGCTATTTTGTGGACCGCGAGTATGGCGGTATGTATTGGGAGGTGGACTGCCTCGGACGCCCTGTGGATCGCCACAAACAGTTCTATGCACAGGCCTTCATGTTGTACGGCCTTACCGAGTTTCTGCTGGCCACGCGCGATGAATGCGGCATGGAGGAGATGCACCAAGAGGCAGGCTGGCTGGTAGTATCGCTTTATGAACTCATTGAGCGGTACGGTCATGACCCGCTGTATGGTGGCTATATTGAGGCTTGTACGGAGGATTGGGGCGTGATGGAGGATATGCGACTGTCGGCTGTGGACGATAATCAACCTAAGTCGCAAAACACCCACCTGCACATCCTCGAGGCCTATACCAACCTTATCCGTTGCTTGAACGAATGCCCTGCTTTGCAGGCTTTGTTCTCGATGGCATCCTTGCGCCATCCCGTCGAGGCACAGCGCGAGCTTATCGGTCTTTTTTGCGACCACATCCTCAATGCCGACACCATGCATCTCGACCTCTTCTTTACGATGGATTGGGGGCGTGCGGGGCATCAACGCGAGAGTTACGGTCACGACATTGAGTGCTCGTGGCTGATTCACGAGGCCGTTCTGGTGTTGGGCGATGAGGCTCTGTTGCAACGGGTGCAACCCATCGTTCGTGCTGTGGCTCGTGCGGCTGAGGCTGGACTGAACAACGACGGGTCGATGACTCACGAAGCAAACCTCGACACCCACTACCGCGAACCTGACCGTCACTGGTGGGTGCAGGCCGAGACCGTGGTGGGCTACTACAATATCTATCAGCATTGGGGCGACGAGCAGGCTTTGCAATACGCCATCGACTGTTGGCACTACATCAAGACGCATCTCTTGGATGACTGCCATGGCGAGTGGTATTGGAGTTGCGACGAATGGGGCAACCCCAACGTGGATGATGATCTGGCTGGTTTCTGGAAGTGTCCCTATCACAACTCGCGCATGTGTATCGAGATGATACGTCGCTCCTTCGAGTGATACTAAGTTAGGGGGATTACTTGATCACCCTGAATTGTTCTGCCACGGCACAGAGTTCTTTGTACCAGGCTTCGCCGAAACGGCGGACGAGGGGGTCGCGCAGAAAGCGGTAGAGGGGGGTGTCTTCGGACTCGCCCTTCAGTATGGCTGCCTTGCAGATGTTCCAACGGTGGTATTGTAGGCCGACGATGTTGTTGTCGAACTCTTTCATGCGTATGGGATAGAGGTGGCAGCTGATGGGGCGCTCTCTGAGCAGGCAGCCCTGGGGACCGCGGAAGGCGCAGTCGCGACCGCCAACGATGCTGGTAACGAGGTCGCCTTCGGGATCGGTATAGGCCACACCCTGCTTGTCGATGACAGCCTGTGCCGATGCGCTGAGCTGTGGCCAAAGAGTGTCGAGCTGCGCCTCGATGTCGGCTATCTCGTCGAGGGTGACAGGCGCTCCGGCATCGCCATCCTCGCAGCACTGGCCGTGGCAGGCACTGATGTCGCAACTGAACTTTTCTGTTAGGATGTCGGAGTGTACTATCACGTCGCCCACCATAATCATGGGGGGTAGTTCGCTACCACTGAATGGGTTGTTGGCCATGCTGGATGAGATAATCGTTGGTTAGGGTGAAATGATGATTGTTGAAGAAGCCACGATAGGCACTGAGGGGGCTGGGGTGGGCAGAACGCAGCACGAGATGGCGCGTGCCGTCGATGAGCGACGCCTTCTTGCCGGCAGGAGCCCCCCACAGCAGGAAGACCAGTCCCTCGCGCTTCTCAGCCAGCGTCTTGATGACGGCGTCGGTGAAGGTCTCCCATCCGTGTCCCGAGTGGCTGAATGCCTGGTGGGCACGCACGCTAAGGCAGGTGTTGAGCAGGAATACGCCCTGGTCGGCCCAACGGGTCAGGTCGTAGGGCCACTGGCCGGGATTGTTGAAGGCTGCCTGCTGGTCAAAGCCTTCGGCCTGTATCTCCTTCATGATGTTGACAAGCGAGGGTGGCGCGGGGATACCTTGTGGCACGCTGAAGCACAGGCCGTGCGCTTGTCCGGGTTCGTGGTAGGGATCTTGCCCCAGGATGACTACCTTGACCTTGTCGAACGGTGTGTGATTGAAGGCATTGAAGATGAGACGGCCGGGAGGGTAGCAGGGCCCCGCCGCATACTCTGCCTTGACGAACTGGATGAGTTCCTCGAAGTAAGGCTTCTCAAACTCTTCCTTTAGGGTTTCTTCCCACGAGGACTCTATCTTTACATTTGCCATATCATGTATATTTCGCACGAAGGCACGAAGTTCACGAAGTTTTCTTTAAAAAGAATCTCCTTCGTGTCCTTCGTGCCTTCGTGTGATAAATTCGGGATATTACTTAATCAAGCACTTACCGGTCATCTCCTCGGGCTGCTCCAGACCCATGATGTGCAGGATCGAGGGAGCCACGTCGGCCAGTACTCCGTCCTCTACCTTAGCGTCCTTGTTGGCGGTAACGTAGATGAAGGGAACGGGGTTGAGAGAGTGAGCGGTGTTGACGCTGCCGTCCTGGTTGATGGCGTTGTCAGCATTACCGTGGTCGGCGATGATGATCACCTCGTAGTCGGTCTTCTTGGCAGTCTCAACAACCTCCTTCACGCAGGTGTCGACAGCGGTAACGGCCTTCTCGATAGCCTCGTAGATGCCGGTGTGACCCACCATGTCGCCGTTGGCGAAGTTCACAACGATGAAGTCGTACTTGTTCTCCTCGATGGCAGCGCAGAGCTTGTCCTTCACCTCGAAGGCACTCATCTCGGGCTTGAGGTCGTAGGTTGCCACCTTGGGGCTAGCCACCAGGATGCGCTCCTCGCCGTCGTAGGGAGTCTCGCGACCACCGTTGAAGAAGAATGTTACGTGAGCGTACTTCTCGGTCTCGGCGGTGTGCAACTGCTTCAGACCCTTGCTGGCAATGTACTCGCCCAGGGTGTTCTCGACGTTCTCCTTGGGGAAGAGGATGTGTACGCCGGTGAAGCTTGCGTCGTAGGGAGTCATGCAGTAGTACTGCAGACCGGGGATGGTCTTCATGCCCTGCTCCTCCATATCCTGCTGAGTCAGCACTACGGTGAGCTCCTTGGCACGGTCGTTACGGTAGTTGAAGAAGATGACCACGTCGCCCTCCTTGATGGTACCGTCAACGGTGCTGTTGTTGATGGGCTTTACAAACTCGTCGGTCACGCCATCGTCATAACTCTCCTGCATAGCCTCTACCATGTCGGTAGCCTGCTTGCCCTCAGCATTAACGAGCAGATCGTAACCCACCTTGACGCGCTCCCAGCGCTTGTCGCGGTCCATGGCGTAGAAACGGCCCACGATGCTGGCGATAGCAGCACCAGGAACCTCTGCGCACTTAGCCGTAACCTGCTCGATGAAGCCCTTACCGCTCTTGGGGTCGGTGTCACGACCGTCCATGAAGCAGTGTACGAAGGTCTGCTTGATGCCGTAGGTCTTAGAGATGTCGATGAGGGTGAAGAGGTGGTCGAGTGAAGAGTGTACGCCACCGTTTGAGGTCAGACCCATGAGGTGAACGCTCTTGCCATTCTGCTTAGCGTACTCGTAGGCGCTGACGATCTCCTTGTTCTGCAGGATGCTGCCATCAGCACAGGCGCGGTTGATCTTCACGAGGTCCTGGTATACGATGCGACCTGCACCGATGTTGAGGTGACCTACCTCAGAGTTACCCATCTGTCCGTCGGGCAGACCTACATTCTCACCGCTAGCCTGCAGCTTGCTGTTGGGATAGGTCTGCTCCAAATAGTCCATGTAGGGAGTGGGAGTGCTGTAGATTACGTCACCCTTAGTCTTGTTACCGATGCCCCATCCGTCGAGGATCATCAAAAGTGCTTTCTTTGCCATAGAAAAATATGTTTTTTAATTGATAATTGACAATTGATAATTAGGCGGCTGTGCCTATTTCGCTTGCAAAATTACTGCTTTTTTGTGATACTACCACAAAAATAATTCATAATTCTTTGTTATAGTTCACAAATTTCTCTGAAAGAATTAAGAATTTTACTTCACAACCTTCTTTCCCTTCCTGACGTATATGCCAGAGGTGGCTTTCTGAATCTTGCGTCCACCGAGGTCGTAGAGTGGGGCAGCAGCATCAGTTTTCTTCTCGGCCTCTACGGTGTTGATGCCGTCCTCTTCGGGCAGAGAGCGGTAGATGATCTTCACCTTGTCGAAGCAGCACCAGTTGTTCGTGTCGTGTGTCTTGGTGGTGAAGCCGATCTTCAGTGTGCCCGTCTCGTTGAGTGTGGTGGTGACGCTGCAGGGGTAGCGGTTGCTGTCGAAAGCCACAGCGGCTGTCACGGTGCTGTTGGCATAGTTGCTCTGCGTGTCGTTCTCGCCATATTTTGCTGAGATGGTGCTGCTGAACTTATACTTATATAGCGAAGGCAGAGGTACGCTGTCCAGGTTGGCATACATACGGGCGGGGATGACCTCCTTGCGTGCGCTGTACAGCTTGCCCGCATCGTTGTCGGTGGTGCGGTAGAAGGCTTGGGCTGACACCTCGTACACGCCGGGTTTCATGCCCGTGAGTGACTGATAGACGTTGAAGTTCTTGTTGCTGCACTGTCCCACACCGTTGCTGTATGCGGGCGACCCGTTCCAACCGCTTGTGGCGGTGAAGTTGGGATTGCTCAACAGGAGCGTCATGTCCAAGGTCTTCTCGGGCTGTGGCTTGGCCTCGTCGCTCTTCAGATAGTTCTTCAATGCGGTCTTCAGTGTGGTGAGCACGGATGTAACCTTCGAACTGCTGGTGGCAGCATCGAAGTCCGTCTGTGCTGTCAGCATCTTGTCCTTCAGTTCGCTGAGTGCTGCCGACTCCTCACTGGCTTCGGCATTCAGCTGTGCATTCTCCATCCACTCGTTGAACTCGGCACAGCTGCGTGTGATGGCATTGGCGGTTTTCAGTGCATCCTGCATGTCGGCAGCCAGTTTGGCCAGTTCCTCGGCGCTGATGCCCTCCTTTTCGGCGGTCTGCAACAAGCTCTCTATCTCGCTCTTCACGCTGCCTGTCAGGGGGAGTTCCTTAGCCTCTTTCAGCTGGCATGTCAGCATCTCCACTTTCTTCTCGTTGGCTTCGGTGGCATCCTCGCCGGCCAGTGTCATGCAGTCGATGTTGGGCAGCCAGTTGGTGCCGTCGGTGTAGATGCGCACCTCGTTGTCGCCAGGCTTCAGTGTCACGTTCAGCTTCACCTCTTTGGCTGTGCCCCATCCGCCCGAGTTCAGCGACTGTGTCAGCACCTTCTCGCCGTTGACAGAGATAAGTGTGCGGCGGTTCTCGGCACTGAAGTAACGCACTGTCATAGTGTACTTTCCGCCTTTCTTGCTGTATACATGTCGCCAGCGCAGGTCGTTGTCCGGACTGTTGCCGATGTAGCTGGCCATCTCGCCACCGCTGGCACTCGCATTACCCTCGTATCGGCCTACGTTCCAGTCTATCTCCGAGTATCGGCTCAGATAGGCAGTCTCGGCTTCGTACAGGTCGCGCTCGAAACGCTTCTCGGCCGTCAGCTTGTATATCTTCGTGCCGTGGGCGGGCACGTTCACCGTCATCTGTCCCTTCTGGTCGGCCAGGTCTTTCTTGGTGAAGAGGTCGCGCACCTTGATGTTACCGCCCAGATCGGCGTCGCCGAAGGTCAGCGTGATGTCCTGCGCAGCATCGGTGGGGTTGTACAGAGCCACGGCACGTGTCTTGCCGTACAGCTGCTCGATGTCCTTTGCCAGCACGTAGCAATCGCCCTGCTTGCTGATGACGTAAGCCTGCAGGCAGAGCGAATCTTGGTTAAGGGCAATGAGTTCCTTGTTCTGCAGCAGTGCCTTCGAGGTGGCATCCACCGTGTTCATGTCACAACCGATGAGCAGCGGACTGTCCATGATACACCACATGCCGAAGTGCGTCTTAGCCTCTTCGACGCTGAGTTTCTGTCCCCACTTCGTCACGCCCACTTCCAGCATGTCCATGTCGTTGTAGTGCCCGTCGTAGCAGTAGGCCGAGAGGTAGAGGTTGTCGCGCAGAATGTCGCGCACCGAACCCCATGAGTTGTTGATGTCGCCCGTCGTGCGCCATGATGTGGCCACATCGTGAGCCCATGTGCCGGGGAAGTCCCATCGGCAGATGTTCATGCGTACATCTTTTTTATTGCATTTCTTGATGGCGTTTGATATGGCAGTATAGCGCTCGCGTGCGTCGAGATTCAATCCTTCGGAGTTGTGGTACGACACACCGCCGCAGAAGTCCACCTTGATGAAGTCGAAGTCCAGTTCGTCGAAGAAGAACTTACAGTCGCGCTCGTCATAGCCGTATAGGCCCACTCCCACACTCAGCACGTCTCCGCCGTGGAAGTTGGCGCAGGTATTCTTGCCGCCATCGCTGTATATACCGGCTTTCAGACCTTTCTTGTGTATGTAGTCCGACACCACTTTCAGTCCGTTGGGGAAGCGTTGGGGGTGGATGAGCAGTTCGCCCGTATCCTTGTTGCGCCCACCCTGGAATCCGTCGTCGATATTGACGTAGGTGTAGCCCACGGCCTTATAGCCTTTGCTCACCATGGCATCGGCCTGTTCCTTGATCTTCTGCTCACTGATGTTCGAATCGAATGTGTTCCATGAACTCCATCCCATGGTAGGTAGCTCGATTGTCTGCGCCTGTGCCGTAGTGGCAGCGAGACAGAGAATCAAAAGGTTTTTCTTTAGATTGGTCATAATATGTTTTGGTTTTGTTTAGTTTAGAGTTTAGTGTTTAGAGTTTAGAGTAGTTTATTTAGTTTAGAGTTTAAAGTTTAGAGTTTAGAGCAGTTTATTTAGTTTAGAGTTTAAAGTTTAGAGCGGTTTGCTAAGTTTAGAGTTATCTCCTATCTTTACTGCTCTCCACTCACTTAAAACCCTAAACAAGTCTACTCTGGGAACTCCAGCTCCAACTGTGCGCTTTCGCCCAAGAGGTTGAAACTGAGGCGGTGGTACTTTGTGGTGCCGTACTGGCGTATAGCCTCGCGATGCACCTTGGCCGGATAGCCTTTGTTCTTGTCCCAATGGTAGGCGGGATATTCGTCGTGTATCTTCTTCATGAAGTCGTCACGATACGTCTTGGCAAGGATGCTGGCGGCGGCGATGCTGAGGTACTTGCCATCACCCTTGACGATGGTGGTGTAGGGTGTGGTCTTGCCTCCCGTTCGGACGGAGAAGGGTGGACGTATGTCGTCGGCCGTGGTGGGACGGTCTTTCTTCGTCCACTCCGTGAAGCGGTTACCATCCACGATGACGGCCTCGGGTACCACCTGCAGTTGGTCCAGTGCGCGGTGCATGGCCAGGATGCTGGCACGCAGTATGTTTATCTTGTCTATCTCCTCGTTGTCCACAATGCCCACCGCCCATGCCAGTGCATCGCGCTCGATGAGCTCGCGCAGCTGGTAGCGTTTCTTCTCGGTGAGCTGCTTCGAGTCGTTGAGTCCGGCAGCCAGTTCTGGGAAGCGTTGCTCCACGTCGTCGGGCAGGATGACGGCACCCGCAAACACAGGGCCCGCCAGGCAGCCACGGCCCGCCTCGTCGCAACCAGCCTCTATCTTATCTTGGTAATACTTTGATTCTAACATGGTTTTCTAACTACTTTGTATGCGCAAATGTTTTTTTGTTGCTTTGTAAACGCAAATTCGTGGACGTTAATTAAACGCAAATTTCGAGACGCAAATTATTGATTGTTTATTGTGGCGAATCTTCCAAGTAGTCAATGTCGCTATCAAAATACTCATACGGAATGGGCTTATTCATCATGTCCTTGCCTAAAAGATAGCATACGTTAGTTTCTGCATCTAAACCATATCGCTCTCCGTGAAGAGAAGGCTCCCCAAAATTTATCAGCAGCCCGATGGGCTTTTGTGTAAGCCTCAAATAATTGAAGAGTTGTGCTCTGTGCTTAGGAATAATGTCGATTGTTGATTTCAGTTCCACAAGGATGTCGCCCACCAGAACATCTGCTTTGTATTCTTTTTTTAATGGTATTCCGTCATAATAGCACTTGATAGGAACTTCTGGATTGGCAACGATCCCCCTCCTTCCTAATTCTAAACATAGTGCTTCATTGTAGACCGCTTCCAACAATCCCCATCCCAATTTTTGATGCACCGTCATTGCTGCACCAATTATCTGATAGACAATATCCTTATAACAACAAAACGAAGTCATATACCGAATCCTACGTTCTTATTAGTTACTTGTGCATAAATCTCTATGTATTTCCGTGAAATTTGCATCCACAAGCCCCACGAAGGAACCTATGGTGGAACTTAAATTTGCGTCTCGAAATTTGCGTTAAATTTGTGTCCGCGGATTTGCGTCTGCGAAGCACTTCTTTTAAAACATCTTCCGTACGCGTTCGATACCAGCCACAAGGGCGTCGACCTCCTCCTTCGTGTTGTACAGACCGAACGAGGCACGGCAGGTGCCTTCGATACCCAGACGGTGTATGAGCGGTTCGGCACAGTGATGGCCAGTGCGGACGGCAATGCCGAGGCGGTCGAGCAGGGTGCCCATGTCCAGGTGATGTATGTCGCCCACGTTGAAGCTGATGACGGCGTCGCCACAGTCCTTGGCATGCCCGTAGATGTGCATACCCTCTATCTGTCGCATTTGCTGCAATGCATATTGTGTCAGATCGCGTTCGTGAGCCTCGATGTTATCCATACCCAAAGCCGTGACATAATCGAGTGCCTTGGCCAGTCCGGTGGTGGCCACATAGTCGGGCGTGCCGGCCTCGAACTTGTAAGGCAGCACGTTGAATGTCGTTTTCTCGAACGATACATTCTTTATCATCTCGCCACCGCCCATGTAGGGAGGTATGCGGTCCAGCCACTCCTCCTTGCCGTAGAGCACGCCGATGCCCGTCGGACCGTAAATCTTATGTCCGCTGAAAGCGAAGAAGTCGCAGTCGATGTCTTGCACATCTACCTTGAAGTGTGGGGTGCTCTGCGCACCGTCCACCAGTACGGGCACACCATGCTCGTGGGCAATCGCCACCATCTCCTTGACCGGGTTGACCGTGCCCAGCACGTTGCTGACGTGGGCTATGGACACCATGCGTGTACGTTCGTTGAAGAGTTTCTTGTATTCTTCTATGTCCAGCACACCCTCGTCGGTCATGGGTATGACGCGCAGCTTAAGGCCAGACTGCAACTGCCACGACACGATGTTGCTGTGGTGTTCCATCTGGCTGACGATGACCTCGTAGGGTTCGCTCTCCTGCCGACGTGCAGACTCGCTGACCCACTTGGCAAAGCACGTAGCCACAAGGTTGATGCTCTCGGTGGTGCCACGGGTGAAGACAATCTCGCTGGTACTGCGGGCGTTCAGGAATTGTCGCACCGTCTCGCGACTCTCCTCGTGCAGGTCGGTGGCACGCTGCGACAGGAAGTGTACGCCGCGATGCACGTTGGCATTGACGTTGTAGTATTCTTCCGTCATGGCATCCACCACACAACGTGGCTTCTGCGTCGTGGCGCCGTTGTCCAGGTAAACCAGCGGTTTGTTATATACGCTTCGGCTCAGAATGGGGAAGTCCTGCCGAATGCTGTCCAAATCGTAAATCATGTGTTTCGTAGTTTGATGCTTTTTACTTCCCTTCCTCCGTGGGGGAATGAATCGCCTACAAAATTACAAAGAATTTTTCAACTATCGTGTATTTGTGGTGGATTTTTACTAACTTTGCCCACATGAAGCAGTTTGATATGTGTTTGAGTCAAAAGAACGATGCGTTTATAATGCAGCATCGCGAGGAGGATGTGCGGAAACTGGCCTTGCGGAAGATGCCGGAAGGAGTAGACGCACAGTGGTGCCTGCAACAGATCGAGGGATGGCAGCTGGCACGCAAGAAGCTGCCTCGTTGGGCTATGACGGACGGACTCTTTTTCCCGCCTCGCATCAGCATGGAGCAATGCTCCAGCGAGCAGACTGCCCACTACAAGCGCGACCTTGTCGAGCGTCTTCTGCCTCCTGCCGAGCGTCATGCCATGGCCGATATGACAGGTGGTTTCGGCATCGACTTCAGCTATCTGGCACCCTTGTTCCAACAGGCATTCTATGTCGAGCAGCAAGCACATCTCTGCGACATCGCCCGCCATAACTTCCCGCTGTTGGAACTGCATCATGCACAGGTTGTCAATGCCGCTTTCGATGGCGATTTTTCTATTTTCTCATCGTCATCGTCATCGTCCCCGTCATCGTCCCCGTCATCGTCCCCGTTATCGTCATCGTTACCATCCCCGTCATCGTCATCGTCATCGTTATCGTCATCGTTAATCTTCCTCGATCCCGCCCGTCGCGACGATGTGGGGCGCAAGGTAGTGGCGCTCGAGGATTGCACGCCCAATGTGGTGGAGCTTTTGCCCATACTGAAAAGACACTGCCGGTACGTTGTTGTCAAACTCTCGCCAATGCTAGATATCACTTTGGCGTTGAGGCAATTGGCTGGCGTGAGCGAAGTGCATGTAGTGAGCGTGCAGGGCGAGTGTAAGGAACTGCTTTTGGTGGTAGATTGCCAGTCGGATAATTCAGCCCTACCAACTTATCATTGCGTTAATATCAAGGATGGTGACACCAGTCAGTTTGTTGTGAATAACGAGGGTGTGAAAGCATCGTCTGCCGAACCGTATTCGTCGCTTTCTGATGATTGGCAGGGACTCTATCTCTACGAACCCAATGCCTCGGTACTGAAGGCTGGCGTACAGGACGTACTGTGTTCACGCTATCCCGTCAGCAAACTGCATGTACAGAGCAATCTGTTTGTCTCCGACCATTGTCTGCCCGACTTCCCTGGCCGTATGTTCCGCATCGTGTCGGTTGGCGATTTCTCGAAGCGCAGCCTGAGGCAGCAGTTGCAGGGAGTGACGCAAGCCAATCTCACGGTTCGTAACTTCCCCAGCACCGTTGCAGTGCTGCGCAAGCAGCTGAAACTCAAAGAGGGTGGCAGTGACTATCTCTTTGCCACCACCCTGAGCGACGGCCGCCATGCACTGGTGCGCTGCGAGAAAACGGGGGCGTAGTTCCTGCTAATGCTGGTGTAATGGTTGCTGCAGAGAAAGGTGGTGGCGAACCTCGCAACCGGCAATGTGGTGAGCCGCAACACAGTGTCTGCACAGGAGTTTTTGAACTTTTCGCATGCACTACTTGCACTAACCTCGTAGCGCGCTGAATCATACGGCGTTACGAGGTGCATGACTCTTGCACTAGTCATGCACTGGTCTTGCACTATACATGCATGCTTTTTACCTCTCACTTGACGCATGTTTCGATATTCACCCGGCATCAGTTGTAAGCTTCTTGTAGCATACGTCGTCCGGTACATCATGCGTGTACCCTTCGGTACACCACGCATGTACCCTTCGGTACACCATGCATGTACCCTTCGGTACACCGTGCGTGTACCGCACAAAAGTCCGTGCATAAAGCAATGATATCCGCATAAGAATTTGAAAAATGCTGCAGCACGATGTGAGCGAAAGTTGTGCAAGACTGGTGCAAGACTAGTGCAAGTGAAACGGGGGACTTGCACTGGTAAAACATATTGCATGTTAGTAGGTTAGACGCTGTTGGTGGAAGAGTGCAAGTGAATCGTGGAAAATCTGGGTGGTGGCTGTGATTATATCATTTGGGCTTATCGTGATTTGATTCGTCATCCCTGAAAAAGAAAGAAGGGCGACCTCGCGGTCACCCTTTGTCTTTCCGGACGTCTTGGATTATGAACGTCTCGTTTGGTTTAGATTCTTTACTAACGGTTTATAGAAAAAGCTAAAATGTGCTGATGTTGGTTCTCCCCCCCGCTTAGTCGCCCACGGTCGTCGTCTTGTTGATCTGTACGCGATCCAGACTGTCGGTGACGATGCTGCTGGTGGTGGCGTTGGCGGTCTCGATGTCGCCACGCACTATCTGGGGAGGCAGGTTTATGACGTTGGACGTTTGCTGGTCCTGGTCGTGCTCCATGGCAGTCTGTACGGCCATAGAGAAGCACAGTACGATAGCCACGACGGCTGCTGCCTTGAGGAAGGGGCGGAGGCGGTAGCTCATGGCCACCTTGCGCACCTTGACGGTGTCCTTCTCGCTCTCTTTCTGCTCCTTCTCGATGAGGCTCAGGATGCGTTTGTCGAAATTGTCCGATAGATGTTGCTCGGCTGTGGATACCTGACACTGGAAGATGCTTTTGTAGGGCATCAGGCTGGCAGGCACATCGTTCTGGGCAAAGAAATTGCGCAGAATGCTCTCTTCCTGGAGCGTTGTCTCGCATGCCCAGTAGCGTTCAAGCAATTGTTCGATGTACTTATAATCCATATTTTTCGACTTTAGTCATTTGTTCGCGCAGTCGGGTTCGTGCCCTATGCAGATAAACCTTTACTTGGCTCTCGCTGACGGAAAGCATGGTGGCAATCT
The DNA here is from genome assembly GCA_018064685.1 of Bacteroidales bacterium. GTDB lineage: Bacteria > Bacteroidota > Bacteroidia > Bacteroidales > Bacteroidaceae > Physcousia. Next base: position 15,421 of record JAGHUS010000026.1, on the reverse strand, counting down.
CGTCATATCGTTTGCCTTCCACGTCGCGCAGCAGCATAATGCTTCGCCATAGTTCTGGCAGACTGTCAATGAGCCTCTGCGTGTTTTCGATTTGCTCGCGTTGGCTGAGCTCCTCGAAGGGCGTGGTGCTGAGCGGTGCACTGTCCATGTTCTCGTCGAGCTGCAGATTGCTGTTGCGTGCTGCGCTGTTGCGGTCGAGCGCCAGGTTGCGGCAGATGGTAGTGCAGTAGGCCTCGATGGAGGCTATCTGATTCCACGAATCGCGTTTCTCCCATACCTTGAGAAGGGTGTCCTGCACAATGTCCTCTGCCTCCTCGCGGTTGAGGGTGATACGCAGGGCCATGCGAAAGAGCTTGTCCTTTAGTGGAAGTATGTCTTCGCGAAATCGGGTTTCATTCATCGCTCTATAGGGTAAGACGATTGAGTTTGTAAAAAGTTACAGCTTTTTCTGATTTTTTTTCGGTTATTCGGTTTTTCGGTTTTTCGATTATTCGTTTACTCGATTATTCGTTTACTCGATTATTCGATTATTCGTTTAACCTCAAAACCTCAAAACCTCCTCCTTATTTTTTGTCCAAAGCGTGCTTGGGATAGTCTACCGTGTAGTGCAGACCTCGGCTCTCCTTGCGCTCGAGTGCCTGGCGGGTGATGAGGTAGCCCACGTTGATCATGTTGCGCAGTTCGCAGATGTCCTTGGTGGGCTTCACACGCTTGAAGAGGTGCTCGGTCTCTTCGTACAGCAGGTCGAGACGCTCCCAGGCGCGGTGCAGGCGCAGGTTGCTGCGCACGATGCCCACGTAGGTAGACATGATCTGGTTCACCTCGCGTGCATCCTGTGCGATGAGCACCTTCTCCTCGTTCGTCATCGTACCCTCGTCGTTCCACTCGGGTATCTTGTCGTTGAACTCATACTGGTCGATGACCTCCAGGCTGTGCTTGGCAGCTGCGTCGGCATAGACTACGGCCTCGATGAGTGAGTTGCTGGCCAGACGGTTGCCGCCATGCAGACCGGTGCACGAACATTCGCCCACAGCATACAGGCGCTGGATGCTAGACTGCGCGTCGAGGTCGACCTGGATGCCGCCGCACATATAGTGGGCACAGGGAGCCACGGGAATCATCTGCTTGGTTATGTCCACGCCGATGCTGAGGCACTTGGCGTAGATGTTGGGGAAGTGATGCTTCGTCTCTTCGGGGTCCTTGTGTGTCACGTCCAGACATACGTGGTCGATGCCATGAATCTTCATCTCGTTGTCGATGGCGCGTGCCACGATGTCGCGTGGAGCCAATGACAGACGCTCGTCGTACTTCTGCATAAACTCCTCGCCGTTGGGCAGCTTCAGGATGCCGCCATAACCGCGCATAGCCTCGGTGATGAGGTAGGCTGGATGACGCTCGGCGGGGTTGTAGAGGGCTGTGGGGTGGAACTGCACGAACTCCATGTCCTTCACCTTACCCTTGGCACGGTATACCATGGCGATGCCGTCGCCAGTGGCGATGTTGGGATTGGTAGTCGTGGCGTATACGGCACCCGTACCACCTGTGGCTACGAGTGTCACCTTCGACAGGTAGGTGTCGATCTTCTGTGTGTCGGGATTCAGGATATAGGCGCCGTAGCACACGATGTCGGGGGTGCGACGTGTAACGCGTATGCCCATGTGGTGCTGGGTGATGATCTCTACGGCAAAATGGTTCTCCAGCACGGTGATATTGGGATCCTGACGTACAGCCTCCATCAGTCCGCGCTGAATCTCGAAGCCCGTGTCGTCGGCATGGTGCAGGATGCGGAACTCACAGTGACCGCCTTCGCGATGCAGGTCGAAGTTGCCTTCGGCGTCCTTGTCGAAGTTCACGCCCCATTTTACGAGGTCGGCGATACCGGCAGGACCACCTTCCACCACTTGTTTCACAGCATCAGGGTCGCTGATGTAGTCGCCAGCCACCATGGTGTCCTGGATGTGTTTCTCAAAATTATCAACCTTCAGGTTGGTAACCGATGCGATGCCGCCTTGCGCTTTGGCGGTGTTGGCCTCGTCCAGTGTGGTCTTGCATACCAACGCCACCTTTCCCTTGCCGCTCTTACTTACTTTCAGAGCGTAGCTCATTCCGGCAACGCCGCCGCCGATAATGAGGAAATCAAATTTACGAATCATGATATTATGGTACGATAATACAATTTACTTGTTTGACAATCACAAAATGTGTGTACACATTGCTTAGCGACTACAAAACTACGCAAAAAAATGATTGGTTGGTTCGGAAAATTTGCTTTTTATAAAAAAAACACTAACTTTGCTGCATCAAACTTACAAATGGAACAATTATGACCGCAAAGAACTGGATTTCGTTTACTGCCATAGTACTGCTCTTGTCAGCGTGCCGTACGGCTAAGTTGGCTCATCAACCCGTCAAGGTGAAGCCTGATATTCCCGTACATGTGATAACGGAACAGACCGACCCTGTCAAGAGCGATGCGGAAGGCGAATCCTTTAGCGCTGCTCGCTATAATATAAATAAGGTGCAGAAGTTGTCGACTGCCACGTGGCAGGGACAGCTGCAGGAACGCTTGGATTCCATTGCCAATATCCCACTGTTCGAGAGTACACAGCTGGGCTTGTGTGTCTACGACCTTACCGACGACAAGATGATCTTCTCGCTGAATGCCGACCAGCGTATGCGTCCTGCCAGCAACCAGAAACTTGTCACCGCCATTACGGCCCTCGACCTCTTGGGCACCAACTACCGCTATTATCCCACCATCCTCTCGCCTGGATGGGGCTGGTGCTGGGATGATGACGAGACCGGCATCCGTGACTTTAATGGTGGCGGTTCGCGGTGGAATGCTGACACGCTCTACTACGAGAAGTACGAGCGCACACTGGGCAACATACTTGTGCCGATGATGAAGAAGAGTGATAATATGTTGGCAGAGAGTATGTTCTGGCAACTGACCGCCAATCGCGACCTGAAGCGTGTGAAGCGCAAGGACTGCGTGGCAAAGGTCGATGAGGTGGTGAGGAAGACCGGCGGCACGTTCTCGGACTATGTCATTGCCGATGGCAGCGGTGTCTCGCTCTATAACTATCTGTCGCCCCGCTTGTTGCTGATGCTCCTTCGCCATGCCTATCAGCATAAGGATATCTACGACGCCCTGTATCCCGCTCTGCCCATCGCCGGTGTGGATGGTACACTCTCGAAGCGTATGAAAGGCACTGTGGCCGAGGGCAACGTGCATGCCAAGACGGGTACCGTGACGGGTGTCAGCACCCTCTCCGGCTACTGCCGCCATTCTTCGGGACACATCCTGGCTTTCAGCATCATGAACCAGGGCATACCCAAGGCCGCCGTGGGACGTGACTATCAGGATGATGTGTGTGTCATTCTGTGCGGAGGCTTTCGCAATTCATAATTCATAATTCACAATTCATAATTCACAATTCTCAATTCATAATTCATAATTGAACAGGGTTGTGTAATTTCCGTATAACCTTATAACCGTAAAACCCCATAACCCCATAACCCCATAACCTCACAACCTTATAACCGTAAAACCTCATAACCTCAAAACCTTATAACCTCAAAACCTCATAACCTCAAAACCTCAAAACCTCATAACCTCATAACCTATCGCCATGAAATACAAATTGTTGGTGCTTGATGTTGACGGCACCTTGCTAAACAGTCAGCGTGAGATAACGAAACGTACCATCGCCACTTTGCGAAAGGTACAGTCTATTGGCATTAAGGTGGCACTGGCCAGCGGTCGCCCCACCTATGGCATCCTGCCTCTGGCCAAAGCCATCGATCTGGATGTATACGATGGCTACATCATCTCGTACAATGGTGCTCAAGTCATCAGTGCACGCACTGGCGAGATTCTTTTCGAGAGAAGCATCGACCCGCAGATGATGCCTTACCTGGAGAAGAAGGCTGCCAAGACGGGTATGACGATGGCTTACTACGACGGCGATGAGGTGGTGAGCACGGACATCACGAATCCTCATATCATCGACGAGGCGAAGATGAACGGCATGAAGCTGCGTCTGGTAGACCAGTTGAGCATGGCTGTCGAGGACTGGCCTAGCGAGGTGATGCTGTTCTCGGACGATGAGGAGAAACTGAGTGGTTTGGAGGACCACATGCAGCGCCACCTGAACGGTGTTATGGACACCATTCACTCCAATCCCTATATGCTCGAAGTTGTTGGCTACCAGGTGGGTAAGAGCTATGCCATGAGTGCTTTGGTGCAGAAGATGGGTGTTGGCATGGACGAGGTCATTGCCATTGGCGATGGCGCTGCGGACATCAATATGATACAGATGGCGGGTACGGGCATTGCCATGGCCAATGCTACTGAGGCCGTACGTCTCTGCGCCGATTTCACCACGCTGAGCAATGACGAGGATGGCGCAGCGGTGGCTATCGAGCGTGCCATCGTGTCGGAGGTGCAGTCTTCGGAGATTCCCATCGATGCCCTCAATGCACAGTCTAAGGATACGTTGATGGGCAACCTTGGCATCCAATATACCTTTGCCAGTCCCGAACGTGTGGAGGCAACCATGCCTGTCGATCATCGCAACCGTCAGCCTTTCGGCATCCTGCATGGTGGTGCCACACTGGCCTTGGCCGAGACGGTGGCCGGACTGGGCAGTATGGTGGCATGCAAGCCCGACGAGACGGTTGTGGGTATGCAAGTGAGTGGCAATCACGTCAGTTCGGCCCACGAGGGCGACACGGTACGTGCCGTCTGCACACCCGTTCATCTAGGCCGCAGCAGTCATGTGTGGAATGTGGACGTCTTCACCTCTACTGGTAAACTTGTCAGTAGCATCCGCGTCATCAATGCGGTAATGAAGAAGAGAGGGTAGGGACGGTTTATCGGTTTGTCGGTTAGACGGTTAAACGTTTAGTCGTTTAATCGTTTAATCGTTTAATCGTTTAAACGGTTAAAACTCCAACACTCATCAACTACTCTAAGCTCTAAGCTCTAAACTCTTATCTTATCACTACGATGCGACAGACGACGGCTTTGTTGCCGTCTTCGGTGTTCGAGATGACGTTGTAGACGCCACTGGCTACGCGTCGGCCTTGTTTGTTGCAACCATTCCAAGTGCAGGTGCCACCGTTGGACACGCCGCTCCAAACGAGCTGACCGCCTACCGTACATATTTTAACCTCGGCATTGAAGGTGAGGCCTTCGATGCGGATGGGACCCGTATGGTCGGGGGCTACAGGGTTGGGGTAGGCCGTGACGTTGTTCTTCGACAGTTCCTTTTCAGCCTCGGTAGCATCGCTTATGTAGCTGCACAGTCCCTTGTCCGTACCAATCATCACTTCGCCCGTCTTGGGGTGGATGGCGATGGTCTGCACGTTGTCGGACAGCAGCGGACTATTGTCGGCCTGGAAGTGTTGTATCATCTCGGTGCCATCGGCACTGACCAGGTAGATGCCATTGCTCTCGGTGCCAATCCACTTACGGTTGCCACCGTCGACGGCGATGCACTGGATGCATACTCCATTGAGCAGGTAGTCGGCCAGTCCCGATCCGTCGTTGCGTGCTATCTTGACCTGTGTGAAGCGGAAGTCGTCATCGAAGACCTGTGTGGCATCGTCGATGACGAACAGTCCCATCTGCGTTCCGCACCAGATGCGGCCATCCAAGTCCTCGGTCATGCAGTAGCACGAACCGGGATTATAGCTCGTTCCGTCCTGGTTGACAACGGTTGTGATGAGTTTGTGCTTGTCGTCGCGCACATTGGTGAGAGTGCCATTGGTGTCGAAGGCAAAGAAACCCATGATGGGCCAGAACTGGCACTCGAGGAAGTTGATGCCGCTGGACGAGAAGAGGTAGGTGGACACGAACTCCACGCCCTTCAGTTCGTTATAGTTCAGTGCGTGCCACTTTCCCGTGGGCGTGATGAAGCGCACGATGGTGTCGGTGTGCTGGTTGGCAAGCCACAGATTACCTTCGCTGTCATACTGTGTGGCTGTGGCAGTCTCGTACTGGTGGTAATATTTGTTGTCGGGCAAGATGCTGCGTATGGGACTGTTGTCGCTGTGGTATATCTTCACCAGCTTTCCGTTCTTGTATTCTTTCAGTCCGTTGCGCCATGTACCGGCAAAGTGATGTGTATCGTCCTTTGGGTCCTGTACCAGATCGGTGGTGTTGACCTGTGTCACACCAGGCAGCAGTTCGCTGGCAGGCGACTCGTCGAAGTTCGTCCACTCGCCATTGTCCAGATAGGCGGTGAAGGGAGTTGTATAGGTGTTGTTGCCCGAGTTCATGCCACCTGCCACCAGCAGTCGGTAGTCGCCCTTGCTGTTGGTGACATACTGCATTCTATAAAAAAGATCGTGTCGCGGACTGTTGGGTTGTATGACCTCGCTGCCCGGCACGAAGGTGTTGTCGGCAAACTTGTAGGGACGCAATCCCTTTTCTCCCTCGCTGGCCCAGAACAGTTTGGAAGATGACAATGAGATATCCTGCCACCCGTTGTTGAAGGGCACGGTCTGCACCTTGTTCGATTCGTCGACGAAATGGATGGCTGACGAGTTGCCGATGCACAGCGTACCATCGGACAGCTGTTTCATGTAGTCGAAGGTGCCGGAAAGCAACAGTCCTGATGTTGTGCCGCCAAGATGATGAATGCCAGTGCGATAGCGCAGGAATACCTCGTTGTTGAAGGGCAGCAGCTGTTTCCATCCCGACGTTGAGTTCACTCGTTTCCACGATGACAGGTTATGCATGTCGGTGTTGGATGTGGGTGAGTTGTATATACCGAAGTCACCGCATATCCAAACCATGTCTTTGCAGTCGACGGCCGAAGCCACGTCGAGCCCCAGCTGATAGGTGTCCAGGATGACACCCTCCTTGACGTCCATCTCTACATAGCCGAAGCCCGTAGCCAGATAGGCTGTCGTGCCCTGAATGTTGATGCTGTTTATCTTCTTGTTGCTTATCGTCTTGTCCTTCAGGCTGGCGATATTCAGCACATTGTCATTAAGGTCCAGCAGGTCGATGTTCTGGTTGTCGTATGTCAGGACAAGGCGCTTGGCCTCCTCGCAGTAGGCGATGTGCGTGATATGCACATCGTTGAGGTCGTTGAGACAGTCGTAGACCTTCACGCTGCCATCCTCGCTGTCGTAGCGCAGCAGATTGCCGTTCATCAGTGAGTAGACCACCTTTCCCACTGCCACGTTCTCGGTGGCAATCTGATAGGCAGGGTACACTTTCCATTCGCCGATGGCTTGTGCCTCGGCCATTCCTGTGCTGCCCAGAAGGCAGAGAAGAACTAATAATATATGGTATATGCGCTGCATGGTTGTTTTAACTTCTGCATTTTGACCTTGTCTCAAGAGCTTTACTCTCTTTTTTACTCCTCTTTTACTCTCTTTTCAAGAAGTAATTCATCCGTCCTTATTACTCCCCTTTTACTCCCCTTTTACTCCCCTTTTACTACTTTTTTATTTCCCTTTTACTACCTTTTTACTTCCCTTTTACTCCCCTTCTGAAGGTACTCTACCAGCTTCTGTGTGGCTCTGCCGCGATGGCTGATGCGGTTCTTCTCGGCGGGTCCCATCTCGGCAAAGCTCATGCCGGCCTCGGTGGGTGCGAAGATGGGGTCGTAGCCGAAGCCATCGGTGCCGGTACGCTCCTTCAGAATCTCGCCCTCCACGATACCCTCGAAGAGATGCTTCTCGCCGCCCTGTATCAGTACGATGGCAGTGCGGAAACGTGCCTTGCGTGATGCGGCATCCTTCAACTTGTCCAGCAGACAAGCGATGTTGGCATCCGAGTCATGGCTGTCGCCATAGCCGTTCATCTGTCCGAAGCGTGCTGTGTAGATGCCCGGTGCACCGTCCAGTGCCTCCACCTCCAGACCCGTGTCGTCGGCAAAGCAGTCCAGTCCGTAGTGGTCGTAAACATACTGTGCCTTCTGCAGGGCATTGCCCTCCAGTGTGTCGCTCGTCTCGGGTATATCTTCGTTGCAGCCAATCTCCTTCAAGCCCTTCACCTCGTATTTGTCGCCCAGAATCTGGCGAATCTCACGAAGCTTGTGCTCGTTGTTGGTGGCCATAATTAATTCATAATTCATAATTCTTAATTCATAATTATTAGTCTTACGCCTTTCCATCCTCGATGTGTTGTTCTTCCCCTCTCGCACCTCTCTTTCCCATACTGCTCCCCCCTAAAGGGGGGCGGGGGAGGGTCTGTGTGTGTGCGTTCTACTTCTTTATCACGTCAAATCCCTCGCCGAAGACACCCTCGACGTTGCTCACCGAGAGGAAAGCGTTGGGGTCTTTGTGTCGAATCAGTTGCATGATGCGTTGTTTCTCGCGCTTCTTGGCCAGGATGAGCAGTACGCGTCGCTCCTCCTTGCTGTACCATCCCGAACCGTTCAGCACCGTTACGCCTCGGTCCATGTGTCGGTTCACGGCGTCGGCAATCTCTTCGTAGCGGTTGCTGATGATGGTGAACTGCACACTCTGGTTGGCCATGTTGAGCACGTAGTCGAGCACGGTCATGGAGATGAACATCACCACATAACCCACCAACATACGCTCTAGATCGTGGAAGACGAAGTAACCGCAACCCACGATGAAGAGGTCGAGAAAGAGCATGATGCGCCCCAGTTGCAGGTCGCGGTATTTGTTCACGCACGAGGCGATGATATCCGTTCCGCCTGTGCTGCCACCAGACTGGAACACCAGTGCCAGTCCCACGCCCTCGAAGCAGCCTGCCAAGACGCACGCCATGAACATCTCATCGCCAACCAGCTTTGTCAGTGTACCATCGTCCTGTGTGATGATTTCCTGAAAGAAACCGATGAACACCGAGATGATGACGTTGGCTACGAGTGTTCGGGTGGTGTATCGCCACCCCATAATCCACAGTGCTACCGAGAGCAGCACCAGGTTGATGAGGAAATATCCGTATTGAGCGGGGAAGCCAGTAGCATAGTAGATGATGGCTGCCACACCGCCCATGCCACCGCTGGTGATACCGTAGGGCAACATGAAACATGCATATCCGATTGCAAACAAAATGATTCCGAACAGCATGATGCAGTAGTCGCGAATCATTCCTATTATATCTTTTTGATTCATTACTTAATCTGTCTTTGTTTTATTCTAGCGTCAAAAGCGTACCTGTTAACTTCTATCGTCCTAATACTTTCCTATTACTTCCTTTCAAAGTTCAAATACATTTGTCTGCATTTTGACCTTGCGTCAAAAGCTTTACTCCCCTTTTACTCCCTTTTTACTCCCCTTCAAGAACCAATACATTCGTCCTTTTTACTACCCTTTTACTCCCCTTTTACTCCCTTTTTACTCCCCTTCAAGAATAATACATTCGTCTGCATTTTGACCTTGCGTCAAAAGCTTTACTACCCTTTTACTACCTTTTTATTCCCTTTTACTACCCTAATAAAGCTTACGCCTTGATGGTGTTGAATCCCAGTCCGAAGGCTCCCTCCACTCGGTGGAAGGTGACGAACGAGGCAGGGTCGGTGTCGCGGATGAGGCGCAGCATCTCCACCTGTTCGCTCTTGTGTACGATGGTCACCACCACCTTCATTTGGTCGTGGGTGTAGGCACCCTCGCCATAGAGCAGTGTAGCGGTGTGTCCCGTCTTGGCGCGTATTATCTCTACCAGTTTCTCGCTCTCTTTGGTGTAGATGGTGAACTGAATGTCCTGCTTTGACGAGTTTATCATCGTGTCCACGGCGAAGGTATAGATGACGAGTGTCACGTAGCCGAACACCACCATCTGCCAACTGTGGAAGAGGAAGTAACAGCTGCCAATGACGAAGAGGTCGAGATAGAGCAGTACGCGGCCGATGCTGATATTCTTGTACTTGTTGATGATGGCTGCGATGATATCCCATCCGCCCGTACATCCGCCCGACATGAACACCATGCCGATGCCGATACCGTTGAGCACGGCACCAAGGATGCAAGCCATTCCCTCTTGGTTCTCGCCCAGCACGTTGAGCAGCGTGCCATCAGTCTGGGTGATGAGTTCCTGTCCCAGTCCCAGGTAGAAGGTAAGTGAGAGGACGGCATAGAGCGTCTTGAGTGCGAACTTGGCACCCAGCTGCCACCAGGCTGCCAGAAGCAGCCCGCTGTTCAGGATGAGCAGCGAGTACTGCATGGGGAAGCCCGTGGCGTACTGCAGAATGGCCATCAGACCTGCTCCACCACCCGTGGTGATGTGGTTGGGGAGCAGGAACAGTGCCCAACCGGCAGAGTAGATCGCCATACCAAGGTTGATGAAGAAGAAGTCCTTGACGATGTCAAGCACTTGATGCAATGTAGGTTTGCTGAGCATTTCGTATACTTACTTCACCACAATATTTACGATGCGACCAGGCACGGCAATCTGCTTCACCACCGTCTTGCCCTGCAGATAGCGCTGACTCTCCTCGGCCTGCATAACCTGCTCTATCATCTGCTCCTTGGTAGCGTCGGCAGCAAACTCCATGGTGAAACGCACCTTACCACTGAACTGAACACCCACCTTGACGGTCGACTCAACGAGGTACTTCTCGTCGAACGAGGGCCACTCGGCATCGCATACACTGGTGGTATGGCCCATTGCCTCCCACAGCTCCTCAGCAATGTGGGGACAGAAGGGAGCGATGAGTACGGCCAGAGGCTCGAGCACCTGGCGCGAGGTACACTTCTGCTGTGCCAACTCGCTGGTAGCCACCATGAAGGCGGGCACGGAGGTGTTGTATGAGAAGGTCTCGATGTCGCCGGTCACCTTCTTGATGAGTTTGTGCAGACTCTTCATGCTCTCGGCAGAAGCCTCGCTGTCGGTCACCTGCAGTTCGTCGGTCTTGCCCCAGTACAATGCCCAGAACTTCTTCAGGAAGCGGAAGCAACCGTCAATGCCGGCTACGTCCCAAGGCTTAGACTGCTCGATGGGACCGAGGAACATCTCGTACAGACGCAAGGTGTCGGCTCCATAGTTCTCGCAGATGTCGTCGGGATTCACCACGTTATACTTCGACTTCGACATCTTCTCGATAGACTGACTGATGATGTACTGGCCGCTCTCGTTGGTCACGAACTCAGCATCCTTGAACTCGGGCATCCATGCACGAATCTTGTCAATGTCAAGCTGGTTACCGCTGACGGTACTTACATCGGTGTAGATGGGGTCAGCCTCAACACCCTGATAGAAGTAACGGTTCTTCTTGGCGGCATCGTCATATTGGGTCTCCAAAAGGTCGAAGCTGACATACTTCTGAGTGCCCTTGACACGGTATACGAAGCTTGACCAACCCTGTATCATACCCTGGTTGATGAGTTTCTGGAAGGGCTCTTCCTTCTTGCTCACGCCCAGGTCGAAAAGGAACTTGTTCCAGAAGCGAGAGTAGATAAGGTGACCCGTAGCGTGCTCAGAACCACCCACATAGAGGTCGACGTTCTGCCAGTACGAGGCAGCCTCGTCGCTGATCAGAGCCTCGTCGTTCTTGGGATCCATATAGCGCAGATAGTAAGCGCTCGAACCAGCAAAGCCGGGCATGGTGTAGAGCTCGATGGGGAAGACGGTCTTCTCGTCGATGAGCGCCTTGTCCACAATCTTCTTGTTAGCCTCGTCCCAAGCCCAAATCTGTGCGTTGCCCAATGGAGGCTCGCCGGTCTCGGTGGGCAGGAACTTCTCCACTGCAGGAAGTTCGACGGGCAGGCACTCCTCGGGAATCATTGTGGGAATGCCATTCTTGTAATATACGGGGAAGGGCTCGCCCCAGTAGCGCTGACGACTGAAGATGGCATCGCGCAGACGATAGTTCACCTTCACGCGACCCAGGTTGTGTGCCTTCACGAAGCGCTTCGTCTCTGCAATAGCCTCCTTGATGGTCAGTCCATTCAATACAAGGGCCTCTCCGTCGTATTCTACAGACCCCCCAGCCCCCTGAAGGGGGAGAGCCTCTGCGGTAGCCCCATCCTGTTCTCCCCCTTTAGGGGGTTGGGGGGTCCGTGGACTGTTCGTCACGATACCCTCCTTGGCGTCGTAGCTCTCCTTGCTCACATCGGCACCCTCGATGAGGGGGATGATGGGCAGGTTGAAGTGCTTAGCGAAGGCGTAGTCACGGCTGTCGTGAGCGGGAACGGCCATGATGGCACCCGTTCCGTAGCCAGCCAGTACGTATTCTGCAATATAGATGGGGCACTTGTCGCCCGTGATGGGGTTGATGCCATAAGCACCACTGAAGACACCCGTCACGGTGTGGTCGATCATACGTTCACGCTCGGTACGGCTCTTTACGTACTTGATGTACTCATCCACAGCCTGACGTTGCTCGGCGGTGGTAACCTGGTCAACGAGCTCGCTCTCGGGAGCCAGCACGAAGAAGGTCACACCGAACATGGTATCGGCACGGGTGGTGAAGATGGTGAAGGACAAGCCCTCAGCCCCCCCAGCCCCCTGAAGGGGGAGAGTCTCAGCGGCAGAACCATCCTGTTCTCCCCCTTTAGGGGGTTGGGGGGTCTGTGCCACCTTGATTTCCACTTCGGTACCCTCGCTGCGGCCAATCCAGTTCTTCTGTGTCTCCTTGATGCTCTCGCTCCACTGGATGGTCTCCAGTCCGTCCAGCAGACGCTGGCTGTAGGCGCTGACACGCAGACACCACTGGCGCATCTTTTTCTGCTCTACGGGATAGCCGCCACGCTCGCTCACACCGTTCACCACCTCGTCATTGGCCAGTACGGTGCCGAGCTGCGGACACCAGTTCACCATCGTCTCGCCCATGAAGGCCAGACGGTAGTTCATCAGTGTGTCAGACTTCTGCTTCTCGTCCATAGCCTTCCACTCATCGGCGGTAAAGTTCAACTCCTCGCTGCAAGCAACGCCATACTGTTCAAGTCCTTCGGTACCATTTTGTTCGAAGTATGCTACCAACTCACTGATAGGACGTGCCTTTCCGCCAGGAGTCTCCTCTCCCTCGGGAGAGGTCGGGAGAGGGGTCGTGCTGAAGTGCGAGTTAAACATCTTCTGGAAAGCCCACTGCGTCCAGTGATAGTAGTCGGGCGTGCAGGTACGCACTTCGCGGTCCCAGTCGAACGAGAAGCCGATCTTGTCCAGCTGTTCGCGGTAGTGGTCGATGTTGGCAAACGTGCTTATCTCGGGGTGCTGACCCGTCTTGATGGCATGCTGCTCGGCAGGCAGACCGTAGGCGTCGTAGCCCATTGGGTTCAGCACGTTGTAACCCTGCAGACGCTTGTAGCGTGCATAGATGTCGCTGGCGATGTAGCCGAGGGGATGACCCACGTGCAGACCTGCGCCACTGGGGTAGGGGAACATGTTCAGGACGTAGAACTTCTTACGGCTCTCGTCCTCTACTACCTTATACGTCTTATTGGCCACCCAGTTCTGGTGCCACTTCTGTTCAATCTCTCTAAAATTGTACTCTTTCATACCTTATTAATTTATTTTGCGTGCAAAGGTACGAATAAGCGAGTGTTTTTCCAAATTTATTGGCAATTATATATTATTTGACACAGATTCCGTAGATTAACGCAGATTCTATATGAAAATCTGTGTGATCCATGCAATCTGTGTCAAATCATCATGCCGTGCCTACATAGTATGAAAATTATTCACTTGAACTGCGAAGGCGTGCAGCCATACTTCTGCTTGAAGAGTCGGCGGAAGGTGTGGTCGCTGTTGAAGCCTGCACTGCTGGCAATATCCTGCTGCAGCACCCTGCCAGAGCGTATCAGACTGACGGCATACTCAAGGCGTAGGTTGTTGATGTAGTCGCTGAACGTCACGTGCAACACCTTGTTGAAATAATCTGAGACGTAGTGGCGATTCGTTGCCAGATGGCTTGCTACCCAGTCTATGTTGACATCTCCGTTCAGGTAGAAGCGCTGACGTTCCAGCTGTCGTATCCTCTCAGCGAAGTCCATCTTGAAATGGAGGTCGGAGAAGATTTCGTCCCAGCAGTCCGTCACACCCTCTTCAAAGCAACGGTAAGCCTTGGCAAGCGTCACGATGTTCTGTCTGATCTTCTCCACGGAAGCTTCAGACTCATTATTATAATACGCGCGAAGGAGTTCGTCGAAGTACTCAGTCCGCTGCGTCTCGGGCAGAGAGTTGTAAAGGCTTGTCATATCCAGTACGGGGTTGCCGAAACAGATGCTGCCCAGGTCTGTTATCACAGGTTTCGCGCCCCTCTCGCTGAATGCCACCTTCTGCATGGAGAAATTGCCGTGGACAAGTGCCGAGCCGTCAGGAATGGTGTTGAGTACCTGGAACATCTTCGCTGTCCTCTCCTCGCCATACTCTGCTGCCTTGTCCCTCACTTTCTGCTTCTCTGTCTCTATGGCCGACGGTATCTGCTCGTTAGGCTCAATGATATGCTGATGGAAACGCTTCATCAACTCGCCGAGCGTCGCCGCATCCATGGCTTTCTTCTCCACGCTCTCAAAGACAAGTCCGTAGCAGTCGTCCACCCTCACCACCTCGAAGGTCATGACGGTAGGCACGCCGCGGATAAACAGCTCCCTCGACGACTTCACCTCTCGCTCTACGGCCTGCAGTTCCGTTGCCCGAGGAAAGACCTTCACCATCGTCTCGTCCGACAAATGATAGACGCCTTCCAAACCTTCCACAGGCTCCAGTATCTCCGAAGAGAAGCGTGGCAGGGACTTCGTCACGGTGATGATCCTTGTGAAGCCAGTCATCTTGAACACGTTATACACATCAGCACAGCAGTTGACCACTTGGACTTCCGGCCACTCCTTCTTCAGTTGCAGTATGCAGCGCAGGCCAAGGCTGGAGATATGACTCATTCCTTCGGCATCGAGCACCAGTTCGGTGGTTTTGCTGCGGTGCTTCTCTATCGCAGCGTTCATCTCTTCCTGCAGCATCATGGCCATGCTGCTATCTACATGCCCATTGATGGCAATGGTAAGTTTTCCTTCGTGAAAAGTGTATCGTGTAATCATGTGACAAAGTTGATGATTTCTGCCGACATAGCCAAAAAAATGAGGAGAAATCCACTCCAACGAGCCATATTTTCACACTATGATAGCGTTTTCACAATTTGTCCGTCACGATTTCACAAATTGAAAATCATGTATAGGAAAATCGCCGTACCTTTGCATCGTCAAACAAAAACAAAACGTTTAACCTCTTAAAAAATTACAACTATGTCTCTTATTATGGATATTTTTTTCTTTATCTTCGGATAATGATTCCGAGATTCAACAAACAACAGATTACGCATCTACAGTAAATAAATTTAATAACTTCTAAAAATATACAACTATGTCTCTTATTATGGATATTTTTTTCTTTATCTTCGGATAATGATTCCGAGATTCAACAAACAACAGATTTCACATCTACAGTAAATATATTTAATAACTTCTAAAAATATACAACTATGTCTCTTATGGATAT